>CAYWAK010000197.1:0-5206 GCA_964455755.1 uncultured Ardenticatenales bacterium | reverse complement strand
CGCTCACCGCCACAAAGTTGTTTGACCGGCAGGCTTGTGGTATAATGGGGATAGGATAGCCAACACAATGATACTCCTTGGTTTGACAGGCCCGATTGCCTGCGGCAAAACAACCGTATTGCGACTCTTGGAAGCTCGCGGCGCGCAAGTCATTGACGCCGATGCCCTGGTGCACGAACTGATGGCACCCGGACGCCCGGTATGGCGCGACATTGTGACCGAATTTGGGCAGCACATTTTGCACCCGGACAAAACGATTGATCGCAAACGGCTGGGCGCGCGCGTATTCTCCGACGGAAACGCCATGCGCCGGTTGGAACGCATTGTCCACCCGGCAACGATTGCAGAAATTGAAGATCGCCTGCGACCCTTCCGGAACGAACCAGCGCCTCACAACCGGAACACCGTCGTCGTGCTTGAAGCCATCAAGTTGATCGAAGGGGGCTATCACAAACGGTGCCAAGCGGTCTGGATCGTCACCTGTGACCCCGACCGGCAGATCGAGCGGCTGATGAAATCGCGCAGCCTGTCCCGCGAAGAAGCAGAGACACGCCTGCGGGCACAGGCCGGCTGGGGCGACAAGATGCGATATGCAGACGTCATCATTCGCAACAACGGATCGCGCAAACAACTGGAAGCGCAGGTGAATGCGGCGTGGAGCCAGTTGATCGCACAGGATAAGGAGACAGGATCATGATGCGCGAATTCATAGACCACCATCCCCATCTCACCAGTTGGATTGGTCTGGCCCTGGGCATGGTCATCATCTTGCTGTTGGCGGCCAAAGATGTGAGTCTCCTGCCCAGCCAACGTCTTTGGATGGTCATCGCCACGATTGGATTGGCCGGGCTGTGCGTGTGGATCTTGCACTGGGAGGAGTAGCACCACATGGTAGAACGGCTCACATTGAGTCGCCACTACGGATTGCGCGGGCTGCGCCCCTTCAACCCGGCACACGACTTAGGTGCCCTGGCTGACCTGATCGAAGTCGCCTTCGCCGAAGATTTGTCGGCCGGCGGAAGCTCCACTGTGGACGAGATTCGCTCGCTGCAATGGATGGGCCCTCTCGTCGGCCTGCTGGGAACGACCAACAGCTTCTTTCGCGATCTCTTCGCCGGTTACGTCTGGGTCGAAAATGGCAAGGTGGCGGGCAACGTCACCATCAGCCCATCCCGTGACTACGCCAACGAGTGGATCATCAGCAACCTGGCCGTCTATCCCCAGTACCGGCAGCGGGGCATTGCCCGCCATCTGATGGAGGCGGCCATCGAACATGCCCTGAAACGGGACGCAGATTGGATCAGCCTCCTCGTGCGTACCGACAATGCGCCGGCAAAAGCGCTCTACGACAAACTCGGATTCCAAGTCCTCGACACGTTTTCGGAAATGCACGCCCGATATTTGTCTCCGCCAAAGATCCCCGCGGATTCTGACTACACGATCACCGATCCAGACCGCAATATGCGGGAGGAAATCTACAGACTGGAAGAATTGACCGTGGCCCCTTCCTTGCAGCGGATGCGGCCACTAGACGCCGAGGAGAGTGTGGCGCGCTGGGCCCCCGGATGGCTGTCGCGGGCCGGAGAGTTCCTGCAGGGAGGGTGGTCCCGAAGACGCTGGGTCCTACGACGTGGCCGACTGGTTGCCGCTGCCAATCTTACCCTCAGTTTGGGGAGCGATTCGCACACGGCCTCCTTCCTCGCCCACCCGGATCACCGGGAAAACATCGAGCATTTGCTGGCGGCTATTTTGGTTCAGCTTGCCGAACACGCGCCACAGAGGTATATCGTCACAAATGTGTCTGCCAACTACCCGCACCTTGTCAAGGAGTTGGAAGAAATCGGGTTCAAAGCAATCCGTGAGCTGGACATTATGGGCGTTCCGCTGCAACACTAGCACATGACGACGGACATCTTTCTGCGACAGGGTTCGCCGAACTTCGCCGCCGAGTTCGCCAAGAAAACCGCGGACAACGCTGCGTCTCTGCAGTGAGAAAAATGACCGACATATTTGCGCGCCGGGCAGATCAAGGGCCTGCTGAAATATACCGCCCGGCCGCACAAATCCGGCCGGCCCGGGTCAGGAGATAACTTTGGAACAACGCGATACAATCGTCATTCTGGACTTTGGCTCGCAGTACAGCCAACTCATCACCCGCCGCGTTCGCGAAGCGCAAGTCTACTGCGAGATGCTCCCGCACGACATCGCTCCTGCCACGCTGGAAAAGCTGAACCCGCGCGGATACATCCTGAGCGGCGGGCCGGCCAGCGTCTATGCCCCGCACGCTCCCACCATTCCGCGCTTTGTCCTGGAGAGTGGCCGACCCATCCTGGGAATCTGCTACGGCATGCAACTGTTGGCCCACCAATTGGGCGGCACGGTGGCCGGGTCCGACAAGCGGGAATACGGCTTTGCCCAACTGCACCCGGCGGAAGATTCGGATTTGTTCACCGGGTTGCCCCCCGACCCGCAGGTTTGGATGAGCCATGGCGACCGCATCACCCGGCTGCCCCCCGGCTTTGAATCTGTCGCCACCACGGACAACTCGCCCGTCGCCGCCATGGGCGACCCGCAACGCAAGCTGTACGGCCTGCAATTCCACCCCGAAGTGGTTCACACACCGGACGGGCCGCAGATCATTCGGAACTTTCTATTCCGCGTCTGCGGGTGTCAGGGCACCTGGACGCCCGGATCCTTTGTGGAAGAGCGCATCGTTGCAATCCGCGAAGAGGCAGGCGACCGGCGCATCCTTTGCGCGCTATCGGGCGGCGTCGACTCGGCTGTGGCGGCCACCCTGGCCGCAAAGGCCGTCGGCCACCAGCTCACCTGCGTTTTCGTAGACCACGGAATGCTCCGTCAGGGCGAAGCGGAACGCAGCCTGCGCCTATTCAGCCAGCACATAGATGCCGAGGTGATCGCCGTGGATGCCAGCGAGCGGTTCCTCCGCCGGTTGCGCGGCATCGTCGCCCCCGAAGAGAAGCGGCGGATCATCGGCACGGAATTCATTCGCGTGTTCGAAGAGACGGCCAAGAGTTTGGGCGATTTCCACTTCTTGCTGCAAGGGACGCTCTATCCCGATGTCATCGAGAGCGCCGGTCCTCAAACCGCGGCTACAGCCGCCAGAATCAAGACCCACCACAACGTAGGGGGCTTGCCGGCCGATATGAAGTTCAAGCTCATTGAGCCGCTGCGATACCTCTTCAAAGATGAAGTGCGTGCCGTGGGAAAGGCGCTCGGTCTGCCCGACAAAATGGTCTATCGCCAGCCCTACCCCGGCCCGGGATTGGCCGTGCGCTGCATCGGCGAGATCACGCCGGAGCGGCTGGCTCCCTTGCGGGCCGCCGATGCCATTGTCCGGGAGGAGATCGAATCGGCCGGCCTGGGCCGGGACGTGTGGCAATACTTCGCCGTCCTTACGCCGGTGAAAAGCGTCGGGGTGATGGGCGATGGCCGGACGTATGCCGACCTGGTCGCCGTGCGCGCGATCACCAGCGAAGACGGTATGACCGCCGACTGGGCGCGTCTCCCGCACGATCTGCTGGCCCGCATTTCCGGCCGCATCGTCAACGAGGTGGCCGGCGTCAACCGCGTGGTCTATGATATCAGCAGCAAACCCCCGGCTACCATCGAGTGGGAATAGGTCCGTGCCCCATTATGGCTGCGGGGCGAAGAGCGAAAAGTCATACTTGCCGCCGGCATTCCAGTACGCCCAGCCCCCACTCCCGGCACGCTCCGCTGCCTGGCGTTGAATCAGGAATTCATCCCGGCCGTAGGTGACGCCATTCAACGAATAGTGTTGTAACCACGGGCGAATGATCGTTGTCGTACGACTGCGCGCCTTGGTCACACTGCGAAAGACAATGTCGTAAGGGTGCAGGCTGGGATTTTCGAAGCCCATGCTGCCGGGCGCGAAGGTGGAAGGATACACCATCGGGCACAAATAGTCCACGTAGGGCGCAATGTTTTCCATCTCCTGGCCGATGCCCATTTCGCCATTGACCCACGGCACCAACCCAAAAACGTCGCCCGAAGTGAAAACCGCATAGCGGCTCAGAGCCGTTGACAAGCGCGACATGAAGTCGCCGATGGCGGCGCGACGCGTCTCCGCCGTATTCTTCTGACCAAACACAATGTTGTGAATATCTCCATCGGATGGGAAGCGCACGTAGTCAAATTGGATCTCGTCGAAACCGAGACCGGCCACCTCTTTGGCGATGGCGATGTTGTAGTTCTGCACCTCGGAGCGGAACGGGTTGCCCCAGGCCAGATTCTCTCGATCGCGCCAAAGTGTGCCATCGGCGCGCAGGGTCGCCCACTCCGGATGGGCGACGGCCAGCGGCTCGTCCTTGAAGACGACCAGCCGGGCGACCACGTAGATGTCGCGGCGGTGTGCCTTCCGCACCAGATCGCCGATATCCATCAGCCCCGCCTGCGGTGCGCCGATCTCTTGGGCCAGCGGGACCTGGCTGGCGTACGCCAATCGCCCCCGATCCCCCTTGATGTCCACGATAACCGTATTCAACTCCGTGTGCTGCACGGCATCCATGATTGCGCGGACACGGCTGGCGCTGGCCAGCAAGCCGAAGGGGATGTACACGCCCATGGTTTGAAAGGGAAGCAATCGGAAATCGGCGGAGACGGCCGCCCCCCGCACGAAGTGGCCAAGCCGGTAGCCGGGGACTTTGACGCGCAGGTGCGCATCGGCATCCAAATCGGGAAAGCGGAAGAACCCTTGCGAATCGGCCTGCACAAACCGCCCGCTGCTATCATAGATCAGGGCATTGGCCAGCAGTGCGCCGGTTGAAGCATCGCTTACTTTGCCGGAAAATTCTCGCGGTCGCAAAGAGACACGCTTGGTCCGTTCCCCAAGATAGATGAACGAAGCAGGCAGATAGCCGGGCGCCGACACGCGAATCGTCGGGGCGGGGGAGCGCACGGCGAGCGTAACCCTTCCTTGTGCATTCGTGCTGACGGTGCGTCCCCGCACCTGCACGGCCGCCTGCGCGACCGGCATGTCCGTGGTTGCGTCCACTACGATCACCCGCAAATCGCCGTCGGGGGGACGCCGGATCGGGAAGGTGCCGTCGCCTCCCTCAATCGGAAAGGCGTGGGCCGGCACAGTGAACAGGAACAATGCCCCAAGAGCCATAGCCGCGACCCGTTTGCAGATTTTCCGGTTCAAAGAATTCGCCCTTTGCTCGCTACC
>CAYWAK010000196.1:0-5282 GCA_964455755.1 uncultured Ardenticatenales bacterium | reverse complement strand
ACAGGCTCGAAAGCCTGTTCCACGTGTCAATTTTACCGTAATGGGAAAGTTCATTAACCGCCAGCGTCTTCTCGTGGAGACGGGCAGAGAAAGGAAACGAACGATGGCACCAGACAGCACCCCGATGACCGCCGGCCAGCAGCGCGGACGAAGATCATGGGCCGAACCGTGGAAGATCAAAATGGTCGAGCCTATCCACATGACCACCCGCGAGTTTCGGCAGAAGGCCATTGCCGAAGCTGGCTACAACACGTTCCTGTTGCGTTCGGAGGATGTATACATTGACGTGCTCACCGATAGCGGAACGAATGCGATGAGTGATCGCCAGTGGGCCGGATTGATGCTGGGAGACGAGGCCTATGCCGGCAGCCGCAACTTCTATCACCTGGAGGATGCCGTTCGCAAGCACTACGGCTATCGCCATCTTGTGCCCACACATCAGGGCCGGGGCGCAGAACACATCCTCAGCCAGCTCTTGATCAAACCCGGCGACATCATTCCGGGCAACATGTATTTCACCACCACCCGCCTGCATCAGGAATTGGCCGGCGGCACTTTTGTGGACGTAATCATCGGCGAAGCGCACGATCCGGCGAACGTACACCCCTTCAAGGGGAACGTAGACCTGGAAAAGCTGCAAGACCTCATCGAAAAAGTCGGCGCGCAAAAGATCCCCTACGTCAGCCTGGCCGGCACGGTCAACATGGCCGGCGGCCAGCCGGTGAGCATGGCCAACGTCCGTGCTTTGCGCGAACTGACCGATCGCTATGGCATCCCTGTTTTCCTGGATGCCACCCGCATGGTCGAGAACTGCTACTTTATCCAGCAGCGAGAACCCGGCTATGCCGAAAAGCCGGTGGCCGAGATTCTGCGCGAGTTTTGTTCCTACACGGACGGTTGCTGGATGAGCGCAAAGAAAGATGCGCTGGTGAACATCGGCGGCTGGCTGGCCATGAACGACCGGCAACTGTTCGACGAAGCGCGCAACATGGTCGTCGTCTACGAGGGCCTGCACACCTACGGCGGCCTGGCCGGACGGGACATGGAAGCAATGGCTATCGGCATCGAAGAAAGCGTCCAGGATGACCACATCCGCTCCCGCGTGGGGCAGGTGGAATACCTGGGACAAATGCTCCTCGACTGGAATATCCCGATCGTGCAGCCGGTAGGAGGCCACGCCATTTTCCTGGATGCGCGCAAGATTTATGAGCACATTCCGCAGGATCAATTTCCGGCTCAGGCCCTCACCGCAGACCTGTACGTAGACAGCGGCGTCCGGGGTATGGAGCGGGGCATCGTCTCCGCCGGCCGAGACCCGGTGACGGGCGATCACCGCTATCCCAAGCTGGAGCTCGTGCGTCTTGCCTTTCCGCGCCGCGTCTACACCCAGGCCCATATTGATGTGGTGGCTGAAGCGGTGCAGGCCGTCTACGAGAACCGGGCACAGGCGCGCGGCTTGCGCATGGGGTACGAACCGAAGCACCTGCGCTTCTTCCAGGCGCGCTTCGAACCGCTGCCGGCGTAACATACGATGCACACCCGGCAGACAGAGGAGCACAAACATGCGCATTGAACGTGATTCGCTGGGCGAAGTGCGTGTGCCGGCAACGGCCCTGTATGGCGCACAAACCCAACGAGCGGTAGAAAACTTTCCTATCAGCGGGATGAAGCCATACCCGGCCTTCGTCTGGTCTATGAGCACCGTCAAACTCGCCGCCGCCGAAATCAACAGCGAGTTGGGCCTGCTGGACGAGACGATTGCCGAAGCGATCGCCCAGGCCGCCGAGGAAGTTCGTGCCGGTCAGTGGCAAGACCAGTTTGTGGTAGACCCCTTTCAGGCCGGAGCGGGCACGTCCCACAACATGAACGTGAACGAGGTCATCGCCAACCGTGCTAACCAGATTCTGGGCTTTGCCCTGGACGACCCGCAAAAGCCGGTCCATCCGAACGATCACGTGAACATGGCCCAATCTACCAATGATACGATCCCGACCGCCATTCGCCTGGGCTGTCTCTGGCGGCTGGATGCGTTGCTCCACGCCCTGGACGAATTGGCCGACGCATTCGCGCAAAAAGGGGAAGAGTTTGACGATATCGTCAAGTCGGGACGCACACACCTGCAAGACGCCGTGCCTGTGCGCCTGGGGCAGGAGTTCCTGGCCTATGCGCGGGCGGTAGAGCGGGGGAGGGAACGCCTCGCGCAGACCGCCGACGGCCTCCGCCGGCTGGGCATCGGGGGGACGGCCACCGGCAGCGGCCTCAACGCCCATCCAGAATATCATGCCCGCATGGTGGCCCGCCTCAGCGAACTGTCCGGTTTTGCGTTGTACACTTCGGACAATCTCTTCGAATCGATGCAGAGCATGGCCGACATGGTCCATTTTTCCGGAGCCATGCGCACGATGGCCGTTGACCTGGACCGCATCGCCAACGACCTGCGTCTGCTCAGTTCCGGGCCGGCTACCGGCTTGCACGAAATCACGCTGCCGACGGTGCAACCCGGCTCCAGCATCATGCCTGGCAAAGTCAATCCGGTGCTCGCTGAAATGCTCAACATGGCCATGTTCCACGTCATGGGCAACGATCTGGCCGTGATGATGGCCGGTCAGGCCGGACAGTTGGAACTGAATGTGATGATGCCCATCATCGCCCATAATCTCTTCGAGATGATGCACGTCATGATTGGGGCGCTGCGGGCTTTCACCGAAAAATGCGTGTGGGGTATCGTCGCCAACCGCGAAAAGGCGGAAGGCTGGCTGGCCCGCAATGCCATCCTGGTGACAGCTTTGAACCCGGTCATCGGTTACTCGAAAGGGGCCGAGGTGGCGAAGGAGGCCCTGGCCAGCGGGCGTACCGTGCACGAGGTGGTCGTCGAGAAAGGCTATTTGTCGCCGGAGGAAGCGGACCGCCTGTTGAACGCCCGTGCCATGACCGAACAGGGAATCCGCCGGTCACAAAGCAAGGCATAGCGACAGCGCCATGAACGTTCGCCACGCAGGACTTTTCGTCGTCATTGTCTCGATTCTGCAGATGTTCGTGGGGGCTTCCGCGCCCGTACATGCGCAGACCGCCACGTGGTCTACGAACGGGCCGTTTGGCGGCGCGATCAACGCCATCGTCCTTTCCCCGGCCTATGCCGCCGATCACACCGTTTTTGCCGGGACGAACGGCGGCGGCATCTTCAAATCGTCGGATGGAGGCAGCACCTGGCAGGCTGTGAATAACGGCCTCGACAACTGGAGCATCTACTCGATGGCAGTTTCCCCCGCCTACGCCTCCGATCACACGATGTGGGCCGGCACACACGGCGCCGGTGTCTATCGCACAACGAACGGCGGGCAAACGTGGCAGGCAGCCAACAGCGGCATGGCGACCATGACCGTCAACGATCTGGCCGTGTCGCCGGCCTACGCCACGGACAGCACGTTATTCGCCGCCACAGACAACGGCTTCTTCCGTTCGACGAATGGGGGGGCGTCGTGGGTGGCGGTGAACGACGGCATCAGCAGCACGACCGCCTTCGCCGTAGCCGTATCGCCCGCGTACGCCACCGATCACGTTGTCTTCGCGGGCACGGATGGGGGCGGGCTGTACGAATCGGTCAACGGCGGCACGAGCTGGGCCCTTTCGGCAAGCGGATTCCCCGTGGACGACGTACGCGACCTGGCCATCTCGCCGGCCTTTGTGCGTGACAGGGTCGTCTTTGCCGGAACCAGCGCAAACGCCGTGTACAAGTCGTCCGACGGCGGCGCGACCTGGGTGAGGAAGTCGTCCGGCTTCGGCTCGCCGCTGGACATCATCGCCCTGGCCATCTCGCCGGCCTACGACGCCAGCGACGGGATCACCGCGGCCGACACCGTGTACGCCGGCCGGCCGAGCTGGGCCGTCTTCCGCTCGACCGACGGCGGTGAGAGCTGGCAGCGACGCGACTATCCCTGGGACGCGGGGAGCAAGACTTTGCCCGATACCTGGGCTGTGGCCGTTTCGCCCGATTATCCCACCGACGGGGTGGTGTTCACCGGCGTGTTCGGCACCGGCGTGATGAAGTCGAGCGATTACGGCGAGACGTGGGGTTTCGCCCGGCAAGGACTGGCGGCGCAGCGCATGCACGCCCTGGAGATGGCCGGCGATGGTACGCTCTTCGCGGGCAGCAACGGCGGCGGCCTCTTTCGTTCCGACGACGGCCAGACGTGGCAGGCCCGCAACGGTTCGCTGAGCGGGCTGATCATGATGAGCGTGTGGGCCATTGCCGCTTCGCCCAACTTTGCCAGCGATCACACGGTGATGATCGGCAACGGCCTGTGGGGCAATGAAGGGGTGGCCATCAGCACCGACCGGGGCGATTCGTGGACGGAGGTGGATACCGGCCTGGGCAATCGCGAGGTTCACGCCGTGGCCTTTTCGCCCGAATATTCCACCGATCACACAATCTATGCCGGTACGGCGGGCGGCGTGTACCGTTCCAACGCGACGCCGATCAACTGGCAATTGTCCAGCGTCGGGTTGGGCGCGGGGACTGTGCAGGCGCTGGTCCTCTCGCCTGCTTTCGGCACGGACGGGACCCTGTTTGCCGGCGTATACGGCAAGGGCGTCTACCGTTCGACGGACCGGGGCAATACCTGGCAAGCCACCAACAGCGGTCTGTCCAACTTGAACGTGCAGGCGCTGGCCATTTCCCCCGCCTTCGCGACCGACGGCATTTTGTTCGCCGCAACCAAGGGGGACGAAGGCGTGTTCCGGTTCGATGGCAGCAGTTGGTCACCCCGCAAACAGGGGCTGAACAATTGGTATAACGATGTGCGCGCGCTGGCATTTTCGCCCAACTTTGCCACCGACCATACCCTCTATGCGGCCCTGGCCTACGGCGACGTGTACCGCTCGACCGATGAAGGCGCGAACTGGAATGCCCTCGGATCGGGCCTCAGTTATAACCCCGTGGTGGCGCTCCTCGCGGGGAGCGGCGCCGGGCCGGAGGTGTACGCCGCGACGGTCGGCAGCAGCGTGTGGCAACTGGCAGTGCCCTGCCAATTGGTCGGCGACGTAGATGGTGACGGCGACGTGCAGGCGGATGACGTGCAACAGTTCGTCGCCAAATGGCACACCACTGCCGGAGACCCCGCGTACGACGCGGCGCTGGACATCAACTCCGACGGCCTGATTGACCTGTACGATCTTATGCGCGCTGCCGCCAACTGGGGGACGACGTGCTAGGCGCTTACGGTTAGGAATCACTTTCGTGTTGCCCGAAGCCGGTAGCAACTGTCGAAAGCAGGCTAAACAGG
>CAYWAK010000195.1:0-5420 GCA_964455755.1 uncultured Ardenticatenales bacterium | reverse complement strand
CCCCCCCACCCCCCATTGCTGCGCCCTCTCCCTCTCCCCTCACCTGGTCACCGTATGGGGTATAATACGGTGCGCGTTTTCTTGGACCAGCACAATGCCACGGTTGACGTGTCCTCGATTTTGCTGTATAATGACTTCCGGAGGGGGCACCCACCTCTATCCGGTGGTCAGTGCTTGGCCCCTCTCTTCATCTCAAAGACGCCCAGACCATGAGTGGAATCTTCGGGATTTTCAACACAGACGGCTCACCGACCGAGCCAACCACGCTGGAAACGATGCACGCGGCAATGGCCCATTGGGATACTAACGGCAGCAGCGTTTGACACGACGGGCCGTGCTAAACACACCTACGACATTCGCTAGAAGGAGCCAGAGATGACGGTCGATCAGAGAAGCAGCGCAACCGTGAAATCCTCCGTGCCAAGCAACGGGCAGGGACAATCAATCGAGCTTTCCTTCACAGAAAATGCACTCACCGTTCTTCGCAAGCGCTATTTGCGCAAAGGCACGGATGGGCTGCCTGTAGAAACTGTGGAGGAGATGCTTGGTCGTGTGGCTCGGACGGTGGCTGCCCCGGACGCTGAGCATGGCCAGAATGCTACACAAACCGAAAAGACCTTCTATGATCTGCTGGCCCAGATCCGGTTCTTTCCCAATTCGCCGACTTTTACGGGAGCCGGCACCCCGCTGGGGCAGCTCGCAGCCTGTTTTGTGTTGCCCGTCGAAGATGACATGGGGCGGAGTCCCGACGGCATCTTCTCGACCTTGCGCAATGCGGCCCTCATCCAGCAAACCGGTGGGGGCAACGGCTTCTCCTTTTCCCGGCTGCGGCCGAAGGGCGCGCGGGTCCACACCAGTGCCGGCGTAGCCACCGGACCGCTTGGCTTCTTGAAGGTCTATGACAAAGCCTTTGGCGAGATCGCCCAAGGCGGTTGTCTGTTGCCTGAAACATTGGTGTTTACCGACAAGGGTTTGTTGCGCCTCGATGAAATCGTGAATACAGAAGTCGCGGGCTGGCAGGAACACACCCTGTCTGTTCCGACAGATGAAGGCAGGAAGGCGTCTCCACGCGGGTACAACAATGGCGTTGTGGATGTGTTACACGTCAATACACGCGAAGGTTTAAGCATTACTGGCACGCCAAATCACAAGGTAAAAGTGATGACTGATGCGGGGGCGCAATGGAAGGAAATCCAGAATCTCACTCCCGGCGACTGGATCATCGTCCGCCTCGACGAACATGTGGGTCGGTTGCAAGCATTGAAGAAGCCGACACAACAACACGGCAATCAAATCATGCCCAACCTTCCTTCGATACTAGATGAAGAATTTGCTTTCTTCCTCGGCTATCTGGCTGGCGACGGTTTCGTTGCACAGGGACAGGAAGATCATCGTGTGGGCGCAAGCGTTGCCCATACTTCCTATTTGATGGAGGAAATGCCCCTCTTGTTGGAGCGATTGTTCGGTGTCCATGTTCATAAAATGCAGAAACCCGACGATTGTTCAGCTACGTTTGTAATGGACAATCGCGCCATCAAGGAGTTCCTCGCGATGAATGGCCTCACGAAACAGACCAGCCGCGAGGTCTCGGTTCCGAGATTGGTACGACAGTCGCCCGTCAATGTGGTCGGCGCGTACCTACGCGGACTGTTCGAGGCGGACGGAACGCTTAAGCATGGCTATCCCACCCTGACTACAACCTCATCCCGATTGGCACGCGAAGTATCAACCTTGTTGATCGGTCTAGGTTGCCCAGTGAACATTCGAACTATTACCGCTGGATTGGATCGATGGGGTGATGCGGACACGTATCAAGTAAAGATTACATCCACGACTGGTTTGCAAGCCTGGCGCGAAAAAATAGGATGCGATCTGCGCTCCCGATTTGTGGCCGCTTATGCCTGGGAGAGCGACTTGCGAAGGGAAAGTTCTTATGTGATGCCAAATCCGCACTACTGGCTCCAACCTATACTTGATGAAATCACCCTGAAACAAATGGACCGCCAAGGACGTGGCAGAAATATAAACTTCCGCGCCACGGAACCAAAACTTCGCCGACAGGTTCTGCGTTACCTGCGTGGTGAACGTAACCTCACTCGCTCTGGATACGATTTGATCAAGTCTCAATATCCCAAAGAATTTCAGAGCGCGCCTTCTGTAGATCAATTCTGGTTTGTGGAGGTAAGCGGCGTTGAGTCTGCAGGACAATCGCTTACTCTCGATCTTGAGGTCGCAGATAATCACACCTATCTGGCTTACGGCATGGTGACACACAACAGCCGGCGCGGAGCCAACATGGCCGTGCTCCGTGTGGACCATCCGGACATCCTGGAATTCATCCGCTGCAAATCGAGCGAGGGTGAAATCAGCAACTTCAATATCTCTGTCGGCATTACCGACGCTTTCATGGAAGCGGTCGAGCAGGACACGGATTTTGCACTGATCAATCCCCAGGATGGCAAAATGTGGAACAAAGTGCGTGCCCGTGAGGTGTTCGACAAAATTGTGCAGTACGCCCATCACAACGGCGAGCCTGGTGTGCTCTTCCTGGATACGGCCAACCGCACGAACCCGGTGCCGCACTTGTATGAGCTGGAAGCGACCAATCCATGCGTGACGGGCGAGACCATGATTTATACTGACAATGGATTGCGCCGTGCAGAAGAACTTGCCGCCGAAGGCGTGGAAATTAAAGTCGCTTCGGATGCGCGCTTTGGGATGGACACCTTCCTGCCTGCCACGCATGTTTTTCAAACGGGCGTCAAGCCTGTTTACCGGTTGTTGGCCCATGAAGGTTATGAACTGCGCCTGACAGAAGAACATCGCGTTATGACTTCGCATGGCTGGGTGGAGACGCGCAATCTGCAAACAGGTGACCGCGTTTACATCCTGAATCGCAAAGGTGGGTTTGGCGCAACTGGCACGCTCGAGGAAGGTCGCGTGTTGGGCTGGCTGGTCGGTGATGGAACGGTGAATGTTGTGCGCGCTGTGTTGTCTTTCTTCGGTGACGAAAAACGCGAACTGGCCCCCATGTTTGCCGAGATCGTAACCAATATTGTGGAGCATCCCAATCAACATCGTGCCTATCCTGTAAGCGTAACTCAAATTGAAGAGCGCGATGAAGCACGCGTAAGTTCGGAACGCCTGCGAGATTGGGCGGCGCAATATGGAATTACGAAAGGACGAAAGCATTTTGTACCACCCTCTGTATTTGCCGGGAGTGAAGCCATTCAGCGCGGCTTCCTGCAAGCATTGTTTACCGCAGATGGACAGGTTAACGACGGCGGCAAAAAAGGTTGTTCAGCCCGTCTTTCTTCGAGTCATTTGCCTTTGCTGAAGGACGTGCAACGACTTTTGCTCAATTTCGGAATTGCCAGCCGCATTTACGAAAACCGCCGTTCCAGCGGATACCGTCTCATGCCGGATGGCAAGGGCGGAACGAAGGAATATTTTCATCAGGCGCAACATGACCTGGCGATCAGCAAATCTAATTTGATCCATTTTGCAAATGAGATTGGGTTTCTGACCGAGGCGAAACAAGGCAAATTGGCGGATTACCTCAGCCGTATGACACGCGGTCCGTATGAAGAATCTTTTCTCGCGACAGTGATGTCCGTTGAACCTGACGGCGTTGAACCTGTTTTCGATTTGCATCAGCCGGAGACACATTCGTTCATTGCGAATGGTTTGGTAGTCCATAACTGCGGCGAGCAATTTTTGGGGCCGTACGAAAACTGCTGCCTCGGCTCCATCAACCTGGCCCACCACATGACCGCCGACGACAAAATCGATTGGGAGAGACTGCGCGAGACCATCGAACAGGCCACGCATTTCCTGGATAACGTCGTCTCGGCGAACCGGTATGTGCCGACGGTCCCGCAATTGGAAGAGGCTGCACACCGCAACCGGCGCATTGGCCTGGGCTTCATGGGGCTGGGGGACGTGATGTACCGCCTCGGCGTGCGCTACGGAAGCGAGGAGGCCCAGGAGTTGGCTTCCCAGGTCGCGGAGTTCATACGGTTCCACGCTATGCGAAGCAGCATTGACCTGGCGCGCGATCGCGGCCCCTTCCCGGCCATCAGCGGCAGTATCTACGACCCGCAGAACCTCCAGTGGCAGCCACCGGTTCCCCTGCGGCCCTACGAACGCGACTATGAACGGCCAGGCCTCGATTGGGACGAGATCGTGCAGGGCATTCGCCGCTATGGCATTCGCAACGCCGCGCAAACGACCGTGGCCCCGACAGGCACCATCAGCACCGTGGCCGGCTGCGAAGCATACGGCTGCGAGCCGGTGTTCGCCCTGGCCTACACCAGACACGTTGACGACAACGGTCGAGACGTGGAGCTGCAATATGTCAGCCCCTTGTTCGAGCGGGCGCTCAAACGGGCCAACGTAGACGAGGACGAATTCGAGACAATCATTCGGGAGGTTCGCCGTACCGGCAGTTGCCAGGATGTGCCCAACGTGCCGGAAGAAATCCGACACGTCTTCGCCATTGCGCAAGACATCAGCTCGGAAGAGCACGTCTATATGCAAGCCGCCATCCAGGCCTTCATTGACAACAGCCTCAGCAAGACGATCAACTTTTCGGAAGATGCCACCGAACAGGACGTGGCCAAAGCGTACATGCTGGCCTGGAAACTGGGGTGTAAGGGACTGACGGTTTACGTGACCGGATCGCGGGAAAAAGTTGTGCTGGAGACTGAAGCAACCAAGCAAGCGAAATTAAAGGCGGCCGCAGCGCAGAACGCACCGGCCCTGATCGTGAAGCCGCGTCCCCGGCGCATGACCGGCTCGACCTACCGGGTGCTCACGCCCCTGGGCAAAGCCTATGTGACGATCAATCACAACGGGGACAACGAACCGTTTGAAGTATTCCTCAACGTGGGCAAGGCCGGTAGCGAGACAGCGGCCATGTCCGAGGCCATTGGCCGGTTGATCTCCCTCTGCCTGCGCCAACCTTCCACCTTGTCCGGCCGCGAACGGCTGGGCAACGTCGTCGAACAACTGCGTGAAATCGGCGGGTTCCGGGCCATCGGCTTCGGCCCGCGACAGGTCCGTTCTCTGCCCGACGGGGTGGCGCAAGTGCTGGCCGAGCATATTGATTTGCCGGTAGAAAACAATGGCTACGACAAAAACTCCGCCGAACAGCTCACCCTATTCCCTCATGCCGACCTTTGCCCCGACTGCGGACATGCGGCGCTGGTGCGTGAAGAAGGGTGCCAGAAATGCTACGCCTGCGGTTTTAGCGAGTGTTAATGGCCGGCTCGGCGCGTTTGGCGCACCCCACGTTTTGACGACACACCTCCCTCGTGCTATAATGACCGGAGAAGCCCCGGTAGCTCAGCGGACAGAGCGGCTGCCTTCTAAGCAGCGGGTCAGGGGTTCGAATCCCTTCCGGGGTGCTGAATAAAGGA
>CAYWAK010000194.1:0-5443 GCA_964455755.1 uncultured Ardenticatenales bacterium | reverse complement strand
CCGTCCGCCGGCTCATTTACCCCAGCGACCTCGACCAACTCCCCCGCGTCCGCGAAGCGGTGTTGGCAGACCTGCAAACCGTACGCCATTCAGGCTGACACCGGCTTGCCGCGCACCTTTGCCCGCTTATTGACATCTACTCCGTGAGATGATATAATCCCCTTGGCTCCACAAAAGAAGGAACCGGAAACTGTTGCCCAGAATCAACGGAGGGGGGTGATCGTATAAAGACGAACGCCTAGACGATTGGCAGACGGAAGCTGCTTTCGGCCATCGGGCCTCCAGACAAGCAAGGTTTGATTTGGCGTCCCGGCCCGTTTCATTCTTCCATTGTTCATTTCCCCGTTTCCACTTCGTGAAACCAGAGGAGGAGAAAATGAGTAAACGTACGTTCCTGTGGGTTCTATTGATTGCCATAATGCTGGGCATCGGCATAACCTTGACTGCCTGTGGAGGCGCGGCTCCCCCCACAAAAGCGCCGGCCCAGCCAACTGAAGCGGCAGCACAGCCAACGACAGCCCCACCACCGCCAACCGCTGAAGCAAAGCCGTTCACCTTCGGCGTGGTGCTCGTCGGGCCGTATAACGACCACGGCTGGAGCGAAGCGCACTATACCGCCGGAAAATATGTGGAAAGTCAGGTTCCGGGGACCAAGATGGTCTACCTGGACAAGCTGAACCCGGCCGACCGCAAGGGGGTCAGTCTCGAACAGGTTGTGGACGACATGGTATCGCAGGGTGCCAAATTGATCTTCACCACATCCGACGACTTCATGGCGGATACAGACCTGGTCGCGCAGAAATATCCCAACGTGACCTTTATGCACATCTCCGGCGACCACGTCCTCACCGGTGAAGCTCCGCCCAACGTGGGCAACGTTATGGGTAAGATGATCCTGATGAAGAGCGTAGCCGGCTGTGCTGCGGCACTGGCCACGGAAACAAAAACTGCCGGCTATATGGGCCCGCTGATCAACGACGAGACACGGCGACTGGCCTCGTCGGCCTATCTGGGCTACCGGTATTGCTACGAGAATTACCGGGGGGGCGATCCTTCGGAACTGCGCTTTATCGTGACCTGGATCGGCTTTTGGTTCAATATCCCCGGTGTGACCCTGGACCCCACGGAAGTGGCCAACAACATATTTGACAGTGGCGCCGATGTGATACTCTCGGGAATCGATACCACCGAAGCTATCGTAGTGGCCGGTCAGCGCGCCCAAAAAGGGGAGCGCGTCTTCGCCATCCCGTACGACTTCAAGGGCGCGTGCAACGAGGCTCCGCAGGTCTGTCTGGGTGTGCCCTACTTCAACTGGGGGCCGAGCTACGTACAGGCCGTGAAAGCCGTCCAGGCCGGCACCTGGAAGCAAGATTGGGTCTGGTCCGGCCCCGATTGGCAGAACATCAACAACCCCGACACCAGCGCAGTCGGGTTCGTCGAAGGGCCGGCATTGACCGATGCGCAAAAAGCGCAACTGCAGGAATTCATCAAGGGCTTAGCGTCGGGCGACGTGAACCTTTTCCAAGGGCCGCTCGATTTCCAGGACGGCACGCCCTATCTTAAAGAAGGGCAAACGGCTACAGACAATGAGATCTGGTACTTCCCGCAATTGCTGAAGGGCATGGAAGGACCCAGCAAGTAGCTGTAGACAAATCTCGTGATGCGTGCTGTGTTGGGTATGAGTTGCTACGCACAGCATGCATCACACCTCTAATTTCCGAGCTTCAGATGGTGCCAACGTAGCAATGCAAATCGAACTTCGTGACATCCGTAAGCATTTTGGCTCCGTGCGCGCAAACGATGGCATCTCGTTGCGGGTGCAATCGGGCACCATCCACGGTCTGCTGGGCGAAAATGGCGCCGGCAAGTCCACGCTCATGAAGATTCTGTCCGGCTATCTTTCCCTCGATAGTGGCCAGATTCTAATCAACGGGAAGCGCGTCTCCATCCAATCTCCGGCGCAAGGGATTCGGCACGGCATCGGCATGTTGCACCAAGACCCCCTCGATTTTCCCGCCATGCGTGTGCTGGATAATTTTCTCCTGGGACGCGGCAGTCGTCTCCGCCAACATCGAGCGCGCGCCAAAACCGAGCTGCTGCAACTGGCCGAACGGTTCGGCTTTCCGATGGACCCCGAAGAGTGGTTGTCCACGTTGAGCATCGGTGAGCGACAACAGCTCGAAATCCTGCGCCTCATCTCGCTCGGTGCGGAGACGCTCATCCTGGACGAGCCGACGACCGGAATCTCCACGCCCCAAAAAGTGCAACTCTTTGCCACGCTACATCGCCTGGCAGCCGAGGGGCGTTCGGTCATCTTCGTATCACACAAGCTGGAGGACGCCGAAGAACTGTGTCACCGCGTGACCGTCCTCCGACAAGGGCGTGTCAGCGGAGAGGTGGAGGCCCCGTTCCAGTCTGCTCAACTGGTGCGGCTCATGTTTGGCCAGGACCTGCCTCCGTCCGAGCGGGAAACCATTCCCCCGGGACGGCCGGTTTTGCAACTCGATGCCGTCACGCTGTCCGGCCCCCGCTTTTCCATCCCGAACATCTCGTTGACCATCCACGCCGGCGAGGTGATCGGCCTGGCCGGCATCGAGGGCAGCGGCCAGCGACTCTTCCTGCACGCTTGCGTGGGATTGGTGCGCCCTTCCTCGGGCCAAATCCTGTTGGGCGGCCAGGACATGGCCGGGCAAGGCTATCGCCACCTGCTGAAGAGCGGGATCGCCTTCCTGCCGGCCAACCGCCTGGAGGAGGGCTTGGTGGCAGGATTGACGCTGGCTGAACATTGCGTCCTCACCGATCGGGAAGACATGCCTTTCTTCGTTCGATGGCCCGAAGCCCGCGAAAAAGCCGAACGAAAAATAGCCGAGTACAGCATTCGAGGCACACCCGATAGTCCGGTCGAATCTCTCTCCGGCGGAAACCAGCAAAGGGCGCTCCTCTCGCTCTTGCCCCCCCACCTGCGGTTGCTGGCGCTGGAGCACCCAACCCGCGGCCTGGATGTCGATTCGGCCCGCTGGGTCTGGGACATGCTGCGGCAACGTCGCCGGCAAGGTACAGCCATCGTCTTTACCTCCGCAGACCTGGACGAAGTCCGCGAACAAAGCGACAGAATCTACGTCTTTTCGGGCGGCCAACTATCTGGGCCGGTGGACGCAAAACAGACCAGCACTACCGAACTGGGGACGATGATCGGGGGCAAAGCGTATGCGACTGCCTAGGCAGCTCGCCGACATCGGCCTGACCCTGGGCTCCGTGCTGTTGGCCATTCTGTTTACCACCTTGATTCTGATCGCGGTCGGTGCCCCGCCGGGCGAAGCATATCGCAACCTGCTGGCCGGCGCGCTGGAAAGCCCGGTTAAATTGGCGGACGTGTTGACCGCCTGGGTGCCCCTATCACTGGCCTCGGCGGGTCTGCTGATTACCTTCGCGGCCGGCCTGTGGAACATCGGCATTGAAGGCCAGATCGTGATGGGCGCGGTGGCAGCCACCTGGGCCGTGCGCATCTTCGACCTCCCGTCCCTGCTGTACATCCCCGTGGTATTGCTTGCCGGCATGGCAGGAGGGCTTGCCTGGGCCGTATTGGCCGGCGTCCTCAAAACGCACGGGAACGTGCACGAGATTTTCGGCGGACTGGGCCTGAATTTCGTCGCCGCGGCCTTTACGAACTACCTGATCTTCGGCCCATGGCGACCGGCGGCGCGGGCCACGATGAGCGGCACGGAGCCCTTCCCCGACTCCGTCTGGCTGCCGAACCTGGGCGACTTGCGGGTAAGCCCCCTCGCGCTGCTGGTGGCCCTGATTTGCCTCGTCGCGGTATACGTCGCCCTGCGCGGAACATCGTGGGGATTGATGCTGAAAGCGGTGGGCAAGAACAGCCGCGCCGCGCGACTGATTGGCATCGACACGACCCGCCAAATGCTGGCCTCCTTCGCCATTTGTGGCGCACTGGCCGGCCTGGGGGGTGCAATCCAGACCATCGGCGTTTACCACCGCTTGATTCCCCAAATCTCCGGTGGCTATGGCTACCTGGCGATCCTCGTCGTCTTGCTGGCCGGAATGCGCACCGTGTGGGTTCCGCCCATCGCCTTCTTTTTCGCAGCCGTAGGCGTTGGTAGCCCGCGCCTGGAATTGCGCATGCAACTCGATTCCTCGCTCGGTGGAGTCCTGCAGGGCACCATCGTGCTGTTCGTATTGCTGGCGTACGGGCTGCGTGTGCGGCTGGCGGAGCGAAAGTACGAATGATGAGCGACGAACTCCTGCGTACGCTCGCATCGGTGGTTGCCGTCTCCGCCCCCCTGGTCTATGCCGGCATCGGGGAGACGCTGACCGAGAAGGCCGGAGTCATCAACCTTTCCCTGGACGGGTCCATCCTCCTCTCCGCCATGGGAGCCTTCGCTGTGGCCTATTTGACCGGCAGTCTGTTCTGGGGCTTCGTGGTGGCTGCGCTGATCGGGGCGACGGTGGCGGCGTTAATCGCCTTTGCCAGCATTTCGCTTCGCCAGGATCAGGTGGCCGTGGGGTTTGTGCTCACCCTTCTTTGCGCGGACCTGAGCTCTTTTCTGGGCAACCCCTTCGTCCACAAGCCGGGGCCGTCCATTCCGTCCATGCCCATCCCCATCCTCAAGGATTTGCCCTTCGTGGGGCCGATTTTGTTTGGCCAAGACCTGGTTGTCTACGGCAGCTTCCTGCTCATCATCCTTAGCTGGTTGTGGACGTTCAAAACCCAGCCCGGGCTGCGTCTGCAGGGTATTGGCGAACGACCGGAAGCAGCCTTTGCACGGGGCACGAACGTCAACCGCCTGCGCTTCTTTTATACCGTGCTGGGCGGAGCCTTGGTGGGCGTCGCCGGCGCGGCCTACTCGCTGGACATCAAACTGGGCTGGAGCCACAACCATACCGCGGGAAACGGCTGGATCGCGCTGGCAATCGTGATCTTCGGCGGGTGGCATCCGCTGCGGGTGGCCTTCGGCGCTTACCTGTTCGGCGGCTTGAAGGCGCTGGGCAGTGTCATGCAGCGCGTGGCCCCCGGCGTGCCGACGCAAATCTTCCAGGCTGCCCCCTTCGCTCTGATGATTGTAGCCCTCCTGTTGGTGAGCGGCAACGTGCTGGACCGCCTGCTCGCCTACCTGCCCCGCCGAACGCGCCAGCGGGTCACGAGCATCGTGCGCAGCCCCCCTCCGACGGCGTTGGGCAAACCATTTGTGGAGGAGTAGCAGGAGTCCAAAGCTTCGACAATAAGCGAATGAGCGAATCGACGAATCGATCATGCTCAAGTGTCACGCACTGCGTACTGCGTAAAACGTTCCGCGTTCATAATGACGACCAGCCGGCCCGCCTCTCCATGATTTCCATCCTTGGTGGCGCGCATGCGCTCATAGTTAGAAGCTGGACATTGGCGTTTTCTGCTTTAGCCACAGAATAACACAGATTTTCACGGAAT
>CAYWAK010000193.1:0-5570 GCA_964455755.1 uncultured Ardenticatenales bacterium | reverse complement strand
GGGGCACAAGGACGTGAAGACCACCATGCTCTACACCCACGCCTGTACTGAGCGGAGCGAACGTATCCTCCAACGCGGCGGCCTGGCCGTGCGCAGTCCGCTGGATGGATAGAGGGTGCCCGAAGGCATACCCGAAGACTTCACCAAAGGCATCACCTCCTCGAGAACAGAGGCCGAAAGCGTGAGGCAGCGTCGAGAGCTGGAACGAGGTTGCATCTCCGGTTTTGGCAAACCGGCGAACGAGCGAGACACGGTTTTGGTATTCGCAACCGCTTCTCGCCCTGACGATTCCATGGTGCCGAGGCGCAGATTTGAACTGCGGACACACGGATTTTCAGTCCGATGCTCTACCAGGCTGAGCTACCTCGGCAATTGTTTAGCAGCACTATTGTATCGCACATCCTTTGGAATGTCAAATTTATGGTGAGACGGAGAGTAGGGGGCGAGGCATTCCTGCAGCCCCCTGAGAGGGACAAACCCCCTTGGTCTGGCCCAACTCGGACAAGCCGGGACCAAAAAGGCCGGCCACAGATTGCACAGATTGACCAAGAAGTTCAACTTCTCTGATTCTAAGCACAGCCCCCCCGTAGAGGGGAATGCCTCGCCCCTACAACTATTCCGCAGGCTTTTCCAATACCATTCTGAGGTATTGACGATCCACCGCAGAGGTCAAGTCAATGGACAAAGGGGAGACGGAGACGACCTGGTCGATGGCCAGGGCTTTCACGTCCGAATCAGGCTCTAGCAGGGTTTCTTCGATGCGCGGTTCGTAGCCTTCGATCAACCGTTTCCCGTTTTCCTCTTTAACGATAGAGTGGAAATACTGGAAGCGGGAAACGCGCGTGATGCGCCAGGGGGTTTCCTCGGTCGCGTTCTGCGGAACTTCGATCTTGAGAATGTCCACGTCGGGAGGCAACGGTTGGTGCAGGACGATCTCTGCGAATTGCCGCGTGAAAAACCTTGCCGCGGAGAAGTTCACCTCGTGGCTGTTCGACAGGTGCTGGCTCAGGTACGTTTGCAGGGAGACGGCCAGAGAAGGAATGCCGAAACTGGCCGCTTCCAGAGCTGCCCCGACCGTGCCGGAAATTGTGATGCCGGCCCCAAGGTTTTCGCCATAGTTGATGCCCGAAACGGCCAACGCCGGCTTGCGAGGGGCGAACAACAGCACGGCTCGCCGCACGGCCTGGGCGGGCGACCCATCAGACCGGTACGCCGTGATGCGGTGGGGGCCATTGACCGGCCAAGTCACCTGTTCGGCGGCCCCTTCCTTCATGGGAAAGCTACGTGCTGCTCCACTTTGCTGTATCTTGGGAGCAACGATCAAGATGTCTCCCAGATGTTCCACGGCCTGGACGGCGGCGCGCAGTCCCGGTGAATCGATCCCATCGTCGTTGGTTACCAGAATCAGGGGCTTTTGGGACTTCATGTGTGCTACTACTTCCCGTTCTTGTAATCTGCTATCGCCTGTGACAAGTTCTGCAACAACTGTTCCAGTACGCCTATCTTCTGGTCCATCAGAATGACCCGCTCTTCGAAGGTGGGTGTGTTCGTCGGCGTGGGGGTCAGGGTCGGCGTAGGCGATGGCGTAGGCGTACGGGTCGGCGTGGGCGTGTTGGTTGGTGTCGGCGTATTCGTCGGTGTCATGGTCTGAGTGGGTGTCGGTGTCCGGGTTGGTGTCGGCGTAATTGTCGCCGTATTGGTGGGCGTCGGCGTGTTTGTCGGTGTGGCGGTATTCGTCGGCGTGGGTGTGAACGTTGGTGTCGGCGTTTGGGTTGGCGTGTTCGTCGGCGTGGGCGTGAACGTTGGTGTCGGCGTGTTCGTCGGCGTCGGCGACGGGAAATAATATGACAGGCTCAACTTGGGACGCAAACTCGCGGTCGGATTCTCCGAAGAGGCGAAATCGTAACGCACGGCGACGTTTCCGGATCCTTTGATGATCAGACCGTGGTTGCTGCTTGGATTGGCTACCCACCGCCGTGCCATGTCGGTGATGTCAAGTTCGATCCACGTTTTTGTGGCACGCAACGTTTTGCTGCCGGCAGGCGTAGAATCCCGATCGCTGCCCAAGGCGTTTGCGCCGGGCTCTCCCCAGGGAGCTCCACTGCCGGCAAGGTTCCAGGTGGTGCGACTCTCCGACCACGGTTTCAACAAGCGATACGCGGCAATGTCCAGGGGGTTGCCGTTGCTGTTCCCCGTGACATAAAGACGCAAGGTGGCTTGCCGGATGGTCGAGTAGGGCGGAAACTGTGAGACATCGAACCGAATCAGGGTAGCCATGATGTCGCCGGAGCGCACCGGCAGCACGGGGTCTGCGCCGTTGTTTTCATCGGGAAACCAAACGGAGATGTGGCTGTCTGTGGTGCCGGCGTAGTTGCTTAGCCCCTGTTGGAAGACGGTAGCACCTGAGCCAGGAGCCAGCGTTGGTGTTGTGCCGGGCGGTGGGGTCAGCGTGGGTGAGGGGGTGCGTGTTGGCGTCGCCGGCGGTGTGGCCGTGGGTTGCGGCAAGGTGTCGAGAAATTGCAGTCTGGCGAATTGGTCTGTGCCGCTGTTCGTGTTCGTGCCGCCCCAGACCAGGTATGCGTCCCAGCTATCGCCGTCGTCGTCATCGTGTACGCCGAAGCTCACACCCATCACTGTGCCGGAGACGACCGTGGTAGTACGCAACTCGGAAAAGGGAATGGCCACCTCAATGTCGTAGCCTGTGGCCACTTTTTGCGCGGCGGCTGCAATGTTTGCGGTCCCCTTCACGCCGCGGTCCGCGGTGGCCCCGTCGATTCGAATGGTGTATTGATGATCATCATGGCCCCATGCCTGACCATCGCCGGCACCGTCAATACCGATTTCGATGCCATCGTCTCGCCAGATGTCCGTACTATCCGAAATCAGGCGATCATCATTCACGTGGATGGCAAAGTAGAGGGCCTCCGTTGTCCACACGCTGCGCACTGCCGCGCTTACGTCTGATGAGCCATCAATGGAGCCGATGATCAGGTCGGCTGTGGCAGCGCTGATTGTGATCGGCGTGGACGCGGTGGGGCCCCAATCGGAGAAGAGGCCATCAACGGTCAAAGGTGTGGCCACCCGGCGGGTGGTGACTGTCTCGGTGGGGGACGACTGACGGGGTGGGCCGGCCAAAGCGCTCTCCTGGCTGCTCAAAGCGGCGAACGCCAGGACAATGCCCAACGATATCGCCAGACTTACAAACTGTTGTAACCTTTGTTGGCTGGTTTTCGTCATGCTACCCCCAAAAGGACGATCTTTGAGAAATGATTCTACGGCGTCAGTGCCGAGATGGCCTGGTCAATCAGCGTTTGCAGCCGGTCAATCAGGCGTTCGAGCAATGCTTGTCGTTTTTCCACCGTCCCCACGCGGCCACTCAAATCCGCCACCTGTGTCTGCAGCGCCAAAACCTCGGCTTGCGGAGTCCCCTCTGCCCCAAAGTTTGGGGTGGGGGTGGAACTGGGCGAAGGGGGACGAGGCCGGGGCGTGGGGGTGGAACTGGGCGAAGGGGGGCGAGGCCGGGGCGTAGCTGTGGCCGTGTTGGCCGGAGGCACCGGTGTGTTGGTGCGTTCCTTGGTCGCTGTCGGACTGACGCGATCATCTATGTTTCCGGTCCCCCGCACCATCACAAGATGGATGGTCTCGTCCCCATCGTTGTTGCTGTTGATGCGAAAATCGGTCTTGCCGGGCAGACCGTTGTTGAAGAAGGCGTCGTCAATCTGCCAGGTATGCCGGCGGAAACGCTGCGTGTTGGTCTTGATCAGGGGGGCTGAATGCAGCGTGCCGGAGCTATCCAGATATTCCAGGGACATGGTGTCTGTGCCCTGATCCAGATAGAGTATGCTTACTTCGTAGGAAGCCGTCCCCCCCGGCTGGCTTCTGGGGCGCAGATTCACGTACGGGTAGCCGTCATCTATGTCGAAGGACATCAGGTGCTGGCCGTTTGCTTCGTCTGTGCGCCGAGCGCGCCGGGCATAGATTTGGTTGCGCGCGGCTTCTGGAATCCCGTTCCAGGTTTCGCTGTTTTCCAGGCCAACAAGGACGGTACCGTTTTCGGGAAGGCCATCACGGCGGTAGAGCCAGAAATTCCAATCCCCCCGGTAGCCGGTATAGCAACGTTTGTCGTCGCACTGGTTGATCTCCGTATCCCGCAACGCCACCCACACATCGGGTGTGGTTTCCAACGTTACGCCAAGGTGTCGCTGGATAAAGTTCAAGGGTGTATCCGGTTCGTAGGCGCTGCCTCCTTTCTGCAACAGACCTTCTGTCCACGACCGGTAGTTGTCTATGAAATCGGGATGGGCCGAGAGGGCCGCCAGGTAGGACATCCAAACGAAGGAATCGGGGTAGGGTTTCCAGGGCTGGCCCGATTCGAATGCCAGGAACGTTTTGGGGCCCAGGTCGTAGGCCAGAGCCATCATGCCAAAGCCACTGTCTTCCTGGTTGCCTTGTTTGTCATAGTTGTAGAACCAATTCGCGTCGTCGGTGAGGGAGTTAAACTTGATGCCGATGCCTTTGGAAATGGCGTATTCGGCGCGGGCTTTGTTATCCCAAAAGAGGTGGACGTAGATGGGTTTGTCCGGTTTGCCGTCGCCATCCACATCGAAGGCCTTGGCATAGGCGTCCATCATGCGGTACATGAAAAGGTCAAAGTCACGATGGTTGATGATCTTCTCGGCTGCACCATCGAAATCGCAGCCGGCAACGCTCTTGCTAAAGCGGGGTTCGCCGTCAAAGCCAGAGTTGATTTCGATTGCGGTCAATCGCGGGTCGTTCTTGTACTCCCGGCCAAATTGGGCCACGGCGGCAAAGAGCGCTTGCTGCCAGCGCGTATCGTCGTAGCGGGGCATGACGGCTGTTTTCCCGCAACCCGGATCCAGGATGTAGCCGGTTTTCACACCCATGTTGTCATATACCGAGCGGGGGGTGAAGTCCGCCCAGTAGTCCCAGGTGATGCCCCCGTTGCCATAGGATGGCGAACTGGTGGCGCCGGCGCCGGCCGTGAGCATGATGCCGGCGATGGTCGGCTTGGCAATCAGATCGCCGTTGAGCAGGCGAACCTGCAACTTTTCGGCGTTGTTCAAGAAGCTGCGAATTTCCGATGCCCAGCCGACCCACTCCATGTCTTTGTTTTCCGCACCAAACGGGCCAAAGTTGGGGAAAAGTGTCCCCAGATCGCTCGGCAAGAAATCGGATTGATTGTACAGCATGCCGGGGGGTGGGGATGGCCGCTTGGGAATGGCCAGCGCGCCCACCACAGTCGGCGTAGTCGCAGCCGGTGCGACCGCAGCCGGCGCGGTTGGCGTGGGCGTGGGTGTGCCGGCCGGCCCGGCCCGGTTGATCACCAGGTAGAAGAAGGCCATCAACGCGATGAGGATGAGAACGATGATTATAATTGGCCACCGATATGGAAATTCTGGCTCTGGGCTGGCAGGTTTGATGTTTGGACTTTGTTGACTCATTGTATTCCTGTGCTTTGCCGTTCAGATGGGAGGAAAGTGAATATCTTTTAGTTGATAGAGCTAGTATAGCACAACTCGTTACCCCTGTCAATAATTTTACGGGCACTG
>CAYWAK010000192.1:0-5628 GCA_964455755.1 uncultured Ardenticatenales bacterium | reverse complement strand
TTTATCCGTGTCATCTGTGTCCTATTTACAAGGGATAAGGAGGCCACGAGCGTGGATACTTCAAGTGAAAACGCTAAACCGAACGAGCCAGTCTCTGGCAATCTTCAACTGATCAAGCAAGCAACCGGTGGCGACATTGCTTCGGCCGAACGCTTGTTGCGCAAATTGATCAGCACCGACATCTGGGAAGAATCAACCATTGATACAAGCCTCCGCAATGTCCAGGACCAGGAACTGTGGAAACGGTTGCTCGAGGTGCTGGCCCTGCGGACATGGAACGGACAACCTATTCCCATAGCCTCGTCGGAAATCAAAGCCGGCCGCTCCCTGGATCTGAAACTACGGAGCCTCTTCCTGGACGATGAAGGTTCCGGCGCACACGCCCGTATGGCGGCCTTGTTGGAAAGTCAAACGGACGAGAATTCCGCGATATGGCAAACAGCCGCGCTCCTGCTGGGCCAACGGGGAGACAATCGTGCCGTAGAACCTCTGCTTCGCGTATTACAATTGGGAGATAGCAAAACCCAGGCACGCGCTTCGGCCATCCTGAGCAACCTGCAGGATGATCGCATCGTTGCTCCACTGATAGAGGCGCTGGCCAACGGCGACAGCATTGTCCATTGGGAAGCGGCCAAATCCCTGGCCTCGATTGGGGTGCGGGCCGTTCCCGAATTGTGCAGCGCACTACAACATACGCATGACGACCATCTTCGCTGGCACATCACCCGTACGCTGGGCGAAATCGGAGACCCGCAGGCCATTCCGTCACTCGTTGCCCTCTTAACGGACGAAAACGCCGGTATACGCTGGCGATCTGCAGAAGCGCTGGTCTCCATTGGGACTGCTTCTCTCCCTGCGGTACTCCACAAACTCGCGTCAGAAAAAATCACGCCCTGGCTGCGAATCAGCGCCCTGGCCGTGTTGCGTGGCTTTGGCGACAAAAAGACCACCAGGCTCATCCATCCACTCATCGAGGCCATGGAAGGGCGCGAGGCGGCTATTGAGGCTCCCGTCATCGCCCGGCAAACCCTGGAGCAAATCGAGCAGTGAAAAGACTCGTTCGCCGCCGGCAGATCGCGCGCCCTGGGTGACAACCGCTCGGGGAGAAATGCTGAAAGGAGACCCACACAGAATGGCAGACGCAGAAGTAACCTGGGTTGGCGGCATGGCCTTTGAAGGCACGACACCCACCGGCCACACCGTCGTTCTTGACGCCGGCGAAGCGGTCGGCGGCGAAAACAAAGGGTTCCGTCCCCTCTCGCTCTTGCTGGTAGGCCTGGCCGGATGCACGGCCATGGACGTGATTTCGATTTTGCGTAAGAAACGGCAAGATATCACCGGCCTGCAGGTTCGCGTGGAGGCGGAACGCGCCCCGGAGCATCCCAAGATTTACACAGACATCGTCCTGGAATTCATCGTGCAGGGACATGGTGTGGATGAGCGGGCCGTCGCTCGCGCCATCGAACTTTCGCAAACGAAGTATTGTTCTGCGTCGGGCATGTTGAGCAAGGCTGCAAAAATTAGCGCCCACTATCGAATCGAGGAAGCCACCCCATAACTCGGCCAGACCAAAGATCCGCAGGCAGTATCAATAATTGGGGGGCGAGCAGAACGTCGTGCCCCCTGGCCCTTCCCAACTTTGGGGGGAATGTGTTCCCCCAGAATTGGGGGCCGGGGGCGTCCCTAAGTTATTGGGATGATACAAGGTGACACCGACAAAGTAGGTTCCTTTGTGCCTTGGTGTCTTTGTGGTAGAAGGAAGAACAGGGCAGACAAGTATATCCGCGAAAAAGCAGGGGTCTCATTGATCCGGCACAAAAAAAGAACTCCATGAGCAACCCACCTTCCGGCGAATCACTCCCAACAAACATCTCGGCCCCGGCCCGCCGGGGCATTGTACGTGCAGCTTCTATTATCTCCATTGGGAATGTTTCCAGCCGGTTGCTCGGTCTGGTGCGCGAGACGGTAATTGCCCACCTCTTCGGCGCAACTGGCCTGGTCAGCGCCTTTCGGGTAGCCGCCATCGTCCCCACCATGGTCTTCGACATGCTCATCGGCGGCATGCTCAGCTCCGCACTGGTGCCGGTATTCAGCGAATACGCCGCAAAGGAAGATCGTGCCGAATTGTGGCGACTGGTCAGCGCCATGCTCAGTTTGGCGACCATTGTCTTGGGCGCCTTCTTGTTGCTGATCGCCTTTTTTGCGCCTCAAGTCGCCTGGCTACTCGGCAGCGGGTTTGACCCCGGCCTCCTGGCCATCACGGCCAGCATGATCCGCATTCTTGTGCCCTCCATCGTGTTCTTCGGCTTCTCCGGCGTAATTACCGGCCTACTCTACACGCTGCATCGCTTCCGCTATCCGGCATTCGGAGCGGCTGTTTACAACTTGGGAATCATCCTCGCGGCCATTGCCTTTCACAGCAGATTCGGTATCGAAAGCCTGGCCTACGGCATTCTTCTCGGCTCGTTGTTGCAATTGCTCATCTTGTTGCCGGACCTGCGCGACGTTCCGCTCTATCTGAATCTTGCGCTGTCTCATCCCGGTCTGCGCAGAATCCTGCGACTATATGTGCCGATCGCCTTCGGCCTGATTGTCAGCGAGGTCGGCGTGATCATTGATCGCAACCTGGCATCACACACCGGTCCGCAGAGCATTGCCTGGATGCAATACGCTACCACGCTCGTACACTTTCCGCTGGGTCTCGTCTCGGCCGCGATTTCTTTGGCCATACTCCCCTCGCTTTCGCAATTGGCTGCCGCAAACAATCTCGCCGACTTCAAATCTACGTTGGCTACCGGCCTGCGCCTGGTCATCGTCTTGATCATCCCGGCCACCATTGGCTTGTTCGTACTCGCGCATTTCGTGGTTGGTTTGATCTTCCAGCATGGCGGTTTCGGCCTGACAGACACCATCCAGACGACCAGAGCTTTGCGCGTTTACCTCCTGGGTCTCAGTTTCGCGGCGGTGGATCAGCCGCTGATTTTTGCCTTTTACGCCCGCCAGGATACGTGGACGCCGGCGATTGTCGGCGTACTTGGTGTACTTGCGTACGTGGGCATAGCCATCAGTCTGGTGGAGCGCTGGGGAATGATGGCCCTTGTGTTTGCCAATTCAATCCAGCTCACCACGCACGCTTTGATCATGCTGGCCCTCGTCTGGCGTCGCGTCGGCCGGCTGGAGGGACACGGGCTGACGAAACTCCTCTTCCAGACGGTCTCGGCCTCGGCCATCATGGGGGGCGTGATCTGGGCTGTTTCTCAGGGGAATTATGTGCTAGGGAACACGCCGGCAGGACGGTTGATGTCCGTAGTCCTGCCTGGCCTGGTGGGAGTTGCCATCTACGGCGCACTGCTCGCTATCATGCAGGTGAACGAGATCCATGCCGGATGGCGGTGGGCCTGCCAGTGGGCCGCAAGCAATGCACCACGGATGCGGTCGTAGCACAGCCTGACACAAACAGAATCTATAGAACCTCGTCTTCCAACTCTTCCAGAGAGACCAATCCCTTCCGCAGTGCATAAAGTGCTGCTTGCGTCCGGTTGTTCAAATGGAGTTTCTGGAAGACTACATACAACTGATTCTTCACGGTCTTGGTTGCCAGATGCAACTTGTTTGCTATATCCTGATTAGAAAGGCCCTGCGCAACGAGACGCAGAATCTCCGTCTCGCGGTCCGAAAGGCTGGCCAGGCCGGTCGCCTTACTGCGCGGCATCGTAGACATGCGCCGGAATTCATCCAACACCTTCTGTGCGAGGTCCGGCTCCAAGGCAGCCTCCCCACGAACGACAGACCGGATCGCTTCGATCAAGTCCTGGGAATCTGACGTTTTCAGAAAATAGCCTTTTGCACCGGCCTTCAAGGCATCGAAAATGTACTCATCCTCCCTGTGCATGGAGAGTACAATGATCGCCGGATGCTCTTCGGCTTCTGTGATTCGCCTGGTGGCGCGAACGCCATCGAGCTTAGGCATGTTGATGTCCATGAGGATGACATCTGGTTTCAGCTTTTCGGCAAGTTCTACGGCTTCTAACCCATTCGCTGCCTCACCGGTAACCTCCATGCCTTGCACCGAAGAAATGATCTTCTTTATCCCTTGACGGAACAGGGTATGGTCTTCGGCTAACAGAATTGTAATTTCAGACATGGAGAACTCGTCCTTTCAACCACTTGTCGCTCCGAAAAATGGCCCCACCAATCATCTGCTACAATTGACGGTCATAGTATACTCGCTTTTTTGGGGGTTGGCAAACACACGTATACGGGGGTGGGTGCCCGGCAAAGTTTTGCGTCCGAAATCGGGTGCCGCCCACGATGTCCGCGTGTATCATCCTCCCGTACTTGTTGCCGGGGTATAACGCAAAAGTGTGGAGCAGAGTAGGGGCGAGGCTATCAAAAAAAGGCCCTTCGTCCACCAGAAGAAAGGGCCAGAGTCCCTATGCAAAGCCAGATAGATGCGGTAGGATTGGTATACAAGCAAACAACGTTTTGGGTGCGAACGTTTTCCAGACAAGGCAAGGGCAATCATGAACCAACGTGTCTTGAATCTTCCACTTCAGGAAGAGGAAGTCAACCACTATTTCATGGGGATCATGCGTGCGTACAGACGCACCCTTCCCAAAGGGCAAAGAAGGCCGCTCTTCGCTTTGCGGCACAAGCTGTTGAAGCGTCAATGCGAACTGAGTCCGGCGCAACAACTCGAAGTGGTAGACGCATTGTGGCAACACCAAGACACAGTCTTGGAAAGGGGCTATTGCCTGAAAGAAGAGCTAAAAGACTTGCTTCACAGCACCGACCGGGCAGAGATAGACGCCAAATTCGACCAGGTCGTTTCAAATTGGAGTGGGGGGTTGCCTCCCTAACCCTACCTAGAGTTTTGCTATCCGTCCGTTTTTGCTGGCGGCGATCAGTAATGAGTCAACTGGCTGTGATTGCCTCAAATTCCGATTGCTCAATTGTCTCCACCTCAATCAGCCGTTTGGCCAGCGTATCCAGCTTATCCTTATGTTCTCGCAATATTTCTTTCGCCCGTTCGTAAGATCGGCCGATGATATCTCGAATTTCATCATCGATCACACGGGCAACGTGCTCCCCATAGTTGCGCTGGTTAGATAACTCACGCCCCAGGAAGACCAACTCCTCGTGGTCGCCAAAGGTAAGGGGGCCAAGTTTCTCACTCATGCCGTAGCGGGTAACCATAGAACGAGCCAGCTTGGTCACATGGTCCAGGTCGCTGCTGGCCCCCGTGGTAATGTCATCAAAGACCAGATCTTCGGCTGCTCGTCCCCCCAGACCAACGGCAATCTTGGCCAGGAAATCTGTCTTGCTTGTCAGGGCACGATCCTCTTCGGGCAACATCAAGGTGTACCCGCCGGCCAAACCGCGAGACACGATGGAAACTTTGTGAACCGGATCGGCATTGGGAGTCATTCTGGCCACCAGGGCATGGCCCGCCTCGTGATAGGCGGTGACTTCCTTTTCTTCCTCAGAGATAAGGCGGCTGCGCCTCTCCGGGCCCATCAACACTTTTTCAACAGACTCTTGAAAATCTTTCATGTCGATGCTTTTCTTATTCTGGCGAGCGGCAAGGATGGCCGCTTCGTTGACCAGATTCTCGATGTCCGCACCGGT
>CAYWAK010000191.1:0-5638 GCA_964455755.1 uncultured Ardenticatenales bacterium | reverse complement strand
TTACAAAGATATATTTCGTGTTGGCCATCGCTGTGTCTCCATTTCAGTATCAGTATTGAGAAAACTACTCTGTAGGGCAGGCTTTCTAGCCTGCCAGCGGCTGCCAACAGCCTGGAAAGGCTGTTCTACTTCACATAAAAACACGGAGAGGCGGGACTCTCCGTGCTCCCAATCGAGAAGCTCCATTGCTGATATTTCGTGTTAGGGCGGTCCTGGAATCCGGATTCCTACTGAGCAAGAATCTACGCATCGTCCGAGATCTTGCTCGGAAAATGTGGCCCCTGACGGGGCAGTTGATTGGCGCTGCAAGCGCCCGAGGAGTTGAACTTCTAACGCAACGAGATTCGAGTCTCTCAGTCCAGAAAGTCCAATTCCAAGGATTTATACGATACGGACCAAGTCTTCTACGGCGCGGCGCATATCCAAGAATATGAGGCCGAGTTTCGCGTTGTGGGAGGCCAGCACCGTGAGGACCGCTTCTTCTCCTACAGCCATCAAGATGACGTATCCTGCCTCACCACGGATGTAAACCTGGTCCAAAACACCACGACCAAGCTCCTGGGCGATGCGCTCGCCTAAAGAAATCATCGCTGCAGACATGGCAGAGACACGATCTTCTTCCACTTCACCGGGCAACGCCGAGGCAATGGTTAGCCCATCCACACTGACAATGGCGGACGCTTCGATGTCGGGGGTGCTGCGTTGCAACTCCCGCAGCCGGTCCACCATCTGTTCCGTTCTTGATCGCACCATGATGAGTTGCCCCTTTCTTGCAATTGTTGGTGGCTATCTGACATCGTTATATTACCACATATTATCCTAAATGTCAATGGCTAATTGCCTGGAGCCCCGAATGAATTCGCGGCTCGCGGCCTGCCACCCAAAACGCGCCCAGGCGCGTTGCCGGGCGATCAACCTGCTTCTTTTCAGCAGGTTTGTGATAACAGATAACAGCCGTCGAATTCATTCGATGGCTCTGATTTTGTCCCAGGCTGTCCGAACTTGTTCGAGGATTGCGGTGTCTATGGTCTCTTCACCGTAATGGGCCTGGACGTACGCTTCGGTCATCACACCAATTTCATTATCGAACCCATTGAGGGCGTGGCGCAGCGTGATTTGGTATCCGTACGGAGTGACGCCTGCCGGCCGGGGGGTGCCGCGTGCGGCTCCGAGTCGCAAGAGATTCGCGTAGAGCCATTTCACCTGTTCGGCCGGGCTTTGCGGATGCCGGCGACGGCGCATAGCGTTGCGTGCGCTGTTGAGCAGGCGGTTGGTAAGTTGGCTGATGGGATTGTCGCCGGCCGGACGGCCTGTATTGCGGACGGTCTGGCGTTGGCCGCCGGCCGTGTCTTCGTCGGCTTGTCTGCTGTTTGCCAGCGAATTCAGTAGGATCCACAGGATGAGCAGCCCAACCAGCGCAATGCCCACCGTGCGCGTGAGACCCAGGACGAACGAGAGCCAATGGGGCCACTGGACGGCGGCCGGCGTTGGGCCTTGTTTGATCAGGGCGGGCGGTGCGATGGGCACCGGTGGTTGCCCCTGCATGTTTGCCTGGATGAGGGCCACCAGCGCGCGCATGAGCGGGTCGAGCAGGCGCGCGAACCGGAGGAGCAGCTCGTAGATGGCCTGTGCAACCGGTTCTAATGCGGGCGACATCCACGTCAGTACGGCGCGCAGCGAGGCAAACGAGACGGCCTTGGCGGCCAACAGGCCCAGGGTCACCGTGGCGAGCGTGGCGGTGGTCAGCCAAAAGAGCCAGGCCCGGCCCAGAGTCAGCGGCGTGCCTCCCGGTACGGAAAGAATCTCTTCCGCGCGCACCAGGGCCAAAGCGAGCAGGCTGCTGATAAAGAAGGAGATAATGAAAGGCTGCGGGCTCACGGTGGGCACGGAGCCGCGCATGACCAGAAGCACCAGCAAGACGATCACGCCGAGCCGAAAATGGAAGGCCACGTGACCGTAGGTGCGTGGAATGCGAATGATCGCGGCCCCCCGCCACCACAGGATCAGCCCCAGCAGCAAGGCGAACAACGCTGGGCGAAAGTCGCCAAAGCCGGCTGCGGCCACATCGCGCAGCGTGTGCCACATTCCGGCGGGCAGGGCGCGGTCACCGTGCGCACTCCAGGCAGCGAAGAGCCACGCGCCGGTCAATCCGGCGGCCAGGGCGCTCCGGCGCTGTGTTTGAGTCTGTCCGCCGCTTCGAGCCAGGGCCAGGTTGACGGTCAGCGAGGAGAGCAGGACGACGGCCATGCCGGCCGGTAACGAGGCGGCCGCGTGGCCCTTCGCTGCGGCCCACAGCCGCTGGGCCAGTACCCACAGGGTCAGCTCCATGCTGGCCAGGGCAAGGTAGTAGGCTCCTCTCCGCGCCAGGCTGTTCATAAGACGGCTTCTCGATCCAGGTGGTAGGTCAGAAAGTCGGGGTGCTCGTGTTTGTGTCGAAAGTTCTCATCCAGGGAGACGAGTACGACCGGGCGACCGGCTTTGTGCAGCCCGGCGAGTGTGGCGACCAGGGCGTCTTGGACCACGGCGGTCACGACGACCAGTGTCGCGCCCCAGGGCAACCGTGGGCTTTCCAGGGCCAGGAGATCGGCCATCGAGCTGGTTGGAAAGCTGGTGACGGCGGCCAGGGCTTCCAATACGCGGCGCATTTGGCCGGGGGCGCGGCCCGGCAGCACGCGGATCGGCTGATCGGATCGGGGCAGGCTGCCGTTGGCGATCAGGCCGACCGGGCGGTGCTGGGTGAACGAGTGGTAGGCCAGGGAGGCAGCCACGCGGATGACCGCTTCCAACATTTCGGGATCTACGCCGTGCCAGTGTTTTTCGAAGGTGGCCACGTTGAGGAATACAACCACTTGCCGGGATCGCGTGCGCTCAAAGACGCGCACCTGCATGCGTTGCTGGGAGGCCGTCGCTTTCCAGTGAATGCGTTTCAGGGGATCGCCGGGGTGGTAGTCGCGCGCGCCAATGGCCCGTGAGGGATCGTCAAAAATGAAAGATTGCACGGCCTGGTCGCCAAAGGGACTTTTCGCAGGCAGGCCCAGCTCTTTCAGAGGGCGAATCTGTGGGTACACCACGAGCCGGTCGGTTTGCTCAGCCTGAATGTCTTGGCCGAAGAGGCCAAAAATATCGCCGGTGCGCAAGCGGGCCGGCCCGAAGAAGTAGAAGCCGCGTTGTGGACAGTGCAGGTGGTACGTCCAGCGCACCTGCTCATGGCTGCCAAGGCTGGCCAAGTGTACCAGCGTTCCGACGCGCGGCAGGGACGAGGCGGCCAGCGCCCGTTCGGCCGGCGGCATGGACTCGGGAAAGCGGTCGTCTATCCGTACCCAAGGGAGGGGCAGCCACTTGTCGTTGGCGATCTCGACGTTGAGGGCGACCGTTTCTCCGGCGAAGGCATGGGTTACGGCAAAGGCACGCCGGTAGCGGAGGCGTTGCGCCGACCAGCGATTCCAGAGCCAGGCCAGGGGAGACATGGCCAGCAGGAAAGCGGCCAGGGCGAAAAGGGATTCTTGCTGCAGGAGAAGGCCAAGGATCACGAGCAGGATGGCCAGTGCCCCCCACGTTTCGTTGAACATCGGCGGTCACAACTCCTCGACGGGAACCGGGATTTCGTCTACGATTTGCCGAACGATGTCTTCGGCCGTGCGGCCCCGTAGCTGCACCTGGGGATCAAGCAGCAGGCGATGGGTCAGGACGTATGGTGCCAGGTATTTGGCGTCGTCAGGGATGACGTATTCGCGCCCGCGAAGGGCCGCCAGTGCCTGGGACGTATGGAAAAGAGCCAGGCTTGCGCGCGGGCTGGCGCCCAGGGAAACGGCGCTGTGAGCGCGAGTGGCGCGCACAATGTCCACGATGTACCCGCGAACGCTCGCCTCAACGCGCGTGAGGCGCACCTGGCGTTGAAGCGTCAACAGCTCTTCCGGGGTGACGACCGGTTTCAGTTGCTGCAGGGGATCCTCGGTCTGGAAGCGGAGCAGGATGGCGTGTTCGTGTTCGGTGGTGGGGTATCCCAGGTTGATGCGCAACATGAAGCGGTCCAGTTGGGCCTCCGGCAGAGGGAAAGTGCCTTCCAGTTCGATCGGGTTTTGCGTAGCCAGCACGATGAAAGGGCGAGGCAGCGGGCGGGTTTCTCCCTCCAAGGTGACGTGCCGCTCCTGCATGGCCTCCAGGAGCGCGGATTGTGTGCGCGGGGTGGCGCGGTTGATTTCGTCGGCCAGCAGCACCTGGGTAAAGATGGGGCCAGGACGGAAGTCAAACGTTTGGTCGCGCTGGTTGTAGACGTAGAGTCCGGTGACATCCGATGGAAGCAGGTCGGGCGTGAACTGGATGCGCCGGAACGTGCAGCCCAGCGATTGGGCAAAGGCACGTGCCAGCGTCGTCTTGCCGATTCCCGGCACATCTTCAATCAGCACGTGTCCTTCGCATAGGAGCGCGGTCAGCACCAGCTCTACGGCGTGCTCTTGTCCCACGACAACGCGGCCTACGTTTGTGCGTATGCGGCGAGTGGTTTCTTCGATCATATTGCTGCTCCTGTTTGCCTGTCATGCGGGAAAATTGGGCTTGCGCAGCGGTTCGCCGCAAGCCCCGAAATGTGGGGAGGAAGGAAGACGAGGGGACACCCCTCGTACTCCCCGGGCATTTGCTGCGCATGCCCAAAATTTGCAAAATGTTGGGCGAAGCGTCGCCCGATATTATACTTTGAAAGGAGAATACTGGCAAAATGACGCGGGCCCGGCCACGCCAGCGTCCTATAGAAAGACGACAACGATCATGAGATCGTTGACATTGGTGCGGGTGGGGCCGGTGATAAACTGGTCACGCAGCGCTGCAAAGTAGCCGTAGGAATCGTTGTTCGCCAGGTATGAGCGGGCGTCCAGTCCGCGTGTGGTTCCGCGTGCCAGGGTGGTGCCGGTGGCGAGCGCGCCGGCGGCGTTGGTGGGGCCGTCGGTTCCATCGGTGGCCAGCGCGGCGATGTAGACGCCCTCCATGCCGGCAATTTCGATCGCGGCGGCCAGTGCCAACTCCTGGTTGCGACCGCCTGTGCCCGTCCCGTGGACGGTGACGGTGGTTTCGCCGCCGGCGATCAGGCAGGCCGGTGGGGGAACAGGGTGGCCGGAGTGACGGATCTCGCGGGCCAGGGCTGCCAGCACGTTGGCCACCTCGCGTGCTTCCCCTTCGACGAACGTGGAGAGCAGCAGCGCGTTAAATCCTTCGGCTTCCGCCTGCGTTCGCGCGGCTCGGGCGGCCACTTCATTGCTGGCCACGATCAAAGACTGGGCGCGATCAAACAGGAGGTCTTCCGGCTTGGGTGTTTCCGGCGCTGTGCCCTCGATGCCACGTTTCAGGTGCGCGAGCACAGCGTAGGGGACTTGCCGGGCCAATTCATAGCGCTGCAGAATGTCCAGGGCCTGGGTGTATGTCGTCGGGTCGGGCACGGTGGGGCCGGAGGCGATCACGTCGAGCGGGTTACCGACCACGTCGGAGAGCACGAGCGAGATGATTCGTGCCGGCGCTACGTGGCGGGCCAGGTTGCCCCCCTTGACCTGCGAAAGGTGCTTGCGGATTGTGTTGATCTCTTGGATTGTTGCACCGCTGCGCAGAAGCAGGTTGGTCGTGTGCTGCAAATCGCTGAGCGTAATGTCGG
>CAYWAK010000190.1:0-5644 GCA_964455755.1 uncultured Ardenticatenales bacterium | reverse complement strand
CGTGGGACAGGCTATTGTAGGACAGGCTTTCGAGCCTGTCAGCAGCCGTGGGACAGGCTAGAAAGCCTGTCCTACAGAGCAGTTTTCTCAGGTACTGATAATACATAATACGCAATAATGGCAAGACAATGGCTGCGCACACTGACAATTGTGGCCACGCTGATCGCCGTCCTGGCGGCGACGGCCTGGTTTTCCTTGTCGCTGCCCGGAGCGGCGTCCACGATTCCCGGCCCCGGCGAAGCAGCGCTATACCGCCTGACGCGCAGCAATGGCCAGAGCGGCCTGTTCGCCGCCTACATCGCACAACCGGCTCCACTTCCGCTAGACCCTGCAGACGCCGGAACGTACCTGCGCGTTGAAGAAACGACGCTGCTCGATAGCAACGTAAATCGCAGCACAACTTTCTACAGCGAGATTGAAAGGACTCTCTTCCTGGCCGGCTCGACGCAAGCGGGCGGCGGGAGTACGTTCGCGCCGGCGATCCCCGTCTGGTGGCCAGGCCAAACCCCGGCGGACGCACCGCTGGCCGGCCAGGCGACCTGGGATTTACTCTTTGGACCGGCCAGGATTTCTTCGCGCCTGCCTTTCACGGTCTCGGTGCAACCCGACGAGATGATACCGATGTCGGACGGCTTGACGCTCCAGACGCACCGCCTCGCCTTGACTTCGCAGCCCGCCACGGGCGCTATTGAAGGGACCGTGTGGTACACCGGCAGCGCGTCCATCATCCTGCCCCAGGCCCGCGAGATTCGCGCGCTTTCCAGCGGAGATTTCGAGCGCTACGAACTGCTGTCTGCCTCGTTCCTGCCGCCATCTGCCGCCGCAGACCTTCCCGCCGAAGTGCGCAGCCGCTCCGGCCCGGTCTACCTGGATCGGGGGGGCGCAGAACGGCGCGGAATCGCCGGTGGCAGATCAACCTCGGACACGCTGCCCGCGACCCTTTCTCCGCAGTGGCGATTCACCGCACCCAACGACGTGACCTCGCCGCCGCTCCTCGCTGGCGACGCGCTCATCTTCGGCGACCGCGAAGGGGTTGTGTGGGCGCTGGATGCATCGCGGGGCGACGTGCGCTGGACGTTCACCATCGGCCGGCCCATCGTCGCCACACCGGCCGTCGCCGGTGGAATCGTCTACGTGGCCGGAGGGACGCGCGTCTACGCCCTGACCCTTCGCGAAGGGCTCTACCTTTGGAGCCGCGCGGCCAACGACTTGATAGATGCCTCGCCCCTGGTGATAGGCGACCTGCTGCTCTTCGGCTCGGAGGACGGCGTCTTCTACACGCTGGACGCTCGCACCGGCTCGATGCGCTGGCGCTTCGAGACCGGTTCGCCCATCGTCAGCGCAGCGGCAGGAACCACCGGCGTGGTCTGCTTCGGCACCACGGACGGCACACTCTTCGCCCTCTCGCCGGAAACGGGCGACCTTCTCTGGGAAGCCGAACTTGAAGGCTCAATCCGCACGAACCCGACGATGGTGGCGGGAAACCTGTACGTGCCTTTGAACGGCGGGAGCGGGGGCGGTCGTGTCGTCGCCATGAACGCCGGCGACGGCTCGGTGCTCTGGCAGACCCATGTCCACGGGGAAATCTCGGCGGCCCTGGCCGCGGACGAGGCCCTCTATGCCGGCACATCGCTGGGCGACCTGCTCGCGCTGGACCGGCAAACGGGAGCCATCCGCTGGCAGGTTCGGTTCGAAAACGATGAGCCGAACGCTCCCCTGATCGTGGACAATTGGGTGATCGTCACCACGACCTCCGGTTCGATGGCCATCCTGGACAAGTCGACGGGACAGGAAATGATGACGCTGCAGAACCTTGGCCCGCTGGGCGCTGCGCCAGCAGCCGGCCGCGACCGGCTTTACCTCGCCAACCGCACCCGCAAATTGTTCGCCTTTCGCGCGGAGCCCACGAAACGACAACGACCGCTCGATTTCGCTCTCCGGTGGAGCCGCTTGCTGGTTCATCAAGAGCAAGAGGGGCTGCCCAAAGCCGGGCCCGTTTTCTGGAATGGTCGTCCCCTTCTCCTTTTGAATAACGGCGACTTACTCTCGTTTGAACCGGAAACGGGCACTGAAACGCGCCTTACCCGAATCGGAGGGACTGCCTGGCACGCCCCGATCGTGCAAGGCGATACGGCCTACATTGGCCTGTTCGAGCGCGCTGCGGGCAAAGGTGAGATCGTCGCTTTTGACTTGGCCACGCAGCAGGTCCGCTGGCAAGTTTCCGTGGAAGAATGGCTAAATTCGCCTATCGCGGTGGCCTCCGGGCGAGTCTTTGCCTACGTGATCACGTCAGAATCGGGCAAACTGCTCGCGTATGATGCAAGCAATGGCGACCTTCTTTGGGAAACCGTGACAAAACCCTCGAGGGCCACGCCGTTGGCCCGCGACGGAAAAGTATACCTGGCAGCCGGTGAGGTTCGGGCCTGGGACGCGGCCACCGGCCAACCGTTGTGGGTGTCGGAGCCGCTGCTGGCGGGGCGTCAACTAACTGTCTGCGAGGGGGACATTTTCGGCGGCTTTGCAAACGGCCCAACGCCCGGGGTGGTCGCCCTGGAGGGATCGAGCGGGCAGGTGCGCTGGCGGGGCAGCAATGCGGTCGCCTTCCCCTTCGGTGCGGCAACCTGCGACGCGGCGGCGGGGCAAGTTCTGGTCGCCGGGCTGGACGGCCAGGTTCATGCGTATGACATCGCGTCGGGTAAGCAGCGCTGGACGTACGACGCGGGCGAACCGTTCATCGCCGGCCTCTCGGTCGACGAAGGCGTCATCTATGGCGTGACGGAGCGCGCAACATTGCTCGCCCTGGAGGCCACGTCGGGGCGGCTGCTGGCGCGCTACACCTTGCCGTATGCCGGGGTGGTTCATGCTGCGCCTCTTTTCACCGGCAATCGCGCCTACCTCCTTGACAGGTTGTTTCTGAATGCGCTGGAGATCGCTCATGAGTGAGCTTGAATCGCGCCCGCTTGGTCACCATTCTCGGGGCCATCTGGCAGCCCTTTGGAGCCTTGTCGTTGACATCTGGGAAATCGCGATTTGGGGCGACGTGCAAGCCGGCGGGATCGACCTGCACGATTCGCCGATGCCGTTCAAAGCGAGCATACGGCTGGGTGCGGGCCTGGTCGCCCTTCTGGCCGCGTTGCTTCCGTTTATGAGCAAGATCCGCGAAGTGAGTCCCCTGCTGCCCCTCGCCATGGCCGAAGGACAGCACGTGATGCCCTTCGTCCCATTTCTGTCCATTCCGTTGTTCTATGGTCTGCTGGCCGTTGCCTGGGCCTATTTGCTGACGGGGGCCTTTGGTGCGACCGATTTTGTGCGCGGCTTTGTGTTGGTGATCTTCGTCGTCTTCGTCCTGGGGCTGCTTCCCCCGCAAAGAGGCATTCTGCAAATCGCACCGCTCTGGCCCCTGGTGGCCTGGGGTAGTCTGGCAACCCTCGTGATCTTCCTGGTCCCCGGCAAACGATGGCACCCGCACTTTCGCGGCCCCTCGGCCCCCGCCGTACGCTTCTCCGCGATTCTGGCCCTTTGCGCCGGTACGATGTTCGGAAGCCTGATAACCATCATGCAAGGTTCCCCGAACACGTTGGGGGGGATCATCGCAGCCGCAGAACGGCTGGCGGCAAACATGGATGTGATCGTAGCCTTTCTGGTGCCCTTCTTCCTGCTCGCGGGCGGCGAAGTGGCCGGCGTGGCCATAGACCTGGGTACGGTCGGGGCACGATGGCTGGCCCAAAACGTTGGGACGCGCCTTTGGACCTGGGGGCTGGGCGGGTTCCTTTTGCTGCGGCTGATCTGGGTCTGGCTGTATCCCTTGTACCGGGGCGCGCCGCCCGGTGTTTCAGTCGGCGCAGCCGGCCTGGCCGGAATTGTCCTGCTGGCCTACGGCGGACTGCGACGATGGGGAAAACTCGACGATGAGGAAGAACCGTCCTGGATGTTCATTCTGCCGGCCTTGCTTTTGATCGGCCCACTGCCGATTTTCCAGGGCGTGATTGCCGTGACCGGTCTGGTGAGCACGTTGTCGCCCATATCGCTCACGCAAGCGGAAAGTTTTCGCCTTTTCCTGAGCGATGCATCATCATTTTTTTTCAGCATTTTGCAGCCGTATGTGATGCTCGCGAGCAGCCTTTTGGTCGTTGCTGGAATCGCGGGATGGCTGCGCAAAAAACATGTGTCGCGCTGGATGCTTTTCTTCGTTTGTATGGGAACGTGGGTGCTTGCCTGGAGACTCACGCGGCCCACCGGACCTCTCGGACGCTGGACGTTCGACGTAGCCGACATCGCGGCCCTGGGCACGACCATCATTGCCGGGCTGTTCTTCGTGCTCTGGGTTCGCCGCAGACTGAGTCCTTCCGCCCTGAGCGCGCTCACTGCCGCCGCCCTGATTCTGTGGTTGCTGGGAGCCCATGACCTCCTCTCCGACCCGCTCTCCCCGCTGATGACATTCGTGCCCAGATCGGGACCGCTCTTCCTCGCCGTCAGCCTGCTGTTGAGCGTAGCGGAGGCCGGCGAGTATTTTGGCATCAACGAGGGAAGCCTCTGGCTGCCGCGCCAGAGCCGCGTGTTCCTTTTCGTAGGCTATGCGCTCCTCGCTTCGCTGTTTGCACACTGGGAGGCGATCACCAACCAGACTGGCCTGGCCGAGGGCTACGCCAATACAGGATACCTGTTCATAGGAATCGGCATGGTGATCACCGCGCTGCTTGCCCTCTCCATTTCCGCCGCCGTCCGCACCGACCCGCAAGGGTGATTCAGTTCGACAAATTGGTCATCCTGTAGTATAATTCTTATTGATCTTGTGGTTCATCTATTAGGAACGACGCGCTTCATTCCGGGCACACCATGGACTTGAACATGCGCGGCCGGCCAACGGTTTCTATGACCAAAGTGCGTCACACCTGAAACGGCCTGAACCTTCACCCGATGTTCCTAAAACCGATGCTATCCAAACGAAAGGAAAGTACCATGCTAAGTGAAAAGATGCAGGATGCCTTGAACGATCAACTGCGGGAAGAAGTTTTCTCCGCCTACCTTTACCTTTCCATGTCAGCCTATAGCGAGACGCTCAACCTTCCGGGGTTCGCACACTGGATGCGAGTCCAGTATGATGAAGAGATGATCCATGCCTTCAAGTTTTTTGACTTTATCCAGGACCGGAACGGGCGCGTGGTCTTGCAGGCCTTGGACCAACCGCAAACCGAATTCGTTTCGCCGCTGGACATGTTCAAGCAAACGCTTGAGCATGAGAAGCACATCAGCGGGCGAATCAACCAACTTTACGCCCTTGCCGTTCAGGAAAACGACTACGCCAGCCAAACTTTTTTGCACTGGTTCATAACCGAGCAAGTGGAAGAGGAGAAAACTGCCGGCGACATCATCGAAACGTTGAATATCATCGGGGAAGACGGACACGCCCTCATCATGCTTGACCGGGAATTGGGCGCACGCACCGCCGGTCCCGCGGAGTAGAACGTTTGCCGGTAGGGGGCAGGTTTCAAACCTGCCCCCTACCCCGGCCAAGCCGGAACCAATTTGTGCCTTCGGCCTTTGCGTTGAAAATCTTACTTTTTGTGCAAGAATTTGACTTGTAAGATACTACGTATTGTCCGAGACCTTGCTCGGGAAATGTGGCCCCTTGTGGGGCAGTTGA
>CAYWAK010000189.1:0-5665 GCA_964455755.1 uncultured Ardenticatenales bacterium | reverse complement strand
CCGGATCGTACAGACCGACGCGCAAGCGGTACGTTCCGGCCGGCACGTCCGCCGGCACCGGAATGGCCAGCGTGTCGGTCAGGTATTCTCCCGGCTGCCAACCGGTCGTGGGGAACCGGCCGTCCCCCGGAAATTGGTCCCGCTGGCCCCGCAACGTCCCGTCCGCTCCGACGAGATGTGCGAACACCTTGTAGGAGATGGGCGCCGGCGCGAGCGCCTGCCAGTAGAGCGTGACCGTCAGCGGCGCTCCTGCGCGGACGGCCTCCGCAGCGGGCAGCGCATATCCGACCAGCCGTGCGTAGGTGCCGAAGGTGGCGTCGGCCGGCCAGGCTATCGCGGGCGGCGGCGCGAAGTTGTGCGCCCGATCCTGGACGGTGACCGTGCCCAAATCCACGGAATCATTCTGCCGTCCCAGCCAACCTTGTCGCACGGACAGGCGGGTGCCATCGGGTGTGCGATAGAGGCCGGCGATGAGGTGGTATGCGCCGGAGGGCGCGTTAGGCGCAAGCGGCAGGTCGTAGAAATCGCGCACCCAGCCGCCGGCCGGCCACGTCGTCGTCGGGTAGCGGCCATCCACCGGGCGGCTGTCTCGCGCGGCCCACAGCTTGCCGTGCTGGTCAACCAGTTGTACGAACACCGTATCGTCCTCGGACGGCGACCGGAGCGCGTGCCAGAGAATTTCGACGGTGAGCACATCCCCCGGACGAAGCACGCTCGGCGTGGCCCGATAGGCGGCCAATTCGATGTCCTTGCCCAGCGCGGCGTGGATCGCCCTCAGTGGCGCCGGCATGGGCGACGACTCGCCCGTGGCCGGCTGCACGTTCACAACGCCCAACGTCACGCGGACGTCCCCTGCGGCAGGTTGCGGGTCGTCCGGAGGTAGAAAGTGCCTGTCCGACGGGTCGTACGCGCCGACGGACAGCCGGTATGTGCCGGGCGGCGTGCCGGTGGGAATGTCCAGCCGCAGCGTGTGGCGAACCCTCTCCCCCACGGGCCACTGCGATGGGGGGAAGAGCGGCCCTCCTGGTAATTCATCCGCCACAGCCCACTGCCGCCCGCTCGGGCCGAAAAGAGCCAGCGAGACGCGGTAGTCGGCGGGCAGGGGGGTGAGTGGCTGCCAATACAGCGTCACGTACAGCGAGCGGCCACTGCGCGCGACCGGCGGGAGCGGCCCGCTGCCGGCCAGTCGCAGACGGCGCGCGAACAAGTTGCCCAGCGGCCGTATCTCCTCGCGTGGCCCGTTGCGGCTGCGGTACCCCTGCACGCGGACGTTGGTCTGGCCCGTCACGACCTGGTCGTCGAAGGGCGTGGCATTTTCCTCCAGCCAGCGTCGAATGAAGCCATGCGGGTCGGTCACCGTGTCGTACGCGCGCAGCACCCAGACCCTCTGGCATTGGCGAAACAGTTTTTGCAGGGATCTGCCGGTTTCCGTCGCGGTAGTGGCGTAAAAGTCGGAGGCCGGATCGCCCCAGCCCAGGCCGGCGTCGCCCCCGATGGTGCCGGTTTGGGCCACGAGCGGCGCATTGCCGGTTCCGCAGCCATTGGGCAAATTCGTCAGCCGGCCGTGCCAGGCCGGTGCATGACCGCTGTAGTAGAGCACCATCGGGTAGACATAGCCGGCATTCACAAGGATGGCGTCACCGGGACGCCACTGTTCATCCAGATAGTGCAAGGCGGCCCGGTAATCGTCCGAGGCGTAGGCCGAATTGTAGAAGAACTGGTAGTTGCCCAGCCCGTAGGCCAGCAGCAACAGCAGCAACGTGCCCAGCGCCAGGGCCTGTTGGCGTCGCCGGCCACGCAAAGCGAAAGCCAGCGCAGCACCCAGCAAGATGTAGAACGGCACGGCATACGTGAACAGGTACCGTTCGTGATACAACGGTGTCCAAAACGAAGCCAGGAAGATCACGCCGGCCGGAACCCAGATGTGGCCCGCGAGCAGCCAGCGCTGGAACGCATCGCCGGAGCGGGTCGGCACGCGGAGCGCCAGCACGAACAGGATCAGCGTGGCAAGCAAGGCCGGCCAGATATCGGCAACGGTCACCGATTGGCCGACCGAGAGGACGGTCCAGGTTTCCAGCAGCATTTTCGGCAGGGGGATCGCCGTCCGCCACGGCGGAACCGGCGGGTGCAGCACTTGCCGGAGCAGCACCGGTATCCAAGGTGCGTACAGCAGGGCGATTCCAGCGTCCGCCAACAGCCAGCGTCGCCAACGGGTGCGCAGGTTGGGCCGCGTCGCTGCGGCGATCAAGAAGAAAAGGTTGTGAAACACCAACAAGAAGGCGAAATAGTAGAGCGTGTACAAGCCAAGCGCGGCCGTCGCCGCGTAGAGGGGCCACACCCACGCCGGACAGTCGTCCCGCAACATGCGCAGCAGCAGCCACGTCGCCAGCAGGCCGAACGTTGCGCCGAGCGTGTACATGCGTACTTCCTGCGCGTACCACAAATTGTACGGCGAAATGGCGACGAGCAGGGCGGCAAACAGAGCGGCCTGACTGCCGTACAAAAGCTGGGCCAGTCGCAAGGCGAGCGCCACCAGCAAGACACCGAAGAAGAGGGAAAAATAGGCGGCGGCAAACTCCGAACGGCCGGTCAGGTAGGTCCAGCCATGCAGCAGCAGATAGTACAGCGGGGGGTGAATGTCGCGGGCGGTGTGCGCGACCAGGTCGGGGACAGGCTTGCCGGCGAGCAGCAAACTGACCCCCTCGTCATACCACAGGCTCTGGGCCCCCAGGCGGTACATGCGGAGGGCGAAAGCGAGCAGAATCAGGAAGACAAACCCGGCCCGGTCTGTTCGATCATTGGCAGCAAACGTTGCGCGTTCCATGCGCAAATCTTAACACAATCGCCCCCTCGTGGCAAATGGCAGCGCCGGGGTACGCGTTCTCCGCGTCTCTGCGGTGTATCACAATTTCAACCACAAGGGATACACTACCCCAGGTCGATTCTCTTTGACATTCAAGCGGATGTGTGCTAGACTCGATTTTATAAGGAGGTGCGCCATGCAACTGATCACCGTAACAATCGAGAAACCGGAAGAGGTGAATTTCATCCTGGGACAAAGTCACTTCATCAAAACGGTTGAGGATATCCACGAAGCGCTGGTTGGTGCTGTGCCGGGGATCAAGTTTGGGCTTGGTTTTTGCGAGTCATCGGGCGAAGCGCTGGTTCGTTGGAGCGGCACGGACGACGCGATGATCGATCTCGCCAAGAAGAACGCCATGGCCCTCTCCGCCGGCCATGCCTTCATCATCTTCCTGGCCCCCGGCTTTTTCCCGATCAACGTCCTGAACAGCGTGAAGATGGTGCCCGAAGTCTGCCGGATTTTCTGCGCGACGGCCAATCCCACCGAAGTCGTGATTGCGGAGACGGAGCAAGGCCGGGCCATCTTGGGCGTAGTGGACGGCGTGAAGACGAAGGGTATCGAACAAGAGGACGGAATCGCCTGGCGCAAGGGCTTTCTGCGTATGATTGGCTACAAACTGCGTTGAAGGTCAGGTGACCGGCTAGAGGAGCTGGTGTGTTCAATTTTCGGCGGTCGCGCGATCCGGTCGGCCCGTTCCAGCGATCCCTGTTGCTGTTGGGTGCATTGCTTCTCGCCGGCACAGCGGGGTATCACCAACTGGAGGGCATGTCCGCTGTAGACAGCCTGTACATGACCGTCATCACGCTGACAACGGTTGGGTTTCAGGAGGTTCAGCCTCTCTCGGCCAGCGGACGATTGTTCACCATCGCCCTGATCCTTGTCGGCGTTGGCGTGGTGGCCTGGGTCGCGCGCAACGCGGTGGAAATCAGCCTGAGCGAGCAACTGTGGAGTTCCATGTCCAAAAGGCGGGTGAAACACATGATTGAAAAACTGTCCGATCACTACATTGTATGCGGATGCGGCCGTATGGGGCACGCTATCATCGAGGAATTTCGGCGCTATGGCGCTCCCTTTGTAATCGTCGAGTCGAATGTGGCCAAAACGGAGGAGTTTCTGGAGATGGGCTTTCCCTTCATTCAGGGCAATGCCACATCGGACGAAGTGCTCTTGCAAGCCGGAATTGAGCGTGCGAAAGGGGTCATCTCGGTGGTAGATCGCGACGCGGACAGCGTGCTGGTGGCGATCACGGCGAAGGCACTGAACCCCCGGGTGACGGTGGTGGCCCGGGCGGCCACAGACGAAGCGGCCCGCAAGCTGCGACTGGCCGGCGCAGACGAAGTCCTCTCCCCCTACGCCATCGGCGGGCAGCGGCTGGCCCTTTCGATTTTGCGACCCACGGTGACAGAGTTCCTCGCCCGTCTGGTCTACAACGAAGAAGACAAAACAGAATTGGAAGAAGTTTATGTCTCCGAAGGCTCAGAATGGGTGGGAAAACTGCTGGCGGAAACGAAGATGCGCGGGCAATTTGGGGCCATTGTGGTGGGAATACGGACCTCAGCGGGGGAACTGATCTTTGGGCCATCCGCCGGCCAGACCATTTCGGCCGGTGATGCACTGGTGATCGTCGTGCGGGAAGATCAACTTCCGGCGTTGCGTGCGGCAGCCAAGGGGTAGGAAAAAATGCCCTTTTTGCGTCGTTCCCGCGACCCGGTCCAGCAACTGCAACTTTCCTTGCTCATGCTTGTCGGACTGCTGGTGGTCGGATCGGTGGGGTTCAGCCAGTTGGAGGGGATTCCTTTTGTTGACGGTCTGTACATGACCGTTATTACCTTCACCACGGCGACCACAGCCGGTTTCCGGGATGTGCCGCCGCTTTCCGCCACCGGACGGCTTTTTAGCGTGGTGATGATCCTCGCAGGGGTCGCGGTAGTGGCGTGGATCATTCGCAATGCGGCGGAAATTGCCTTGAGCGAAGAGTTGTGGCACTCGATGTCGAAGCGACACATGAATAAGATGATCGCCGGCTTGTCACAACATTACATCATCTGCGGCTGTGGCCGCATGGGGCAAGCTGTCATCGCCGAATGCCGGCGCGAGGGTGTGCCTTTCGTGGTCATTGAGAAGTCGGATTCTTCGTTTCAGGCGCTGATGGAACAAGACATTCCTTTTGTCCAGGGCGACGCCAGTTCCGACGAGGTGTTATTGCAGGCGGGAATCGAGCGGGCGCGAGGCGTCATCACCGTTGTGGATCGCGATGCCGACAATGTGATGGTGATAATCACGGCAAAGGCGCTGAACCCGCAGGTTATCGTGGTGGCCCGCACCGTTTCGGAAGAAGCCGCCAAAAAGCTGTACCTGGCCGGTGCGGACAGAGTCCTATCGCCATACGCCATTGGCGGAAAACGGCTGGCTCTTACCATCCTGCGGCCGACGGTGGCCAAATTTCTTTCGCACTTGGTTTACGACGAGCGAGAGGAAACGGAACTGGAGGAGGTACGAATCGGGCAGGCTTCGCCGTGGGTCGGACACCCCCTGTCCGAAGCCAAAATGAGGGAGAAATGGGGGGCCGTTGTGGTTGGCGTGCGAAAAGCCGACGGCGAGATGCTGTTTGGCCAGGCACCCAACTACAAGATTGCCGGCGGGGACACGCTAATTATCCTGGTGCGAGAAGCTCACATTTCCGAGATGCGTGCCGTGGCACAAGGTTAGCCGCACATTTTTCTCCGTTTTGCGCTGTCCTACCTGCTCAAAGGGGACGACCAGCGGGCAGGCTTTGGCTCTCCGGACGCCAAACTTTGACGG
>CAYWAK010000188.1:0-5668 GCA_964455755.1 uncultured Ardenticatenales bacterium | reverse complement strand
CAAGGTTGTGTATCGGGCGTGAGACGATCCCGAAATGATGAATGCAGACGGTAGACACGTTGCCATGACCGGGAGCTTGAGGTTGATTTTGCTTTTGGAGCTACTCTTCTGGGCGTGTTACCTTCGCATAAATCCGTGTGGTTGTGGCCGACGCGTGTCCAAGCAGGCCCTGGGTGGCGGCCAGGTCCCCGGTAGTCTCCAGCATGCGCGCCGCGAAAGCGTGGCGCAGCGCGTGCGGTGTGAGTGGTGTATCCAGGCCGGCCCGCTTTGCACACGCGTAGAAGATGCGCCGGATTGTGTTCGTGGAAACCGGCAGGACGCGGGAGCCGGCCGCTCGATCATGCCGGGAAAAGACCGCCAACGTGTGAAGGGCACGCTCCCCGGCCCCGTCTGCGCGTGCGCGCAGGTAGGTTTCTAGTGCCTGCCAGGCCTGTTCATCGAAATGTACCTGTCGCTCCCGGTTGTTTTTGCCTTTCACGCGGGCGGCCCTTGTTTGGTAATCGAGGTCACCGCGGCGCAGAGCAACCAGTTCGCCAACGCGCATACCTGTCGCGCGCAACGTTTCCAATACGGCAATATTGCGCAGCCGGCAAAGTTCCTGCCGGGGATTGTCGCGCTGCGATGGAGCAGAACGAGCGGCTTTGATCATCTTATCCACAGTATCGTTGCCGGGGAATTTAGGGAGCGGCCGGGTTGTGCCCTTGCGGTATCCCTTGAAGGCGTCAACCATGCGCTGCTGTTCCCCATCGTCCAGATGCGTTGCACCTTCCTGTTGGATAAAGTTGTAGTACCGGGACAGGCTGGCCAGGTACGTAGCCAGCGTCGACTTTGGCATTTTGCTTTCGGAAAAATGGACCTCGTACAGCCATTTTACGTAGTTTAATGCATGGTCAACCGACAACAATTCCGCCGACGACGTTTCCGGGGCCAGGTTGGCCTCGGTGGACAGGAATTCACGGAAATGATTCAGCGCCGTGGTGTACGTCATCACGGTACGGCGCGACTGTTTGCGACTCAATTCGGCCCGAAAGCGTTCAATTGTTTCATCGATCGTCATAACCACCCTACCCTTCCTGCAAGTCTACACCTGTGTCCTCTCTTCATCCCCTTATACGAACCTCTGATTATTATACACCGCCTACTGGTTGCTGTCAAATAGAACTGCCGCTCTCAATTTGTGAAACACCCGCCAAAGCCGTCCCTCGATGTCACTCTTTGACAATGCGCTATGGTTCGTTTAATGTCTTCGCTCCCCCTACTCCCTACCATTCGTGTAGCGATTGTTAGTTTTAGGTTTGTATTGATTGGTTTGTTGTAGGCTATTGGCTACACGAAGTTGCCTTGCTTGCTCCCCGGCATGAACCTCACTGGATTTGACGCGATAAGACTGTTGTGCTATACTCGGACACGATGAATGCGGGCCGGATGCTGCCTTTCGTTCAGCGGTTCGCCTCCATCCCGGTTGGTATTCCTCTTCCCCTCCCCTGCCTCTCCCTTGCCGACGTCCCCTCATTGGCAAGAGAATGTGGCACGGGAGAACTGAAATCATGAGTTTGGAGCACCGGAAACCCAATCCCTGCTCCGGCCGAGGAATGTATAATCACTGTGGCCTACCAGAGCTTTCGACAATTTATCCGTCATCTTGAAAAACGAGGCCAACTGAAACGTATCCACGCACCGGTAAGTGCGGACCTGGAGATCACCGAGATCACCGATCGGGTCAGCAAGGGCGCTCCCGAACGAAACGTGGCTCTCCTGTTCGAAAATGTGACCGGCTATGACGTCCCGGTGCTCATCAACACCTTCGGTTCCGAGCAGCGCATGGCCTGGGCCTTGGGCGTGGACACGTTGGACGAGCTGGGCACGCAATTGGGCAAGCTCCTCTCTCCCGAAATGCCCGCCAGCTTCGGAGACAAACTGCGCAAGGGCGCGGAACTCCTCTCTGTGGCGCGGATCGGCCCAAAACTGACCGGCCAGGCCCCCTGCCAGGAGTTCATCGAAACCACAGCCCCTTCGCTGGACTGGATTCCCATTCTCAAGTGCTGGCCCATGGATGCCGGTCGCTACATCACCCTGCCGCTGGTCATCAGCCGCGACCCGGTCAGCGGGCGGCGCAACGTGGGCATGTATCGCCTGCAAGTGTTCGACAACCAGACACTGGGCATGCACTGGCAGATCCACAAAGGAGGCGCCGAACACGAACGAGTCGCACGCGAACAGCAGATTGAGCGCATACCGATCGCCATCGCCATCGGCGCCGACCCGGCCACAACGTATACCGCTTCCGCCCCCCTCCCCCCGGATTTGGACGAATTCTTGCTCGCCGGCTGGCTGCGCGGCAAGCCACTGGAGCTTGTCCGCTGTGTCAGCATTGACCTGGAGGTGCCGGCGCAAAGCGAAATCGTCCTCGAAGGTTATGTCAACCCATCGGAGCGGCGCACGGAAGGTCCCTTCGGGGATCACACCGGCTACTACTCCCTGGCCGAACCGTACCCCGTCTTCCACCTGACGGCGATCACCCACCGGCGCGACCCCATCTACCCGACCACAATTGTCGGGCGGCCGCCGATGGAAGATTTCTGGCTGGGTAAGGCCACGGAACGCCTCTTCCTACCCTTGATCCGCCTTTTCCTGTCCGAAGTCGTAGACGTGAATATGCCGGCAGAAGGGGTATTCCACAACCTGCTTATCGTGTCCATCAAGAAACGTTACCCCGGCCATGTGCGCAAGGTGATTCACGGCCTGTGGGGAATAGGCTTACTGTCACTGACCAAGCACATCATCGTCGTAGACCACGACGTGAACGTACACGATCTTTCGGAAGTGGCCTGGCGCGTCGCCAACAACATTGACGTGAGCCGCGACCTGATCCTCACCGAAGGCCCGGTGGACGCCCTGGACCACGCCTCCCTGCGCCCTAACTATGGCGGCAAAGTGGGCATAGACGCCACACGCAAAGGCCCGGAAGACGGCCACACCCGTCCCTGGCCACCAGACATCGTAATGAGCGATTCCATGCGCGAGCAAGTAACGAACCGCTGGAAAGAATATGGCTTCGGGGAGTAAACATGCAACCAATCAACCAACCCTGGTATGCACCCCTCCGCACCGTCGCCCGCCAACTGAACGCGTACGACATCCCCTATTGTGTCGTTGGTGGCGTGGCCATGGCCCTCCATGGCGTAGCGCTACAAACCCTTGACATTGACATCGAAACAACCAATGACGGGGCCTTTTTCATCGAACAACTCTTCCAGGAACACGTCACCCTGCCGGTGGCCTGGCGAGAAGGAACGTACTACCGGTCCTATCTTGGCCGCCTCAACATAGATGGTGTTCAAGTGGAAATTATGGGACAAATCGAGCGCAAAGAAAAAGGCGTGTGGGTCAGCACGGCGACCGCTACGACGCACACCATCATCGTGCAAAATGTGCCGGTTCGCGTCCCGTGGCTCGAAGAAGAGGTGCTCGCCAACATGCGCCGTGGCCGCCTGGACCGCGCCGCCATGGCACTGAAATACTGCGACCCGCAACGCATGATGCAACTAATTCGCGGAATCATTTACACCAACGTGGTCTGAAAGCGCACCGGCGGAAGAAGCCACCACAAAGACATGAAGGCACGATGGAAAGGTCTTCTGCTCATAGCGCCCCGGGAACGCTTCACTGGAGGCTTTGTGGTAAGACGATTTGAAACTGTTTGCAACGATGCAATCCAAAAGGAGAAAGGACGATGACGAACACGTACCCCGACACGCTGGCCGGGACCGTGAAATTCTACCAGCGGCACATCTTTGTTTGCACCGGACAACGAGACTGGGCGGCGAAGATTGACATCGCCGGCGGATTCATCCAGACCCTCGCCGAGGCGATTGCCGCGCGCGCTGCCGAAATGCCCCTCACCGTGAAGTTCACGGCCTGCGACGAACCCTCCGCCGGCCCAGGATTCGACCTGCTGGTCTTCCCCGATGGTCTCCGCTACCGGGGCGTCACCGAAGCAGACATTCCCACCCTGGTCGAAGCGCATCTCGTCGGCAACAAAATCGCCGACAGCCTGCCCCACGAGCCATTGAGCGGCACCCACATCTTCGTTTGCATCCACCGCCGACGCGACCGGCGCTGCGGCGAATGTGGCCCCCAGGTGGCCGACCGCATGGAGCAAGAGCTGGCACGCGCCGGCCTGCAAGACACCACGTCCGTCCGCCGTACCAGCCACGTCGGCGGCCACCAACATGCCGGCAACGTGCTCATCTATCCGGGCGGCACATGGTACGGCCACGTGACCCCCGACGAGGTGCCCCGCATCGTCGAGCAGCACATTCTCGGCGGCAAAATCGTGCCCGACCTGTGGCGCGGCGAGATGGGATTGACCAAGCCGCAGCAAACACAAAAAGCCGGCGCTCTACTCGCCTAACACCGCCGGGAAGAGTGCATACCACGACGCGCTGCGCACGACGTCGTCCAGCCGCACCTGGTCCAGCACCGTGTGCGCGTGGACCTCATCCCCCGGGCCAAAGCCAATGCTCGGAATGCCGGCCTGGCCCATCCAATACGTGCCGTTCGTGCTGAAATTCCACTTGCCCGGTGCCGCCGGTTCGCCCCACAGCCGGCGACACGTCTCCTGTCCGGCCGCCACCAGCGCATGACCCTCCGGCAGCGCCCAGGCCGGGAAATACTTTTCCACCGGGAAGACAAAACCGGTGTAGCTCGCGTCCTCGTACTGAAGCATGGAGAGCGAAAACGCATCTGCCTGCCCGGCGGGCAGAAGCGCCTGCACCTGGGCGATGGCCTCCTCTTTCGACTCGCCAAAGGTCAGCCGGCGGTCAATGAAAATGGTGCAAGCATCGGGCACAGCGTTGATGGACGCGGTCTCGCAGGTTATGTCCGTCACCGTGATGCGGCCCTGGCCCAAAAATGGGTCACGGTGCAACGACGGCCCCAGGTCGCGCACCCCTTCGATAACGGGCAACATTTTGTACACCGCGTTGTCGCCCAACTCGTTCGACGCAGCATGTGCCGAGCGCCCTTTGGCAACCACCTGCAACTCCGCCCGCCCCTTGTGACCACGATAGATCTTCATGCGCGTTGGCTCCCCGATAACCACAAAATCGGGCCGGACCCCTTCCACCTCCACCAAGGCGCGCGACGCAAGACCGTCGCACCACTCCTCCATGTTCCCGAAATAGTAGGCCCTCGTCCCCTCCAGCAACCCCAGATCACGGGCCATCGCCAGGCCGTAGACCATGCCCGGCGTGGAGCCTTTCTCGTCGCAAGCGCCCCGCGCGAACAGCACGCCGCCCTCCACCTTCCCCTGAAACGGGTCCCAATCCCAAGCGTCACGGTCCCCAACCCCGACGGTATCGAGGTGACTATCGTAAAGAATTGTGCGCGGCCCAGAACCGATGCGGCCCAGAATATTGCCCATGCGGTCGAAGCGCACTTCATCATAGCCCAGGATTTCCATTTCCGCAGCCACCCGCTCTCCAACCAGTTGCAATTGCCCGTTCATGCTGGGAATCGCGCAGATTTCGCGCAAAAAGTCAATCATTGCCGCACTGTTTTTCGCCGTTTGCTCGCGAATTGTCTGAATAACGTTCATAGAAAAGGTACCCCTTTCACCTACACCCAAATCATAATCTCACCCGTTTGCCCCGTAGATTCTGACCAA
>CAYWAK010000187.1:0-5686 GCA_964455755.1 uncultured Ardenticatenales bacterium | reverse complement strand
TCTACAATTTCAACCACAAGGGATACACTACCCGATGAAAAACCTCCTTGACAGTTCTTCAATTTTATGATATGATATTTTTACCAAGTAATTTGGATGCGCATTTCATAATTGGGGCCATGTGTAGGTACGCATTAGGGAAAAGTCGCACCTATCCCCCGGACAACAACCGAAAATTGACGGTGTCCGGCAACGCAACAAAATGAGCGAGGAGGTACTCTGGATGGCCCGACCGCCATTTCCTCATTCAGCACATACCTTTGAAGAGGCCTACGCAAATACCGACTACCGGTTGCCACTGCGGGACGAACAGTTGGACTACTTCTACGTTGCGCGTGCTTCAGGAACCTCGCGCTTGGAAGTGTTGAAGCAAGCACTGACCTTGGGCACCGCCAAAGGCCTGGACACCAAGTTCCTGGTTACCGGTCACCTGGGATGTGGCAAGTCCACGGAGATCAATCGCCTGGTCAAGGACATTGCCACGCAAGAAGACCTGCGCGACAACCTCTTTGTCGTGTCCTATTCGGCCAGCGACCTGCTGGACCTGCAAGACGTGGATTACACCGACATCGCCTTCTCCATTGTGGCCGGAGTCTACGACCGGCTTCACGAGCTGGACATCACCTTCTCCAGCGATACCATCGAGAAGATAACCGAATGGATCAGCATGGAGGTAGAGACGTTCACCTCCAGCACGCTTGGTGCGGAAATCGAGTTGGCCGGGGGACAGGTGGGGATTGGCCGCTTACTCAACATGATGAGTCTCATTGGCATCAACATCCGCGGCGGCGGCACACGCGGCAAGGAGGTGCGCCGGCTGGTCAAGAAACGCGCGCCCGAATTGCGCGAGCTGGTCAACAAGCTGCTGGAGGAGTTGCGCGAGCTTACGGGAATGTCCGTGTTGTTGGTCATTGATGATCTCGACAAATTGCGCAAAGATGACGCCGTGCGCGTGTTTCGCGAGGATGGCCCGTTCCTGACCCTGCTCAACTGCATGGCCATCTATACCGCGCCCGTTTCTATGATGTACCAGCTTGGTGAATCGCCCAGCTTCGAGAAGTACCAACGCTACGCTGTGCCCATGTTCAAGGTGACCTCCCACAACGGATCCGCCGAACCGGGCGACCTGAACCGGCTCGTCGAAATGGTCTATCGCCGGGTCTCCCCCGAACTCTTCGTCCCCGGCATCGTGGAACAAATGGCAGTCACGAGCGGCGGTGTTGTCCGCCACCTCATAAAAATGGTGCAGGATAGCTGCCTCTACTGTCAGACCTTCCAACATCCCGTCATTGATGCCGAGTCCTATGCTTGGGTGCTCGAACGCCTGAAGCAAGACTACAGCAGGTGGTTGGGCCGGGCCGATTACGAGATTCTAAAACACATACACCAGACGAAATCGTGTCACGATGCAGAAGAGGCCTGGGAATATCTGCAATCGCTCTGTGTCCTCGAATACAGCAACGGGGGCTATTGGTACGACCTGCATCCCGTTGTGCACATGCTGCTTGGAGAGCGGACGCCCAATTCGGAGGAAAGCGCATGACCAAGAATCAGATCGCCGGCCACCTCGCGCAAGCCACAGACGAGGAGCTACACACTCGTTTTCCGGAATCGATCAAGCTGCTTGTCAACATGATTCGCCTGAGCAGGCTGGGGGGCATCGCCACCGTTGAATGTGACGATATCGCCCTCCGGAAACGACTCTTCCGATTCTTCCACAACAAACTGCGCGAATCGAACATTTACCTTTATCCCGTAGAGGTAAACGAACACGACCTGAACTTGGTGCGTCTCCTTCGGGACTTGACGGAGCGCTCCGGCTTCAAAGACCTGGAGCTCGTCGGGCGTTACGAAAACATTGCCCTGTTCATCTATGGCCTGGAGAAGTTCGACAAAGAACAGCAAGAGCAATTTCTTGCTTCGCTCAACCTGTTCCGCGATACGACGACGATCATCAAGCAGCCGATCATCATTTGGGCCACCAGCAAGTTCGTGACGCGCATGGCCCGTGAATCCCCCGATTTTTGGAGCTGGAAGGGCATGCTCTTCCAATTCGCCGGCAACGGCCACGGGGCGCAAACCGAATCGCAGTTGCCGCCGCTCCAGCGATACCTGCACGGCTTGATGAACGATCCCGATTTTGCGATTTGGCGCGATCTGTACGTGCCGCTTCGCGGGTTCCCGCTGCGTTCCCCGCCGGCCTGGAGCGCTGGCGAGCGCGCCACCATTCGGGAACGCTCGGTAAACGATGATCAACCGCCCCAGAACATCGCCAACGGGACCGCGCAGCCCCAAGCGAGAGACGAACCGGACAATCTGCTGAACCTGTTAGCGCGTCCGAACAACGTTGTGGTGCTCGGTGCGCCCGGCGCGGGCAAAACTACGCTGCTTCGCTATCTGGCCCAGGCACAGGCCCGCCGGGCCTGGAAAGGCATGCGCCAGGAAGCGACCGCGGAGCCTATCCCGGTCTTCCTGCGGCTCAACCTGATGCGCAAAGGACGCACGTTCCACCAACTCATTCACGATGCCCTGCTCTTCTACAACTTTAACGCCACCGAGGAGACCGCCCAATTGAGCCGTCTGCTGGAGGGTGACCCAGAAGCCGGCATCGCCGGATTTTCGCCCGACCAGCGCTTCCTGTTCCTGTGCGACGGTCTCGGCGAGGTTCCCCGTGAGCAGCGGGGTGAACTGCGGCAGGCCATGCAACGCTTGCTCAAGCGGCATTACCTCGTCGTGACATGCCGCACCGAAAAATACCTGCCCCTGGACGGCATGGATGTCTTGCTGATTGAACCCTTGTCCGACGATGACATCCGGCGCTACGCCATGCGCTATCTGGGCGACAAGCGGGGCAAGCAACTGGCCCGCGAAGTGCTGGACGATGCGGCCTTGACCGAGCTGGCCCGCAGCCCGCTGGTGCTATACATGCTCACCCGCATTGCGGACGACTCTTCCGAGGAGGAAACTTTGCCCATGAATCGGGGCATCCTCTTCCAGCGATTCACCGACAACCTCTTGCGTCGTACGGAAGCGGAATGGTGGCGCTTGTTCGGACGCACGCGCAGTCGCGTGAACCTCGACGTCAGCCGGCAAGCCCTGGCCGAACTGGCCTATGAAATGCAACACAACCGCGTGACCCGGATCCACAGCGAACGCTGTTACTGGATCGTCCGCGAGGCCACCTACGTCACCCCGACAAACGCTTCGGCGAAGGACATCTTTGAGGGGCTGATTCACTCCGGGATCATCCGCCTGTCGGGCGACCGGATCCAGGTGGAGTTTATGCACCAGGCAGTTCGCGAGTACTTCGCCGCCCTCAAGATTCAGGAAAGCAACGAAAGTTTGGCCTCCTATTTGTCTGATGAGGCGGGGTTGCGAATGTGGGGCGGCACGGCTACGCTCCTCTTCGGCATCGTTGACGATCATGCCGCCTTGTACCGCGACATCGTGGGCGATGGAACCAACTACCACCGGCTGTGGCTCGCAGCGCGCGGGCTGGCCACGCTTCCCGACGAATCGGGGGCGCTGGCCGAGATCGGACGCGTGGTGGCCGACGACTCGCACGATTCCGCCATCTTCGACCTGTGTCGCGGTTTGGCACACGAAGGGCAAGGCGAATTCCGTGAGGCCATCGCCATGTTTCGCCGGGCCATCGAACTGGACCCCCAACTTGCCTATGCCTACTACGATTTGGGCTGTGTCTTTCGCCAGCTTGGTTATACGGACTACGCCATCGCCGCCCAAAAAGAGGCCATTCGACGCCACCCAGAATTCGTGGATGCTTATAACCACCTGGGGATTACGTTCTTCGAGCAGGGGGATTACCAGCGCGCGCTGCAAGTATTCGAGGCGGCCGTAGAACTGGAACCGGACAACGCGCATCACTACTTTAATATCGGCTTGGTGCTTCAGGTTTTGCAGCAATACAAGCCGGCCGCACAAGCGTTTGTGCGTGCTCTGCAAATCAAAGAGAATTATGAAGAGGCGGATCGCCAGCTTCAGCTCCTACGCAAGGCCCAGGATACCCCCAACCTTTCGCTGATTGACCAGATCGACTTGTTCCACGACCTGCCTTTGGCCCAACGTCTGGCACTGGCCCAAAACCTGCACGCGGAAAAAGTTCCCGCCGGCACAGTGATCACCGAGCAGGGGCAGCCGGCTCGAAGGATGTACATCATTGCCGAGGGCGAGGTGGAGGTCTGCGCTGCCGACGCGCAAAACCGGCCGCTAAACATCCACCGCCTGCAGCGGGGCGACCACTTCAGTGAGGCTGCTCTGCTCGAAGACGTCCTTCACTCGACCGCGGCCACTGCCGTGACGAACGTGAAGCTCCTCAGCCTGAGCAGAAAACATTTTGACCAGACAAAATCTCGCTTTCCGGCCCTCGCCGCGAAGCTTGTGCAGACACGCAACGCCCGTTTGCAACGCGACATTGAACACGCGCTGGAGGAAAGTGCACGCCGCTACATGGAGCGTGGCCGTTCCCCGGGGACGGAGGACGAAAAAGCAGTAGAACGGGAGATGACGGTGCTGGTCGCCTGCTTGAACAATGCGCCCACGCTTACGGCCACCTTGGGGCCGACCGGGATGTTGCAATTCCTCCAGGAATTTTATCTGCAGATGATCCGGGCCGTCGGTGAAAAGGGCCTGGTCCAAAAATCGGCCGTCGGCGAGAAGGTCGTCGTCCTGTTTGATGAGCCGCTGGATGCTGTGCGCACAGCCCTGGACATGCGCGCCCATTTCGACCGGTTGGTAAAAGCCTGGAAGAGAAAGCGGCCCGATTTTACGCCCCTTGGCTTGGGTATTGGACTTTCCACCGGCAAAATCGCGCTGAAGGAGGACGCCGCAGAGCAGGTCATGGCCGGGACGCCGGCGCTGTTTGCCGACCGCCTGGCCGAGCGGGGCGCGTCCGAGGGAGAAATCCATGTCGATGAGAGGACAAAGATGCTGCTGGGAGACCGTTTCGAGAATCTGATTCCACTCGACAAACCGGTCGTGCAGGAAGGATTAGATAAGGAACCGGTGCGCCTGTACCGTGTACCTTGTGTCACCGGGCTAGAGAATGAAGCGTAAAGCGTAGACCACGGGAGCTGTGCCACACAAGCGCATCCCGTTTCTCGTAACGCGGTTAGAGTTGGAAGCGACCGGTGGCCGGGACAACCTTATAATTGAAGTTCTCCACATGTTGTAGCAACTGCTCTTGCAATTGTTCCCATTCCGGGTCGCTCAATATCTTCCGCATCATGTCAATGTTGTCGGTCACACTGCCGGCGAGAATTTGCGGACCCTGGCCGTAAACCGTATACCAGGCCTCCGTAGGCTCAAGACCCAACCGTATCAGCGCCGGAGCAAATTCGCTGGTGATGTAATCCAGATAGGTGCTTTCGTGACCCGTCCGTATGTCCCAAGTCATTAAAAGTTTTACCATGTCACAGCCTCTAAACAGACTCTTGTGGAACCCTTCTCATTCAATGAATTGTACCACAACATAGGCCGGCGAGCAAATATCTATTCTGCTGGAAGGTCGGCGTATGCGGCACAAACCGGGGGAAAAACTGAGCCACCCGTCGGACTCGAACCGACAACCTAGCGCTTACGAAGCGCTTGCTCTTCCTATTGAGCTAGGGTGGCGTCCCGAAGATTATAGCATAGCCCCGCCGGGAAGTCAAACCAATCGTTGCCGGTG
>CAYWAK010000186.1:0-5732 GCA_964455755.1 uncultured Ardenticatenales bacterium | reverse complement strand
CAGCCCGGCGATTTTCTCATCCAGCTTCTCATTCAGCCTGTCGGTTTTCTCATCCAGCTTCTCATCCAGCCTGGCGATTTTCTCATCCAGCCTGTCGATTTTCTCATCCAGCCTGGCAATATCGCCTTTGAGTTCTGCTATACCTCCGCCGTTATGGCGAATCTCTGCTTCCAGACGGCTGATCTCACTCGAGAATCGCTTGTCTCGTTCTTCTTGGAAACGTTCATAGAAGAGAGGAATCCCGACCTCGGTTCTCTCAACGGCTTTTTCCTTAGCAGGCATGCAAAGTCCCCTTGTTCATCAGTACATTTATGAAGCTATTATACCTTGTGTGCGATGCTTTGTCAAACGTATTTTTCGCTATCCTCTCTCTTCTTTCCCATTACGGTAAAATTGACACGTGGAACAGGCTTTCGAGCCTGTCAGCAGCCTGGAAAGGCTACTCCACGTGTGGCTTTTGCTCCAATGCCTTCTTTCGATTGCGCCGGCGACCGGCCTTGTCGTCATCGCGAGCATAGTAGTAATAATAGTCACCCGACTGTTTGCTGCTCAGCTTATTCAGAACGACGCCCAGCGTTCGTGCCCTCACCCTTTCCAGGGTCTCCCCCGCGCGTTTGAAAAGCTCGGTGCGAGTACGGCCGGCGTTGACGACCAGCACGGTGCCGCCCACTTCCGCGGCCAGGATAGAAGCATCGGCCACGGCCAGCAAGGGGGGGCTATCGCACAAGACGATATCCGACTGCGCAGACAGTCGCTCAATCAGTTCCATCATTTGGGGCGTAGCCAGGAGTTCCGAAGGGTTGGGCGGGATCGGCCCACTGGTGAGCAACCACAGTCCTTCAACGCTGGTGTGAACCAATACTTCGTTGACATCCAGACTCTGGTCCACCAACAGGTTGGTCAGGCCGGGGGCGATCGGCACGCCGAACATCTTGTGCAGCGCAGGACGGCGCAAGTCGCTGTCGACCAGAATGACACGTTTGCCGGCCTGAGCCATGACAATGGCGAGGTTGGATGCCGTGGTCGTCTTCCCTTCTGCGGGGCTGGCACTGGTCACCAACAGGGATGCCGAAGGATTTCCCAAACTGGAGAATTGCAAGTTCGTGCGCAAGACACGATAGGCTTCGGAAACCGACGAGCGAGGGTGTTTCATGGTGATCAAATGCTCGGCGGGGTCGTCCGTCTCGGCCATGCGGGAGATGGCGCCGATGGTGGGAAGCGAGAGGGCGTGCTGCACATCTTCTCCGGTTTTGACCGTATCATCCAGGTATTCGAGCAAGAACACCGCGCCGAGCGCAAGTCCCAGGCCAAGTGCGGCAGCCAACATCGTGTTCCACATGACACGCGGCCCAATCGGCGTCATGGGTACGGAAGCAGGTTCTACCACACTCAAGAAGTTGGTACTGCCCCCTTGCAAAAAGACCAGCAACTGGGCATACGTCTGTTGCCACAAGTTGATTTTTCCTTGCAAGGCAGCGATCTGGTTTTGTGTGTCCTGAATGGAGCGCGCACTGTTTTCCAAGGCCAAATCTTGTTGCAACTTGGTGATGCTCTCCTTGGTGTCTTTGATCTTTTCTTCCAGGTCCTGCAACTGGTTGGCGATAAAATCTCGGTGTGCAGCCTGTTCACCCTGCGGTGCGGTAGGGCTTTTCAGGATGAGTTGGTGTGCAACTTCGTCCGCTGTGATCTTGGCCCGTTGCGGGTCCGTATCGAGCACATAGATGTCCAGAAGCTGCGTTTCGGCAATGACTTGGGCGTTTACGCGGGCCGCGAGTGCCTGCCAGGGAATGTTCATGCCCAAGGCATCCACGGTAGCCTGCATCACCGGCTCGCGCTCGACGATTTGGCTATACGTGAGGGCCAAACGCTGCGTGGTGTAGAATTCAGCAGCCTGCGGGTTCGGGTTCTGAAAAACCTGTCCAACCAAGAGACTGGTTTGGGTACGATAGATCTTAGGCTGTTGGGCGGTGGCCCAATAGCTGAAAACGGCTGCTACGCCGGCAGACAAGGCCAATAACCAGAGCCATTTCCAAAGAATGCGTACGTACTGTTTCAGTTCCATTTTATATCCTCAATCGGTTCAGATTCTGTGAATCTCGCTTGCCAAAGGGAGGCCAGTCCCAGGCCCAGCACACGTACAGGGTGCAACACCAGATAGGCCACACTTTGCATAGGAGACTGCAACGTATACCGTAGTTTCAACCAGCGTCGTCCAGGGAAAAATATGTACTTCAACATCGCGGCCAACGACTGCAAATCATCAACCAGCAGAAGCTGTAAAAGATAGCGAGCGCGGCGCCCGACCGGCTGGGGCATCGGCTCCAACTGGGTGTTGGCCATCCGTCGCACGAGAGTCAACCGCCACACGGGAGCGCGCAAATGGGCCAACACGTCCGCCGGCACCGGTGTTTCGTATACGCCACAGGCCATTTGCAGGCAGACAAGAACCGGCATTCGCACGCGAAAATACTTGATACGAGCAATCAGCCAGTCCCAATCCAGAGGTGGATCGCTGCGACGAATCAACCAGTCAACATCCAGAAGCCGGCGGATTGGACTGGCAAAAGCTTCGGGAACGGCAAGGTGTACGCAAAGGGCGATAAGTGTGTCCTCGGGCGATAGCTGCAGGGCCTCTCCCCCGACGCCGTTCAAAGGGCGACTGTCTGTCCACAACGCCTCCACGTCTCCCAACCGAGTGGCACGACGATACCACTCAATGGCAATCAGGTGGGTATGCAGGTCCACGACGATGAGGCCCTGGCCGTCGTCGCGACGCAGTTCTATCTCACCTCCGTACTCTTCATCGAATTGTTCCGGGTGGCCGGCCGGGTTAGGTGACAGACGATAGCCCAAGTCATCCAGCACACAGCGTGCCCGGGACAGGTCTTGCGGCCGGACAAGCAGGTCCACGTCTACCATGGGACGCAGGGCCACGTTTTCGTAGATTTCGGCAGCCAAGGCCGTGCCCTTGAGAAGGATAACCGGCACGTTCTGCTCTTCGAAGGCCTGTAGCACAGGACGCAGGGCAGCAGCCAGGCGGTCCCCCCACAGCAAAGAGGCATAGTAACTCCCCCTAAGTGAGTCCCTGGTCCGAGCAGGGACCGCAGGCCATACTTCCGTTTGCTGCAGGCGGCGGTACAGCAACGGGAAAAGAGGTTGCAGGGCAGGGGTATGCTGAACTGTATCCCAGAATGCTTCCTGGCGAATGGCCTGGACAGTATGTGAATCCAGGGGCGGTGGGTCCGGTGTACCACGACAAAAGTGCACAAGGCCCCATGTGGCCGGCGTCCAGTGGCGTGGTGTGTCCCTTCGGATTCGCTCAGGACAGGGCTGCGTTTTGCGTGTTGCGTCAGAGCTGTGTGTCGCCCTACCCACATTGCTGTAGCTCATTTGCCTTCGATTTTACTTCCCCCGCCGCATGCGAGCGGATAGTCCAGGCAGATCTTCGTCCACCCTACCGGCTGCCTCAACCCACGTCCGGCATTCACTTCCCTTGCCGGCTCTTGAAGCAGCGCGCTACGGGATAGAGCCGGCGGCTGTATGGCGATAACAAGGCCCATACCCTGCCCAATAGTCGGCGACGCCCCGTACGCAACTCAATTCGCCGGCCACGACCTTCCAGGGCCACCACGCGACCCAGAATCTGGTCGGCATCCACAGCCGCGTCGGGCTGCGTGAGGGCATCGCCTTTCGGCAGGATGCGGACACCGTCTGCATCCTGCAACCGGCCAATCGCCCGGTGAACCATCAAGTTGCCGCGAGCATCATGCAAGAAAAGAACATCGCCAAGGGCTACGTCTTCTGCCGAAACCGGTTCCACTTCTATCAGGTCGCCGTCGCGAATAAACGGAGTCATGCTACAGCCATGCGCAGGGAAACGCAGCCGGTCGCCGCGACCCAGAATTTCGGTAGCGAGGTCTAGCAGGTCGGGTGCGCTGAGAGTAATTTCCCGCATAACAATCATAGCATATCCCGGGCAATTGTCAATTTTCAATTGGCAATTTCCCGTTATTAATACGCCCCTCTTCCACGCACAATTGCCGGCAGGGTCTGGAAGAGGATCTGCAGATCGAGCCAAACCGAATAGTTGCGGATATATTCCATGTCCAGGCGCACGCGCTCTTCGTAGGTCACGTCGCTGCGGCCCGATATTTGCCAAAGGCCGGTAAGGCCCGGTTTAACGGTCAACAGGTTGGTGCCCCATTTTCCGTATTTGTCAAGCTCCGGCGGCGAAATCATGCGCGGCCCGACCAGACTCATTTCACCGCGCAAGACGTTCAACAGTTGCGGCAATTCATCCAGGCTGGTCTTCCGCAAGAACTGACCGGCGTGAGAGATTCTGGGGTCGTCTTTCAACTTGTGATTGCGGGCCAGCTCTTCCTGAAGGTCCGGATATTGGCCCAGTATCTCGTCGCCGTTGACGTACATGGTACGGAACTTGAACGCATCGAACGGACGGCCACCGACGCCAAGAACCCGCCGGCGGTAGATCGCCGGCCCGGGCGAATCGAACTTCACCCAGAGGGCCAACCCAATCAACAGGGGGCTGATGATGAGCAAGCCCGGCAGGGTCAGCCCATAATCGAGAATCGTCTTCGTAGCCATGTCGAACCCGGCCAGACGAACTTTGTTCACGCTGACCAGTGGCACACGCCCCAGCTCTTTGACTTCCATGCCCGTGGCCATAATCTCGAAAAGTCCGGAGGAAAGGCGGAGCCGTACACGCCGGTCCGTACCGTAGAGGTGGAACAGGTCGAGCAGTTGTACACGGCTAAGAGCCGTACCGGCGAGAATCAGTTCCTCTATTCCGTACCGGTCCACCAGATCGGGCAATTGATCCAAGGGACCGAGGGCATAGAGGTTGCGAAACAGACGTGTGCCGGCCGGCGCGTGGTCGTCGACGATGCCGAGCACGTTGAGGCCGGAAGTCTGCCAGCCGAGGAGCTGCTCCGCCAGAGCCTGCGCTTCGCCGTTGCCCCCCACGAGGAGTGCCGGAGCCAGGAAGTAGCCGCGCCGGCGCAGGGCATAGACCACGCGACGCAGCATGAAACGCAGGAACGCCGCCAGCGCAAACGCAAGCAGCCAGGACAGAATCAGCCAGGCGCGAGAGATGATAAACGCCGGTTTCAGAAAACTGGACAGGATCACGACCATCGCTCCGGTCGTGCAGGCATTGAAGAGCAGGGCATACTCGCGGTTGCCACCCAGCAGGTTGCGATCGTCATAGAGGCCGAAGAGGGCGAACAAAACTAACCACGCCGGCACAAACACGAAGACGATGCCTTGATAAAACCGCGGAGAGCCGGCAACCGGTTGAAACAGGCTCAGCCCCGAATAGAAGCGGACCATGAAGGCCAGCCAGAAGGCCGCCGCAATCGCCAGGGCATCACCGGCCAGCAGAGCCAGGCGGTAGAGCCGGCGTTGGGCCGTCAGCGATATGGGTTTGGTCGAACGGCGTAGTTTTAGTTCAGCGGTGAGGTCCATCTGATGTCCTTGGGACGCAGATTCTCACAGATTTTCACAGATTTCCTCATAAACATCTTCCAATCTCTTAGCCACCGCGTCCCAGTCGTGGTGTTGTTGCACGTAGCGGCGGCCGGCCGTGGAGAGGCGTTCGCGCAGATTCGGGTCGTCCAGCAGGCGGAGGATTGCGCCGGCGAATGGCTCCGCACCTTCCGCCACCAGCAACTGCTCACCGTCTGTCACATCCAGGGCCGATACGGCCACCGGGC
>CAYWAK010000185.1:0-5734 GCA_964455755.1 uncultured Ardenticatenales bacterium | reverse complement strand
AGGGCGTGGATTGCCGCTTCATGCGTGAAGTCGTACTGCGTCTTGGCTCTATGCTACGTTCATCATCGCGTACGCGTCCCGCCGAGGAAGGCTTGCACGCCGGCGCGGTGCTCTTCTGTGGCGATGGCCTGCGCCTGCAACGCTGCTTCCGCCTGCAACGCCTCTTCCAGCCCCAAGCCGCCGGCACCCTGCAAGAGCTGTTTGGTCCAGGCAATGGCCTGCGCCGGACCTTGCGCGATCTGCCGGGCCGTCTCCTGCGCGGTACGCGAGAGCGCCTCCGCCGGTACCACGAGATTGGCCAGACCGATGCGTAGGGCCTCCTCTGCGCCCACGCGCCGGCCGGTCACGGCCAGCTCGAAGGCGCACGCCGGGCCGACCAGCCGGGGCAGGAAAAAGGTAAACCCGGAATCGGGCACCAGTCCGAGGCGAACGAAACCGGCGGTGAAGAAGGCGTCTTCGGCCATGATGCGCAGGTCACAGGCCAGAGCGAGACTCATGCCGGCGCCGGCCGCCGCGCCGTTGACCACGGCGATAACCGGCTTCGGCATGTCGTAGATCGCGCGGATCACCGGATGGTAGGTTTCGTCCAGCAGCCGCCGTACGTCCGGAATTTCGCCGGCGTCCAGGGCTTGCGCGAACGTGGTCAGGTCCTGCCCGGCGCAAAAGGCCGGCCCGTCGCCGGTGATGAGCAGCGCACCGGCGTCATCGTCCTGCCCGGCGCGGTGCAAGGCTTCCTGCAACCCGTGAAGCATTTCGGCATTGAGCGCGTTACGGACGTCAGGGCGGCGAAGGGTCAGGGTCGCCACCCCCTCGCGCACGGCGTAGTCTATCGTCTCGGTCATTTTTCCCTCCTGTGTAAATAGGACACAGATGACACGGATAAACACGGATAAAAAATCTGTGTCCTGCTGCTAGAGAGGCCGCTTCGCCGGCATGCCCGGCCGCCGGGGATATTTGTCCGGCGTGGCGGCCACCTTTTCCACGACAAGCAGAAAGCGCCTGCTCGACTCGTCGGGGATGTGTACGGGCCGCGTTTCCCGCAGCCGGCCGCCTAGCACCGCGAGCGCCCTTTCTGCCGCGACCGCCTCGTCCGGCCCCTTCGGTCCCTTCCAGGCAACACACGTTCCGCCCACGCGGCAGAATGGCAGCAGCAACTCCAACAGGCCGGGGAGCGGTGCGACGGCGCGGGCCAGGACCACGTCGTATTGTGCGCGGTAGGCAACGTCGTGGGCCAGCGTTTCCGCCCGCTCCCAAATGATCGTCACGTTGGACAGGGCCAGCCGTCCCACCAGCCGTTCGAGAAACTCGGCCTTCTTGCGGGTAGCTTCCAGCAGCGTGAGCCGCAGGTCCGGCCGGACAATCTTGAGCGGGACACCCGGAAACCCTGCGCCGGTACCGACGTCAATGACCCGCAGGCCGGGCGATTTGGGTAACAGGGACAGCCCACTCAACGAATCGAGAAAATGCTTGTTTTGCACGGCTTCGGTCGTGGCGAGAGCGGTCAGGTTCAGCCGTTCGTTCTCGGCCAGGAGGATGTCGTGGAATTTTCGAAACGCCGCTTCTTGTGCATTGTCGAGCGCGATGCCCAAGACCGCAACCCGTTCCAAGAAAGAGTCCCACATACTCAGACGTTCCTGATCCTGCCATTCCCCCATTCGCTCATTCGCCTATTCACTGTACGTCAATGTCCACGAACGCGGTCATGCCCCAGCGCAAGCCGTCGTCCACGCCGGCGTCGAGGGCAATGATCACTGTGTAGGTCGTGTCGCCACGCTTGATCTCCGCTTGTGGCCGAACCTGTACGACCTGTCCGGTGAACTTTTTGCCGGGCAAGGCATCCACTTCGACGGAGACGCGCTGGCCTGCCTGGACATCGGCAATGCTCACTTCACTCAGATCGTTCGTCTCCACCACCAGTTGCGACAGGTCGCCCAAGGAAAGAGCCGGGACGCCGGGCGCCACCATCTCGCCGGCCTGCACCAAGCGGTGGGCTACGGTGCCATCGAAGGGCGCGATCAAGCGCGTTTCGCTGAGGACGGTCTCCGCCCGGGTCAGGGCCGCTGCGGCCTGCGCGACTTGCGCGGTCAGGATGGCAAGTTCCTCGGCACTGCTGCCGGCGGCGACCAGGTCACGACCGGCCTGGGCCTGGCCGAGCTGGGCGCGCGCGCTTTCCACCTGGGCCTGCGCCGTCGCCACGCCGGCTTCGGCCTCGTGTACCTGGGCCTCGGCGGAATCGAGCTGCTCGGCGGTGGCCCCGTTCACCAGGCGGTCATATTCAGCCTGGGCGATCTGCAGATCGAGCGTGGCTTGCTGCAGAGCCAGCGACTGCGGGAGGGACGCGACATCTGCACGGTCGGCGACGGGGTCGTAGGCCGCCTGCGCCTGCTTGACCGCTTCGCGGGCCTTGTCGCGATTGGCCTGGGCGACGGCGATGTCCTCCGGTCGCGCGCCCCGCCGGAGTTCGGCGAACGCGGCCTGGGCCGCTTCCAGGCGAGCGACCGCTGCCGCGCGCTGCCGTTCCGCGCTTTGCACACCGGCCTGGGCCGCCGCCACCGCCTGATCTGCCTGGGCCAGCTCTTCCGGTCGCGCGCCGGCCTGGGCACGGGCCAGTTGCGCGCGGGCCACGTCCACTGCTGCCTGGGCCTGCGGGACCGCCTGCTCCACTTCGGGCGATGCAATCCGGCCCAGAAGCTGCCCCGCCTGCACCTGATCGCCCTCTTCTACAGCCCATTCCTTGAGTCGCCCGCCCAGGGAGAAGCTGAGATTCGCCCGTTTCTTCGGCAAGATTTCTCCCTTGGCCGACACAGTCGCCGGCCGCGTATCGCCCCCCTGTGCATTCGGCGTGGGCACTTTGGGTTGGGGGGCAAGCGAATTTACGTAGCCTCGGTAGCCCAGGAAAGAAAGCAAAATGACAAGCACTGCGCCAACGATAATCCGATTACGTGACATTTTCTTTGCACCTGCGCATTTTCATGGCCCACCGCCGTAACGGTTGGGCTGCTTGCCACCAAGGAACTGTGGCCTCAACGATTACTCCTGTTTGATTGCCGCTACGATGTTCACGCGAGCAGCGCGTTGTGCCGGGTAGAGCGCCGCGACCTGCGAGACTAGCAGGGCAATGATCACCCCATACACCATCGGACGGGCCGGAAAGAACCAGTTTAGCTCGTACCCACTGCTGCTATTCATGCCCACGACGAAAACCTGGGAAAGAAAGAAGCCAAACGCCAGCCCAAATGCCCCACCGATTATGCCCATCGTACCCGCTTCGGCCAGAATCATGCGCACGACCTGCCGGCGGGTCATGCCCAGGCTGCGCAACATGCCAATCTCGCGCATCCGCTCCAGGACGTTCATGAGCAGCGTGTTGACCACGCCCAACGCGGAGACGATCACGGCGATGGCCGTCAGCACGTTCATCAGGGCAAACGATTGATCCATCAGGTTGATCACCCGCGCCTTGAACTCTGCGCCCGATTCGACGCGCAGGTGGTGGGTATCGCCAAAGCGGTCTTCGATCTCCCGGCGCACTTGCTCCAACTGGGCGCCGGGTGCCAGCTTGATCATGAAGGTGTGCACCTTGGTCATCCCGAAATATCGGACAAGGTCCTTCCGAGAGCCGTTGATCACATAGCCCTGGCCGGAGAAATCGATGATCACGCCCGCAACCTGAAAATCCCGCACGCCGCGCGCTGTTTCCAGCTTCACCGTGCCGCCCTGGTGCAGATCATACTTGTCGGCCACCACGGTCGAGACAAACACGCTGTCCCCTTGCGCCAGGCGAGTTAGCATGGCCTCTTTGCTTCCCTGCCCTTCGGCAAACTGAAAGCTGGCCACCTGCGTGTACGTTTCCGGTTCCAGGGCGACAAACTGCAACGTATCGGCCTGGTCGCCGTCTTTTTGATCGGCCAGGCGCACGTTGGTAAAGGTCATCGGGGTGATGGGCCCGACTCCCGACACGGTCTGCAATCGTTGGCCGAACTGGGGCCGCATGGGGATGGGCGAACGCACGTACAGGTCTCCGCCAATCGCCGATTCGACCCAGCCCAGGATGTCCTCGTGGAAGCTGGTGCTGATCGAGCCGAGGCCCACGACCATGCTCACGCCGACCATCAGCGCAGAGACGGTCAGGGCGGTGCGGCCCCGCGCACGTTGCACGTTGCCGCTGCCCAAGAGACCCTCTGTGCCGTACAAGCGGGTCATCACCCAGCGCAGCCCGTCTTCAAGCAAATAGATCACGAAGGGCACCAGGAGGGCTGCGCCCACGAGCATGACGAAGATGGCCACACTGCCGGCCGTGAAGGTGATCTCCGGCCGAAATGGAATGCGGTAGATGACCAGCCAGCCGACCACCAGCAGTTCCATGGCGGCCAGCCAGGTCAGGCTGCGGGGCAATGCTCCCTCCTCGGTATGGGCCGTGACCCGCAGCGCCTCCAGCGGGGAGATGCGGCTTGCCCGCCGTGCCGGCAAGAAGGCCGATACCAGCGTGACCCCTATGCCGACAAGCAAGGCGGTCAGAATGCCCCGGGGCGGGATGGAGGTTACCTGCAATGTTGTGCCGACCACCCCGCTCATGCCCCAAATCAGCCCCTGGGCCAACATCCAGCCGGCGACCAGCCCCACGGCCGAGCCGATCGTGCCCAGCAAGCCCGCCTCGATGAGGACCAAGCCCCAAATCTGCCGGCGTTCGGCCCCCAGCGCCCGCAACATGCCGATTTCGTGGGTGCGCTCGATGATGGTCATCGAAAAGGCGTTGTAGATGAGGAATGCCCCCACGAAGAGGGCCACAACGCTGAAGAAGCCGAGACCCTGCTGGTAGGTGGACAGCATTTGCGAGATCAGTTTGCCGCGCGAAGCGGGGTAGGCCACGTTCACGTTGCGGCCCAGGCGCGCTTGCACGAACGACTTCATCTCTTCCAGGCGGTCGGGCGAATCGGCGATGGCTGGCGTAACCACGATGTCAATCTGGTCAATCTTGCGGCCCCGCTGGAAAACCTCCTGGGCCACGGTCAAGGGAATGACCCCGACCGCGCCGTTGTTGAGCCGGCCCACCCCTTCCGATTCGATCAAGCCGACAATTTCAAAGGCCACCGTGCCGTCCGGGATCAGGATTTCCAGGTCATCGCCGACGGCCAGTTCATGCTTCTCGGCATACGACTGGGTGAGCAGAACCGAGTGGCGTTCTTCGGCCGGTTCCAGGAAGCGGCCGGCTTGCAGTTGGTAGACACGCACCTGCCGATCAATGGCCGGGTCGACGCCGATGAAGAGGATGCCGGCGGAACTTCCGCCCCCCAGCGAGATCTGCACGTTCCAGCGGTCGGCTTCGCTCACCGGCAAGGTACGCGCAAACAGGCTGGGGGCGGCCAGGGTGACGTTTGGCAAGCGTGTGACGTCGGCCAGCAGGCTCTTGTCGAAACCATCCTGGCTGCTCGAAAGGGTTTCCACGATGAGGCTGGCCCGGCCGGAGGCTTCGTTGAACATGTTGCGAATGGAGGCCAGGGTCGTGTCGTTGGTGATGTCAATGGCCAGGATTACGGCAACACCCAGGACAATGCCGGCCGCGGTCAGCATTGTGCGGGTCAAGCGCGCGCGTAGATTGCGCCAGGCCAGGGCATAGAAACTGGTCACTCGTTCATTTTTCCTTGAGGGCAACGACTGCTCATCGAAATCACGTCTGAGAGATTATAACCGAGCCACGTTTTTTTGTCCAGCAGTCCGTTGGATGGCCTCTTCG
>CAYWAK010000184.1:0-5752 GCA_964455755.1 uncultured Ardenticatenales bacterium | reverse complement strand
GATGACACAGATTTTTTATCCGTGTCATCTGTGTCCTATTTACAGAGGAGAAGGGCTGAATGGAACACCGTAGTGATGGCAATCCTATTCCGGATCCTGCCGTGCCCTCTGAATCGCCCTACACCTTTGACGTATTGGCCTTCGGCGAAGCGCTCATAGACCTGATATCGGGGCAGGTGGTTTCCTCGCTGGCAGATGCCGGCCAATTCCAACGTTTCGTTGGCGGGGAGGTGACGAATGTCGCGCTCAACATTGCCCGGCTCGGTGGCCGGTCGGCCGTGGTTGCCTGCGTCGGGGACGATGGGTTCGGACGCTATGTCCGCCGGCAACTGGAAGCAGCCGGCGTCAGCATCGCCGGCCTGCTCACTACGCCGCTGGCTCCGACAACCATCGCCGTCAACGCCCGGCAGACGATGACCCCCGACTTCATCATCTACCGAGGGGCCGATGCCCACATTCGCCTGGCGGACACACACAAGGAAGCGATCCGAACGAGCCGCGTCGTGCACACATCCGCCTTTGCCCTGTCCCGCGAACCGGCGCGAACATCCGTTTTGCAGGCGCTGGCATTTGCCCGGCAGTGCGGCTGCCTGATCTCTCTGGATCCCAACTACCACGCGCGCATTTGGCCGGACGTGGCCGACTTCCAGGACAGGTTGAGGGAAGCCTACCGCTTCGTGAACATTACCAAGCCCTCTCTGGATGACAGCGTCCGTCTTTTTGGCCCCGGTCTCACGCCAGTTGCCTACGCCAAACGCTTCTTGCGATGGGGGCCAGAACTGGTGGCCTTGACCATGGGCCAACAGGGCGTTTTGCTGGCCACGAACGACGGTGCGTTCCACCGCATCAAGCCCAGTCACGCGGACGTGGCCGATGTGACCGGCGCCGGCGACGCCTTTTGGGCCGGCCTGTTGACTGCGCTGCTCAACGGGTATCCGCCGCCGGAGGCCGCTTTGTTTGGACAAATGGTAGCCGAAGCCAAGATCGGCACGGTCGGCCCGGTATCTGAACTGCCTGACCGCGACCTTCTCTACCGGCAATTGAAGGCGATTCGGGAAGAGTCGATTATGGAGCTACCGCAATCCTGGATGGCAGATTGAAAGGGGGTGATGCAGCAGAGTTTACCTTTGTACCGCCTGACTGCAAGTGACGTTTCGATTTCTCGTAAATGTTTCCTGAAGGAGGATGAAAAATGAATAGGAAAATGTGGTTTGTTCTCGGCCTGCTGGCATTGATCGCTATGCTTGTCGTTGCCTGCGGCCCTACCCCCACACCCGCTCCGCAGCCTACAAAGGCCGCCCCCCCGGCGACAGCAGTGCCTGCGGCAACTAAAGCGCCGGCGGCCAAAGCGGTCACCGTGTCGGTCTGGTTCCATTCCGGCAAGGGGGAAGAGCGCCAGGTTCTTGACGAGCAGGTGACGGCCTTCAACGCAGCCCACACCGACGTGCAGGTCAAAGCCGTACAATTGCCCGAGGGGAGCTACAACGACCAGGTACAGGCCGCGGCCTTGGCCGGCGACCTGCCGTGCTTGCTTGATTTCGACGGCCCCTTCCTGTATAATTATGCCTGGTCGGGTTACCTGGCCCCCATCGACAAGTACGTTTCCGATTCGTTGCGCAAGGACTTCTTGCCCTCGATTATCGCCCAGGGTACCTATGCCGGTCACCTTTACAGCCTGGGTACGTTCGATTCGGGCCTGGCCATCTGGGGCAACAAGGCGTATCTGGAGAAGGCCGGCGTACGAATTCCCACCGGTATCGATGATGCCTGGACCAAAGAGGAATTCCTCGACGCTCTGAAGAAATTGCAGGCATTGCCCGAGGTAAAATATGCCATAGATTTCAAGATGAACTACGGTCAGGGGGAATGGTACACCTACGGGTTCTCCCCCATCGTGCAATCCTTCGGTGGTGACCTGATCAACCGCAAGGACTACCAGAGTTCCGACGGCGTGCTCAACAGCCCGCAGGCCGTCGAAGCGATGACATTCTTCCAGGGCCTGTTCAAGGACGGCTATGCCAATGCCAAACCGGCCGGCGATGACGATTTCTACGTGAAGAAGGTCACGGCCCTTTCCTGGGTTGGGCACTGGATGTGGGGGCCGCACAGCGAGAACCTCGGCGACGACCTGGTCCTCATCCCCATGCCCAAGCTAGGCGACAAAGCAGTCACCGGCATGGGTTCCTGGAACTGGGGCCTCACGTCGAGCTGCAAGACTCCCGATGCGGCCTGGAAGTTCCTGGATTTCCTCATCTCGCCTGATGAGATTCTGCACATGACCAATGCCAATGGCGCGGTGCCGGCCCGCAATAGTGCCATCGCCAAATCGAAGCTCTACGCCAAAGGCGGCTCGCTGAACGTCTTCGTGCAGCAGTTGCAGAACGGGGTGGCCGTACCGCGGCCGGTGACGCCGGCCTATCCGGTGATTACGACCTCCTTTGCCGAAGCGGTACAAAACATCGTCTCCGGCGCAGACGTGAAGGCCGAACTGGACAAAGCAGTCGCGAATATTGACCAGGACATCAAGGACAACAAGGGGTATCCCCTACCGAAGTAGTTTGTGAGGAGATGTGTCGGGGCGTGCTGCGTTGTCGAGTGCGCCCCGACGCACCATAACACTTGACAGAGGTGTACTCATGACAGCAATATCCCCGCCGGTGCGGAGGACTCTATCCCGGCGGCAAAGTGAAGCGCGGATGGCCTGGCTCTTCTCGGCCCCGGCCCTCTTTCTGTTGGTTCTTTTTCTGATCATCCCCTTTGTCATGGCCTTTGGGCTTTCTTTCACCGACCAGCGATTGGTGCCGAACCTCAACTTGCCCACCCAGTTCGTTGGCCTGCGAAACTTTGTGCGTCTGGCCCAAGACGAGACCTTCCGGCGCGCGATTCTTAACAACTTTTACTTCGTTCTCATCGTCGTTCCCTTGCAAACATCGCTGGCCTTGCTGCTGGCACTGCTCATCAACCAGAAGATCAAGGCCGTGAATCTATTCCGAGCGACCTACTTCAGCCCTGTGGTGGTGACAATGGTCGTGGTCTCCGTGATTTGGACGTTTCTCTACAACCCGGGCGAGGGCATGATCAACGAATTCATCCACACCATGAGCCTGGGCCGGCTGGGCCCGTACGACTGGCTGGAAAGTACGACCCTGGCCTTCCCTTCCATCATGCTGCTTTCCATCTGGCAAGGGGTCGGATTTCAGATGGTGATTTACCTGGCCGGCTTGCAGGACATTCCCGAACAGCTCTTTGAAGCAGCGCAGATAGACGGCGCCAACAAATTCCAGCAGTTTTTCTACGTGACCCTGCCCCAGTTGCGCAACACCACCATCTTTGTCGTCCTGGCGACCACCATTCTGGCCTTCAAGCTGTTCACGCAGGTTTGGGTCATGCAAGGGCCGTCGGGCCATCCCCAGGGGACGACGATGACCACGATCGTCTACGTGGTGAGCAAGGGTTTCAAGCAGGGCAAAATCGGCTATGCCTCGGCAATTACGGTGGTCTTCTTCTTGATCGTGTTGGCTGTCTCCATGTTGCAACGCGTCTTCCTGCACGAAGAAAGGGCGGTGGATTGAAATGACTGTTCTCACGCGATCCCCTTACCCCGTACGTTACCGGCTTCGGAAAGGGCTGCGGCTGGCCCTCGATTATCTGGTGATGATTTTGCTGGCCGCTTTCTTCCTCTTTCCCATCATCTTTATGTTGGTCTCCTCGATCAAAAACAATGAAACGCAGGTGATGAGCGACATGAGCTCGCTTTACGCTTTCGTGCCACGAGGGGACGTCGGTCTGAAGAACTATTTCGATGTCTTCGCGGCCATGCCCTTTGGCCACTTTTTGTTCAACTCCGTCCTCATCGTAGGGCTGACCGTCGGCATGGGGCTGGTCGTCAACAGCATGATCGCCTACGCGCTGGCACGGCTGCGGTTTCGGGGGCGAAGTCTGTTGCTGGGCGTCATCGTGGCCCTGATCATCATCCCCTTCGAGGCGGTGGCTGTGCCATTGCTCCTCGTCGTTAACCGTTTTGGGTGGCTGGATAGCTACCACGTGCAGATCATCCCCTTCATTGCCGACGCCTTCTCCATTTTCCTTTTCTACCAGTTCTTCATCAGCATACCGAAGGACTTGGAAGAGGCCGCCCTGATAGACGGGGCCAGCCTTTTCCAGATTTACCGGACGATCATCTTGCCCCTCTCCCGTCCGGTCTTTGCCACCGTTGCGATCCTCCAGTTCCTGATGCACTGGGGCGATTTTCTGTGGCCGCTGATGGTCACGCGGGGGGAAGAATTCCGGCCTCTGCCGGTCGCCATACAACAATTCTTCAGCATGGATCCCAAGATGTGGGGAGACATTATGGCCTTTTCAGCGATGATCACCCTTCCCGTGCTGATCCTTTTCCTGCTCTTCCAGAAGTGGTTTGTGCAAAGCGTGGCGACCAGTGGCGTGAAGGGGTAACATGTCTACGAATGAGGGGTACCGGCGCGCGCTCGACTTGTTGCGCTGTGCCCTGACACCGGCCGGCTTCCTGGCCTCGGCACACGACGTAGCGAACTACCGGCGCATTTGGGCGCGGGACAGCGTCATTGCCGGTCTGGCCGCGCTGACGACCGGCGACCACGAACTGCACGCCGGCTTGCGTCGCACGCTGGACACCCTGGCCGGCCATCAAGGCCCCCACGGCGAAATCCCCAGCAACGTTGGCGAGGAGGGCAAACAAGTCAGCTACGGCGGACGTGTCGGACGGGTGGATGCCCCGCTGTGGTACGTCATCGGCGTCTGCCGCTACGCCTTGCGCACCGGCGACGAGGCTTTTGCGGCTCGCCACCGGCCGGCAATCGACCGGGCGCTTTTCCTGGCCGGCTGTTGGGAATTCAACAATCGTGGGCTCCTCTACGTTCCCCTCTCCGGCGACTGGGCCGACGAATACATCCAGCACGGCTATGCCCTCAGCGAGCAAGTCCTCTACCTGATGGCACTGGAGGACTATGGTCGTGTCTTTGGGAGCGATGTACATCGAGAGAAGGCTGTGCGCTTGCGGGAACAGATTGCCGTCAACTACTGGCTCGAAGCGCAAAACGCAGGTCATCCGTTGCTCTATCACCCTCGTGCCTACCGGTCGTTGTGCGATTCGGCTTCGCTCCCCGGCCATTGGCTGGCGACGTTCACGCCGGCCGGCTACGCGCGCCGTTTCGACGGGCTGGCCAATGCGCTGGCGCTGCTTGCCGGCCTGGGGGACGAAGCGACCACGGCACAGACCATCGCCTATGTCGAATCACTCTGCACCGCATTGGGCAGCGATCTGTTGCCCGCCTTCTACCCGCCAATCGAACCGGGGGCGTCCGGTTGGGATGGCCTGCGCCTCAACCACGCCGGCCGCTTCCGCAACTTCCCCTATGCCTATCACAACGGCGGATTGTGGCCGGTGTGGACCGGCATCTGGGTGGCGGCTCTGGCCAGATGGGGAGAGGAAAAGCGCGCCGCGCGCCACTGCGCAGCGATTCATCGCGCCAACGCCCTTGGGCTTGGCGACGAACGATGGGGCTTCTACGAATTTCACCACGGCCAGACCCACCGGCCGATGGGCACCCCCCACGCCACCTGGAGCGCCGCCGGAGCGGTCATCGCCCACAACCGGGTAGGGGCGATGCACCCCGCGGCGACGTCACCGTCACGCGAACCGGCGGTCGTCAAACCGCATGACCATTGTAGCACAGATCTCGCGCGTTGATAGGCGGGGCCGGCACGCCCTCCCTTG
>CAYWAK010000183.1:0-5772 GCA_964455755.1 uncultured Ardenticatenales bacterium | reverse complement strand
GCAATCGCCCATGCTGTCTCCTGTGGGCATCGTAGTCGTGCAAGCGCATGGCCGATTCCTGGCATAGCAGCGCAACTTCCGCAGGCCAATTCAGTATAGGAGAAAACGGGATTTATGTCAAATCGGGGCCTTCATCCAGGTGCGCGTCAAAGTTTTGCGCAACGATCTGCGAATGGCGTCTGTCACCTCTCCGACAGCCTGCCAGCCGATGCCTGTTCTGAGCGGAGCCGAAGGAACTCCGGCAGGCTACAGAGCCGCACCCCATCAGCTTGACCGAATCCCAATGGTACCGAAAGCCCGATTTCATCGGGCGCTGCCGCGCAGCACGGGCATGAAGTACCGTGCGGGCAACGGCTGAGGCCCTCTGCTCAATGATTCATGAACAGCTTGCTTGGGGGGAGTTCGTCCCGCTCTTCCCAAAGAATATCCTCAGCGTCGCCGAGCAATCGTCCGCGATCTCTGCCGGGCGCATTGACGATGTTGCTCAGCTCTCCATGATCCAGCCAGACGATGGCACAATGGGCGCACGTGTCGATCACAACGTGCCCAGGACCGTAGTAAACGTGATTATCCATCGACCGGTCACAGATGGGACATTGGAGTCGCCGCTTGTCATCTTTTGGCTTCCAGGGACGCGGCGGGAGTGAAAGCTCGGGCGATATTGCGCGGCGGTAATCAACGATTGCCCGAAAGAGCGGCTGTTTTGCCAGTATGCCCCGGCAGGTAGTGCAGTGCAACACGCTTATCTTGCTGATAGAGGCCGAGACCAGGGGAATCTTGCACACGGGACACGGGACATCGCTGACTTCGCCAAGCACTTTAACGCCGTCGTCCGACTCCGTCGGGAAGAAATATGTCCGGCAGTACGCGCAAAAGAAGTGTTCCCCACCTTGGACCAGATTCATCGGCGCTCCGCAGTTCTTGCAATTCATTTTTGTCTCTCCGATGCTGGATGCCGGAATGGGGTTCCAGCACTTTGGTGGCCCGGACAAAAGTTACAAGCCCAGCGTACGCGCCGCGGTGGGAAAAAGGCCACGCCCAAAATCAGATGGATGCTCTGGCAGCCCGCGCTAAGATTCTTGGCAAAAGCTGTAGCTGGGGGACAGGGATTCGAACCCCGACTTACTGATCCAGAGTCAGCTGTCCTACCATTAGACGATCCCCCAATAGTGACGTAATTATAGCACAATTTACGCATGCGGGCAAGCATCAATCAATCAGGGCAGCCTCTTTGAACTCTTTTCCACGCTTAATGTGCCGGTATACGTAGACGAGGACGAGGACGACCAGGGCGATGGCGATGGGAATATCAAACGGTCGCATAATTGCGCGCAGCTCTTCCCAGCGGCTGCCCCAGATGTAGCCTCCCAGAGTCAATCCCCAGCTCCACAGAAAAGAGCCGATGAACGTGAGTATGACGAACTTAGGGAAGTTCATGCGCGCGATGCCGGCCGGCAAGGAGATGAACGTACGCACGATCGGCAACAGCCGCGAGAAAAAGGCTGTAGCCTCGCCCCAGCGCGCAAACCAGCCGTCGGCCATCACGATGTCGTGGCGCGAGATGAGCACATACTTTCCATAGCGTTCCAGGAGCGGCCGGCCACCGAGCGCCCCGAGCCAGTAGGTGATCACGGAACCGAGCGTGCAGCCCAGCGCGCCGTAGAAGCCTCCCCAAAACGTCTGAATCATCGGGAGACCCTTGGCCTGCACCAGCATCCAGCCGGCCAGGGGCATGATTACCTCGCTGGGCAAGGGAATGCACGCGCTTTCAATCGTCATGGCCAGGACAACGCCGGGCCAGCCCACGGCGTTATACAAGCCCTGCAAAAACTGCACAATCTGATGTTCAATACCCACCATCGGTTTATCGCTCCTGATGTGAAAATAAAGTGTCAGAGGTCACACACTGCGTACTGCGTAAAACGTGATACGCAATACGCTCCACGCGCCGCCCATCATTCATCGTTCCACGTTCATCATTCCCGAGCCGCCCCTCGCAACTCGGCCCCGAGCGCTGATTGAAGCCGGCGCACAATGCGGGATTGAACTTTGGCCACCTCTTTATCGGTCAACGTACGGTCGGGTGCCTGGTAGCTCAGCGAAAAAGCCAAGCTCTTCTTTGCGAACGGGATTTGTTCCCCACGATAGATATCGAACAAGGCAACGTCGGCCAGGAGACGCCCGCCCGCATCCCGAATTGTGTCCTCGACCTTCTGGGCCGGCACATCTTCGGCAACGACAACGGCCAGGTCCTGCTCCACGGCCGGGAATCGGGGCACCGGTTCCAGATAGAAGGCCTCCGGAACAAGGTCCTGTAACTTGTCCAGGTTCAGATCGGCGAGAAACACGGGGCGGTCAGGCAGGTCAAAGGCCTGTCGAACAAGGGGGTGCACTTCGCCAAATGCACCCAGATCTTCGCCGTCCACGGACAGTCGCGCAGAACGTCCGGGGTGGAAGGGCCGCGCTTTTTGTGGATGGAATTCAACCGCGGTTTCCAGCTTCAGATGTAGAAGCAAAGTTTCGATCATGCCCTTCAGATCGTAGAAACCCAACTCGTCTTCGTCCGTGTCCATCCATCCATGCTCATGCCGTGCACCGGTGATCAAGATTGCCAAGCGTCGTTGCTCCAAGGGCAGTCGCCGGTTTGGCTGCGGCAGGTATACGCGACCGATCTCGAAAAGGAAGGCGCGGTCGCGGAAGCGCAGGTTGCTCTGCAAAGTGTCCAGCGTGCCGGCCATGAGCGTGCGACGCATGACACTGCGCTCGCTGCTGATCGGATTGGCGAGGCGAACATACGGCACATCCTGGCCCGGTTCGTGCAGAGCCAGAGTCTCCTCGCGCCGCGGGCTGGTCAGGGCGTAGGAGATCATCTCCTGCAGACCGCACCCCACCAGAATATCGCGAATGCGCTCCTCCAGCAGCAACTCCCTGTTCGTGCGCTGGGGAGGTAGCGTGTCGGACATCAAGGTCAGCGGGATGCGCCCGTAGCCATGCACGCGCGCGATCTCTTCGACCAAATCGGCGGGGCCTTCCACGTCCAGACGATGGTCGGGCACCGTCACCACCAGCCCCTGGCCCGAGGGGTCTGTTTCCACCCGGAATTGCAGCCGTTCCAGGTATCCACGAATTTGCTCTTCGGTGAAATCCATGCCCAGGAGGCGCTGCACCTCCCGCGTGGTCAGGGTCACGGTCACGGTTGGCGCGGGGCGCGGGTAATTGTCGGCTTCGCCCAGGGCAATCGTGCCGCCGCCCCAGTCGGCCATCAACTGACTTGCCCGACGCACCGCCGGCAGGGTGCTCGACGGGTGCAGACCTTTGCCAAAGCGGCGCGAAGCCTCGCTGGGCAGTTTCAGCAGCTTGGCCGTGCGGCGGATGTTGATGAAGTTGAAGTTCGCCGACTCCAGCAGGATGTTTTGCGTCTGGTCATCTATCTCGGTATCGGCGCCCCCCATCACGCCGGCCACGGCGATGGGCCCGGCCGTATCGGTGATCAGGAGCATTTCCTCGTCCAGCGTCCGTTCCACATCGTCCAGCGTGACCATCTTCTCGCCGGGTTGCGCCCGGCGCACGATGATGGTGGGCACTTTGCCCCCGGCCCGCGCGACCAATTTGTCGTAATCAAAGGCGTGCAGGGGCTGGTTCCATTCCAGCATCACATAGTTGGTGATGTCCACGAGGTTGCTGATGGAGCGCACACCACATTGCAACAGCCGGCGCCGCATCCACTGCGGAGATGGGCCGGTGGACACCCCCCGGATCAGAGTGGCTGAGTAGCGTGAACACAAATCGGGGTCTTCGATGATGATGTCCACCCGGCCGCTGATTGGCGCACCGGTCGCCACCATTTGAGGGTCTGCCAGACGCAATGGCCGGCCGGTCAGGGCTGCCACTTCGCGCGCCACGCCGATGATGCCAAAACAGCGGGCCAGATTCGGCGTCAAGTCCAGGTGCAACACAGCGTCGCCGAGCCAGTCGGCCAGCGGCGTGCCCACCGGCGCGTCGTCGTCCAGGATGATGATGCCGCTGTGGTCGTCAGAAAGGCCCAATTCTTTTTCCGAAAGCACCATCCCTTCGGACCGTACACCGCGAATTTTGGTTGGTTTAAGGGTCTTGTAACGGAGTTCATCGCTGTAGCCATCAATCAGGCGCGCACCGGTGGTAGCGAAGGCCACTTTTTGGCCGGAAGTGCCCACCGCCAGGTTTGGCGCACCGGTAACTACCGTCAGCGGTGTTGCACCCCCGTATTCGACGGCAGCCAGGACGAGGCGGTCGGCATTGGGATGACGACGAATCTCCTGGATTTGGCCGACGAACACCTTGTCTCGCGCCCACTCTTCCCCGATGCGCTCAACCTGCGACACCTCCAGACCGGCTATGGTCAGCAGCTCGGCCAATTCATCAACCGGCAGATTGCTGTCTACATATTCTCGTAACCAACTGATTGGAACTTTCATCTATGAACTCCCGATCTGATAACGCTGATCTCAATATCCGAGGCCTCCCCTGGTGATGCGCAAAATGTGACGGCCATGCCGGCAAAAGCCTCTCGCCCCACGTTCGCGGGTTGCGTTGTTGCCTACCCAAATTGCTCAAGGAAGCGTAAATCGTTCGCCCAGAAATAGCGGATGTCCTCAATACGATACTTCAGCATAGCGATGCGTTCCGGTCCTATGCCGAAAGCGAAGCCGGTGTACACGTCCGGGTCGTAGCCGCCGTTGCGCAACACCACCGGATGGACCATGCCGGCGCCCAGAATCTCCAGCCAGCCGCTTTGCTTGCAGAGGCGGCACCCTTTGCCCTGGCAGGCAATGCAATCCATGTCCACCTCCACGCTCGGCTCTGTGAACGGGAAGTGGCTGCACCGGAAACGGAGCTGCCTTTCTTCGCCAAACATGCGCCGCGTGAAATTGACGAGCGTTCCTTTCAAGTCGGCCATGGTGATGTTGTGGCCCACCGCCAGGCCCTCCACTTGATTGAACTGGATTTCCGAGCGGGCCGTGATTTGTTCGTAGCGATAACACATCCCCGGCAGGATGATGCGGATCGGATCTGGTGCAAACTCGCGCATGGCGTGAATCTGCCCCGGCGATGTTTGTGTGCGCAGCAAGACCTCGTCGTCGACATAGAACGTATCTTGCATGTCACGCGCAGGATGGTGCGGGGGAATGTTCAACAAGCGAAAGTTGTACTCGTCCAGCTCCACATCGCGACTGCGGTAGACCTGGAAGCCCATCTCGGCAAAGATGGCCGTGATTTCACGCAGGATTTGCGTGCTTGGATGCAAGCGGCCCAAATTCGGTTTGCGCCCGGGCAAGGTCACATCCAGCGCCCCCGTGGCCAGGTCTGCCTCGATGGCGGCGGCGCGGAGCGATTCTTGCCGCGCGTCAAACGCGGCCTCCAGCACCTGCTTCAGTTCGTTCGCCCTCTTGCCGGCGACCGGTCTTTCTTCCGGCGACAGCCCGCCCAGACCACGCAGGACCTTGGTCAGTGCGCCCTTCTTGCCCAGGTAGGCAATACGCCACGATTCCAAATCGTCTATTTGCTCCGCTGCTGCGAGATTTTGCAATGCTTCTTGTTGCAGGTCGGCCAAATGCTCAAGCACGGCAACCCTCCTTCGCCCAAAAAAGACTGCGCCGGCCCGACCAATCAGGCCCGAATGCGCAGTTGGGGAACCCCGTCGATGTCTCGGTCCATCAATCTACCGTGGGAACAACGTGGCGATTATATCATCATTCCCCCGATCTGGCAAACATCCTTGAAGGAGGGCTTGCG
>CAYWAK010000182.1:0-5785 GCA_964455755.1 uncultured Ardenticatenales bacterium | reverse complement strand
ACAACAAAACAACGAGAGGCCGGGACAAAAACCTCTCGTTGTTTTTCCAACGCCTCGCTCTACCTGTCTGTACTGTCGCTACTTTTCTCTGTCCCTGTGATCGTAACCCTGTCCTGCGTGGACAGGGAGGGTTTTCTTTGCGCCTGGTCAGACACCGACAACTTTTCGGTTATGGGCCGGCCAAGCTCGCCGGCCTTGTCCTCTCGCAGCCCGCATCTTCACGTTCAGGCGCTAATTCGGAATGCCAGGGAGAGGTCTTCCAACAGGCGTTCCAGTGCTTCCCAAGTCAGGTTGATAGGAACAGAAACCCTTCGCCGTTTGTCCTTCACTATGCGATACCGGACAAGAGTCAGGACGCAATGACCGTTCGCCAATTGGCTCGATACGGCCTCGTAATACTCGCGGTACCCGCTACGAACCGACGGGCGCTCGCTGCGGATTTGAGCATAGCCCAACCGTGGCGCGACCTCGACAAGGTGCAAGGGTTCGAGCAGATAGGTCACACGGGACACCGTTTCTTCGCCCAAGAGGGAAAGGTCCACCGGCAAGGAATGGTTGGCCCAGACCGCCAGACGGGTAAACGAACACCCCACCGGCCCTTGGCTGCGGATGTCCATTTGCACGCCCAATCCTTCCACTTCGAACACCGAAGATTCGAAAGGCCGTTGTGCCGAAATGGCCGGCAGAAATGATTTCCACACCCTGTTTGTCAATATATCAACGGTTTGTCTTCCTGCAGCAATGGTCTCCCTCATATCTCACCTCATTCACTATTCGCTACTCACTATTCCACTGGATTTTCTCAGAACGATTAAGAAAACAGGCTTATTGATTGTACTATAATCTTCGGCTCTTCCCCCTGTACTTCTTGATAGTTCCTTAGTACTTGTTCCCACCACCAGATTCTATTACCCTTCTGACGTTGCGTGCTCTAGCCGATCTTACGCAGCGTGTGCTCTCGCCCATTGTAAGAAAGCAGCCTGCGCGTCCCTTCCAGCGTGGTTTCCAGATAAACGGGGCGGGTCCAAATCTGGAACAAATTCGCCAAAGTATCCCGGCCATAGTTCATGTCCAGGTCCACGCCATCATGTTTATGATGAAGATACAACTCTCCCCGGTTCCGAAAGTTCGCGTCTTGCACTTCGATTACGGGCTGTCCACGGTTTGTCAATGAACGCAGCAACTGACTCTTAACCTTCTGGAATTCACGAGTGTCGATCTCGTAGTAGCCGGTTCGCTCATTGAACGTAAAGGCAAAGAGCTTGGAGCGCCGGCAGAACTCTTCCGTAAGGAACGTATCAATGAAGCCGAGATCGTTGTAGATTCGGCGTACTTCGAAGATTTTCTCCAGTCCCAAGCCGGTTTTTTGATCCCAGGCTGCTTTCACAGTGCGGTCATCACACTCCTCGTACTCCCGGCCAAATCGACCCTTGTTCCAACGATCTTCAATATCGCGGTACAATTCCAGGCCGATCTTGTAGGGGTTAATGCGCTGGGAATTCATGGCTACGGTGCCTGAATGGTGGTCAGCATAATCCACCACCTCTGCCGGCTCCATGACTCCGGACTGTGTCATGATCGTGGTATGCCAATAGCTTGCCCATCCTTCGTTCATAATCTTGGTCATCGCCTGGGGTGCGAAGTAATAGGCCTCTTCGCGGATGATCGACAAAACCTCCTGCTGCCAGGGATCCAGCGGTGCGTGATTCAAGAGAAAGAGGAGGATGTCCCGCTGCGGTTCCACGGGGAATTTTTGCTTGCGTGCTTTGGCCTCTTCCGCTTGTTGGCGCGCTTCTTCGCGCAGCTCGGATGGCGGGTTAATGAAGCGATCCATGTACCCCTTGCTGGGCAGTCGCGCGGACTGTGGCGTTTCGTCCTCCCCGTTTGTTTCTTTCGGCGCGTATGCCGCTCGTTTCATGTACGCAGCGTGTACATCAATAAGATTATCGAGGGAGAGACAAGTGTCTATGAATTCTTCTACTTCGTCCAGACCGTACCGGTCGATGAACTGGCGGACACGGGTGGCATGATTTGCCATCTCATCCATCATCTTGCGGTTTGTCGGCGCGAACCAGAGATTCTTCTTGAAGAAATCGGAGTGCGCATAGACATGGGCCATGACGATCTTTTGATCGATCATCGCGTTGCTTTCCAGCAGATAGGCATAGCACGGATCGTTATTGACGACCATCTCGTAAATGCGGTGCAATCCATAAGCATAACTCTTGCGCATACGCTCGAACTCCATGCCAAAGCGCCAATGGGGATAACGCGTAGGGAAGCCCATGTAAGAAGCGACCTCGTTCATCTGGTGAAAATCGAGTACCTCGAAAATGACCTCAAAGAAGTCAAGCCCATATTCGAGTGCCTGCGCACGAATTCGATCCCGCTCTTTCGCCAGATCTCCGGGCAATGTCATCTCTTCTTACCGCCCTTTTCCCAGAAACTCTTTGATTGAATCATAGATTCCGTCGCGGCCATCAATCTCCGAGAGGGTGACTTGTTCGTGTTCGCGAGAGAAGTGATCCTCCAAGTCATGAATGAACTCGCCACTCCCGTAATAACTTTCTACCTGCCCGTAGCAAAACAGATTCACACTCGGCAACAACGTTTCATCCAGCATCTTCAAACACTTTTCTGTGTCGCCGCCCCCCCAATTGTCGCCATCGGAAAAATGGAAGGGGTAGATATTCCACTCATCGGGAGAATAATGCTGCTCGATGATTCTGGCGCAAAGATCGTAGGCCGAAGAGATCATGGTGCCGCCGCTCTCCCGCGTGTGGAAGAAGGTCTCGCGGTCAACTTCCCTTGCTTCCGCGTCATGGGTAATGAACCGCGTTTCCAGATTGCGGTATTGGGATTGGAGCCAGGTGTCAATCCAAAATGCTTCGATACGCACGATGTCCTTTTGTTCATCGCCCATGCTGCCGGAAACATCCATCATGTAGATCACAACGGCGTTGCTCTCCGGAAGCTGTACCTCTTTCCACGACCGGTAGCGCTTGTCGTCCGGGATGGGGACAATGAAGGGGTCCGCGCTGTTATACGATCCGCTGCTCACTTGCCGTTTGAGCGCTTGCTTGTACGTGCGTTTGAAATGTCGCAAGGATTCCGGCCCGGTGCGACGGATTCCGCTGTAGCGGTCCTTTTCGCTGATGATGTTCTTCTTTCCACGAGGTTCGATCTTGGGCAGTTCCAGTTCTTCGCCCAGGATCTGCGCAAGCTCCTCCAAGGTGAGTTCCACTTCCAGGATGTGTTGACCGGGCTGGTCTCCCGCTTTGCCCGTGCCGGCGTCATCCTGGCCACGGCCAATCGGCGTTCCTTTGTCCCCGTCCCCCTGGCCCACGCCGCCGCTCTTTCGATGGCCAAAGCGGAAGCGAGGTATCTCCACCTGGGGGATCGGAATGCTCACCAGGTTTTTGCCCCGCCGGCCAATCAGCTCACCACGGGAGATGTAGTTGCGCAGGTTCTTGCGCACATGACCACGGGCAATCTCATTGAATCTGCGGGTGTCTCGCTCAATTTTACTGATCATCAGGCTCCTCTTTCTTTGCGGGGCATCAGGCCGTCTCCCTGTTTTTCACATCTCCTCGCGCAAAGATACTGGCCACGTAATTCAGCACGTCGGTAGCACAAACCTCGCAATAACCAAAGTTGTTCTTCATCCGACTCTTGACGACGTCAATTTTCTCTTGGGTTTCCTGGTCCACAACACTGGAAACCAGACTGGTCAACTTAATAGAATCTTTCTGATCCTCAAAGAGTTTCAATTCCAGCGCCTTCTGCAGCCGAGGGTTGGACGTGTAGTCAAATTTCTTGCCGTCCAAAGCCAGCGCCGCGATGTAATTCATGATTTCACGGCGGAAATCATCCTTCCGGCCGGCGGGAATGTCTATCTTCTCCTCCACAGAACGCATCAGACGCTCATCAGGTTCCTCATCCTGGCCGGTGAAGCGGTTTCGCACCTTCTCGTGCTGCGTATAGGCCCGCACATTATCGATGTAATTTGCCGCCAGTCGTTTTATGGCTTCCTCATCGGCGGTGATGGCGCGCTGTACCTCGTTCTTCACGATGTCCTCGTACTCTTCCTTGACTACGGACAGCAACTCGCGGTAGCGGCGACGCGTGTTCTCGTTGCTGATCAGGGCGTGGTGCTTCAACCCCTCCTCCAATTCAGTCAAGACCATGAAAGGATTGACGCATCCATCCGGGTAACGTTCATCTACCGCCCCACGATCTTCATTTCCATCAAAGTTTACCAGCGCGTTGGAAATCTTATCCTGAATATAGCGCGGTGAGATGCCATCCAACCCTTCGCGCTTGGCTTCCTCGCGCAATTCGCGGACGCTGTCCTCGGTGAAGCCGCGAAGGGTCTTGCCGTCATAGAGCTTCAGTTTCTGCATCAGCGTGAGGCCGGCGTGTTTCGGCTCTTCGAGACGGGTGAGCACGGCCCACATGGCCGCTATCTGCAGAACATGGGGGGCAATGTGCTTACCGACGATCCGGTCTTGCAGAAAATCTTTTTCGTAGATGAGCACCTCATCACTCAAGCGCGTGATGTATGGAATGTCAATCTTGACCGTGCGGTCGCGCAGGGCTTCCATGTATTCATTGTTTTGCAACTTGCGATACTCCGGCTCATTCGTGTGTGCCAGAATCACTTCGTCAATATCCGTCTGGGGAAACTTCTTCGGCTTGATCTTGTGTTCCTGAGAAGCGCCCAGCAGGTCATAGAGGAAGGCCACATCCAGTTTGAGCACTTCGATGAATTCGATCAGCCCCCGATTGGCGATGTTGAACTCGCCATCAAAGTTAAAGGCCCTCGGGTCCGAGTCGGAGCCATATTCGGCAATCTTACGGTAGTTGATGTCGCCGGTCAGCTCCGTTGAATCTTGATTCTTTTCGTCTTTGGGCTGGAAGGTTCCAATGCCCAACCGATCTTTCTCCGAGAGGATGAGCCGCTTGACGCGCACGTGTTCGACAACCTTTTCCCAGTCTCCCTCGAATTGTTCCATCAGTTGGCGATATACGAAACGACACGCCGGGCACAGATCCCCTTCCAGGATAACACGGCCCTCCTCCGGCAGCTTTTCGTTGATCTTTTCCAAAACTTGTGCCCGCCATTCGAGCGGTATCAGTCGCAAGGGGTCTTCGTGCATGGGGCAATCGAAATCTTCGCTCTCGGTGTGCCACCCAAACGTGTAGAGAGCGCCCTCTTCCGTACGCGAGTAGGCCTCTAATCCCTTTTTGAGCAGGCGGACGATGGTGCTTTTCGAACTGCCGACAGGGCCATGGAGCAAAAGCACCCGTCGTTCCGTGCCATAACGACGTGCAGCGGAGTGGAAGGCGTCTATCAAACTCATCAAGGACCTGTCCAGGCCGAAGATGCCATCCTTGCCGTTATCAAGCGGGTCATCAAAGAAGGTGTAATGCACAAGCCGCTCGCGGTTCTCCACATATTCCTTCATTCCGTGCGACAGAACCATGTCGTAAATCCGCCGGAAAGCGCTGCGGGCAATCCGGGGATTGCGGGCAACGATGTCCAGATATTCCGATAACGAACCTTCCCAGTGCTGCTCGCGGAATAATGTGGTATCCTGTTTTTGCGCAATAAACGAAACCAACTCTTGGCCCTTGACCAAATTTGTAGCTTTTCTCCGTGCCATCGTTTGCCCTCCCCAATCCGTATTCTCTCTTCAAGCAACTTGAGACAAAAAAACCCACCACGACCTGTAAAACGAAGCTAGGACGGATGGGTGACAAAGGTCGTTTTTCTATTTGCTGC
>CAYWAK010000181.1:0-5793 GCA_964455755.1 uncultured Ardenticatenales bacterium | reverse complement strand
CCCACAAAGGAAAAAATGCGTCGAGCCCGGGGCGTGAGGACGTGCCAACGTGACACACATTTTCATAAAAAGGAAGGAGCTATTCCCATGTCCGAACAACAGAAGATCGAACTAAGAGTAGAAGGCATGACCTGCGACGGTTGCGCCATTCACGTGACCAAAGCGTTGGAAGGGGTCGCCGGCGTGCAGGAGGCGCACGTTCCTGGCTGGCAATCGCGCCGCGCGGAGGTCGTTGCCCAACCGGGCGTGGACGTCGCAGCGTTGACCCAGGCCGTGGCCCAGGCCGGCTACCGGGCTACGCCTGCAGCGCCCGCCCCGTCCCCTGGCAACGGGGAGCGCGTGCAAACCGGCGGTCGCGACTACGATTTGCTGGTCATCGGCGGCGGGTCGGGCGGCTTCGCGGCAGCCATCCGCGGGGCCGAGCTGGGTGTGCGTGTCGGCCTGGTCAACGACGGGGCCATCGGTCTGGGCGGCACCTGCGTCAACATCGGCTGCGTGCCGAGCAAGACGCTCATCCGCACCGCCGAAGCCTGGTATAAAGCCGGCCACCACTCCTTCACCGGCGTGCAGACCGAGCAGGTGGCACTGGACTGGTCGCGCGTCATCGGCCAGAAGGACGACCTGGTGGCCGAATTGCGCCAGGCCAAGTACGCCGACGTGCTGGCCGCCTACCCGCAGATCACCCTCATCGAGGGGCGGGCGCGCTTCAACGGCGACGGCACGGTGACGGTCGGCGACCGCGCGCTGCACGCCGGCAAGTACGTGATCACCACCGGTGCGCATCCGCGCCTGCCCGACCTGCCCGGTGCGGACAAGGTGGACGTGTTGACCAGCACCACGGCCATGGCCCTGGCCCAGCAACCTCGCTCGCTCATCGTCCTGGGCGGCCGCTTCATTGCCCTGGAGCTGGGACAAACCTTTGCCCGCTTCGGTACCGAGGTAACGATCCTCCAACGCAGCCCCCGCATCATCCCCCAGCGCGAGCCGGAGATCGGCGACGCCCTGCGTGGCTACCTGGAGGACGAGGGGATCACGATCTTCACCGGCGTGAATCTGCTGGAACTGCGCGAGGAGGGTGGCGAGAAAGTCGTTGTCGCCGAGGTGAAAGGCAAAATCCGCGAGTTTCGGGGCGAACAGGTGCTTTCGGCACTGGGGCACATCCCAAACACCCACGATATGGGGCTGGAGAAGGCCGGCATCGCCCTGGGGCCGAAGGGACACGTGCAGGTGGAGACCACCATGCAGTCCACGAACGCGGACGTGTACGCTGCCGGAGACGTCACCGGCCTGGCCGATTACGTCTACGTAGCTGCGGCGGGCGGCGTCATCGCGGCTGAGAACGCGCTCACCGGCAGCGAACGGCGGTTGGACCTGTCGAACTTGCCGGAAGTGATGTTCACCGATCCGCAAGTTGCTGCGGCCGGCCTGACGGAGGCGCAGGCCCGCAAGCAGGGGTATGACGTGAAAACCTCGGTGCTCCCGCTGGAGTATGTGCCTCGTGCGCTGGCGGCCCGCGACACGCGGGGGCTGATCAAGCTGGTGGCCGACGTGGAGACCGACCGGCTGCTGGGCGCCCACGTGCTCGCGCCGGAGGGGGGCGAGATCATCCAGACGGCGGTCATGGCTATGAAGTTCGGGGCCACGGTGCAGGACCTGGCGGGCACGCTCTTCCCGTACCTCACCACCGCCGAGGGGCTGAAGCTGGCCGCCCAAACCTTCGAGAAGGACGTCGCCAAGTTGAGCTGTTGCGCGGGGTGATTTGTGCGTCAGTCGTCGGTGTCATCTGTCATCTGACGTCTGCTAGAAAGGAACACCCATGCCTGAACCAACGCCTTTGGTCACCCGCACGCCGGCGGGCGACATTGTCAACGTTTACCTGACTCCGGAGATGGAGAAAAACCTGGACGCCCGGCTGGCACGCATCGAAGGGCACGTGCGCTCAGTGCGTCGCATGTTGGGCGAACACCAGGACTGCGACAGCTTGCTCATCCAAATGGCGGCCGTCAAAGCAGCCATGAACCAGGTGATCATCAAGCTGCTGGAGGGTCACATTGATACCTGCGTGACCGAGTGCGTGACCGATGAAACGGGGGCCGACACACTGGCCAAGCTGAAGAAGGCCATGGCCATCGTGCTGAAGAACGCCTGATCCCTGCTGATCACGGTACCACCATGTCCTAACGTATCTTGATTGTTGAAGACGAACGCGACATCGTCGCCGTGGTGAAAGGCTGTCTGGAAGAGGAGAATCAGTGCATCAGGCCGAGGGCAAAGAGCAAATCAAATAGCAGGGCCAGTTGCGCTGTGCGCGCCAAGAGGGCATTGAACGCCGGGCCATCGCTGGCTACGAAGATTTCGCGTACGAGATGAACGGCAAGAGGGAGAGACAGCCAGGGAAGCATGACCCAGGCCGGCTGCCCGCCCCCCACCCAAAGCAAGAGCGGAACGATGTAGGCCAGGGCCAGGAGCAACACGTACTCCATGCGCGTGCGCGACGCACCGAGAAAGACGGCCAGCGTCCGCTTGCCGGCCCGATGATCCGTCTCGATGTCCCGTAAATTGTTCACGACCAGGATGTCTGTGACCAGCGCGCCGGCGGGGACGGCGGTCAGGAACGCGAGGGGGGTCAGCCGCAGGGCCTGTACGTAGTAGGTGCCGGCGACGGCGATGAAGCCAAAGCAGAGGAAAACGACCACGTCCCCCAAACCGTAATAGCCAAAGGGCCACGGTCCTCCGGTGTAGGCAATCGCTGCCAGGATGACGCCGGCGCCGACGATGAGCAAGGGAATCCCGCCACGAAAAACCAGATAGAGACCGGCCACGCCGGCTGCGCCGAAGATCACCGCCATACCCACGCGAAGTTTGCGTGGGGAAAGGAGGCCGCCGGCTAGCACGCGCACCGGGCCAACCCGTTCGGGTGTATCGGCCCCCTTGAAAAAATCGAAATAGTCGTTGGCGAAGTTGGCCCCTACCTGAAGAAAAAGGGCAACGGCAAGTGACGCGATGGCCGCCGGCAGGACGAACGCTCCGTCGCGATAGGCCAGGGCTGTGCCCACCAGCACGGGGGCGATGGCCGCCGGCAAGGTTTTTGGGCGGCTGGCGAGCAGCCAGACGCGCCAGGCTGGTATAGGGTGTGGCAAGTCGCCAAGTTCCTCCTCGAAACTGTCCGGTGCATGGCTAACTAATCATGAGACGCTGCCGGAGTTGGATGCGTAGCTTCTTGACCAAAGATGCCTTTGCTATAGCACGCCCCTTACTGCTGCAGCCGGTTCAAGACCTTGGCCCAGGTGCTGCTCAAACGCACGCGGGGGCCACTGAGCCGCCCGTTGATTCTGGCCGTGCCGAGGTTTTCCAGAAATTCTTCCGGCGTGGACCACGGTGCCATCTCCACGTAAGCGCCGCCGATTTCGTAGGGAGCGTGGGCGTCGCTGCCGGCGGAACAGGGGATGCCCCGTTCCGAGGCGATTTCACGAGCGCGCTCATTGTCGCCCGCAAAGACCACCCGCGCGTTAAACCCTTCGATGATGTCCACCTGATCAAGAATTCGGCGAAGCACCGTTTCGCCCAGCGCCGAGCCACGCCGCACGCGGTCCAAAGGGTGTGGGATGGCCACCAGGCCGCCCTGCGCCTTAACTCGTGCAATGGTGTCTTCGGGTATTAGCCCGCGCGGGATTTCCTCCGTCAGGAAGAGGCCGATGATTTCTCCGACCGGTGTGCGGATTTCCTCACCGACGATGACGGGGAATGGAGCGATGCGGGCCAGTTCCAGCGCGCCGGCAATGGTGTTATGGTCGGTCAGGGCCAATGCGTCCAGGCCCCGCGCCACTGCCATGGCGATGATAGAATCGTATGTGCTGCGACTATCCGGCGAGTGGTGGCTGTGGACGTGCAGGTCAACTTTCATCGTGGAACGATAGGGGCAAACCTAGCCCAGGTTCACCAGCCGGCAGACGGTATCTTTGGCCCGCAATCCGGAAATGACCATGCCCCGCGCATTGCGGCCGGCCACCGACACATGTTGGACGGCGACGTCGGCTATGGAACCCTTTTCCGAGATCAACACGACACGCTCTTTTTTCGATACAACAATAGCTGCGGTCAGCGAGCCGGTCGTTTTCGTCAACTTCATGGCCACAACACCTTTGCCACCGCGCCTCTGGCGAGGAAAGTTGGACAGGCGCACCCGCTTACCATAGCCGGCAGAGGAGGCCACCAGCAAATCCTGCGATTCGGGCGCAATTACGTCTGCGCTGACTACAGCGTCCCCTTTGGTCAGGCGCATGCCGGCCACGCCGGCCGCGGAGAGGCCCATGGAGCGCACGTCTGCTTCGGCGAAACGTATGGCCTGGCCGGTCGCGGACACCAGGATCACATCCTGGTCACCGGTGCTGAAGCCGGCCCAAAGGAGGCGGTCGCCATCGGCCACACGCATGACTGTCGTGCCGGTACTCAGCACAGCCGCAAGGACGTCCGTGGCCACCCGCTTGACGACACCGCGCGCGGTGACCAGTACCAATTGGCTCTTGTCTTCGGGGATCGGAAGCACTGTCGTGATCGGTTGGCCGGCCGGTACCGAAACGAGCGTGGAAAGTTGCACGGCTTCGCCATCCGGAATTTGATGAGCGGCCAATCGAAAACCGGTACCGCTCTCCGTAAGGAACAGGAGTTCGTCGCGCGTGCTGGCCCGGGCCAGCGTATGCGCGCGCCGCACTTTTTGCCTGCGTGTTCCCAGCCGATTGCGGCGCACTTCGCCATCCCGGGTCACCGCAAGCAATATCTGCACGTCAGGAACCAGCTCGGCCGTAGTCAACACACCAGAACTGGGGATCTCCACGATTTGGGTTCGGCGGGGGTTGTTGTATTGCTTCTTGAGTTCCTGAAGTTCGGTTTTGATCGCTTGCAAAACCTTCTCCGGGTGGGCCAGCAGGTCTTCCAGAAAGTGGATCTTTTTCAGCGTTTCTTTGTATTCTTCCTCGATCTTACGCCGTTCCAGGGCTGCCAGGCGACGCAACTGCAGGTCCAGAATGGCCTGTGCCTGGACCTTTGTAAGTTTCAGCTTCTTGCAGAGATTGTTCCGTGCCGTGTCCGCAGTTCGTGACTTGCGAATGATGCGAATGACTTCGTCCAGGAATTCCAGGGCGATGCGCAATCCTTCCAGAATATGCGCCCGCTTGCGAGCACGGTCGAGCTCGAATTGGCTGCGGCGGGTGATGATTTCCTGGCGATGTTCCAAAAACAGTTTCAGCGCCAGTTTCAAGGGGGCGAGGCGGGGCCGGCCGTCAACCAAAACGAGCAGGATGGCGCCAAACGTGGTGCGCATGGGCGTCAGACGATAGAGACTGCTCAAGACATCGGCCGGTTCTACGGTGCGCGTCAATTCGATCACCACGCGCATGCCCTGGCGATCCGATTCGTCCCGCAAATCAACAACGCCTTCCAGCTTGCCGTCGCGAGCCAGGGTAGCAATTCGCTCGATCAGGCGGGTCTTGTTTACCTGATAGGGGAGTTCGGTGATGACCACGCGGTTTCTGTTGCGTGACATTGGCTCCACGTGGGTCTTTGCCTGCACGGTGAGTCGCCCTTTTCCCGTCGCATAGGTATTGAGAATCGTGTCTTGGCGTGGAGCGTTGTCCGCTTCTTTGTAACGATAGATGATGCCGGCGGTTGGAAAGTCGGGCCCCTTGACGAATTTCATGAGCTGTTCAGCCGTGGTATCTTCCAATTGATCGTAATGATCGATGAGGTAGATCAGTGCGTCGCAGACTTCGCCCAGGTTGTGGGGGGGGATGTTCG
>CAYWAK010000180.1:0-5865 GCA_964455755.1 uncultured Ardenticatenales bacterium | reverse complement strand
TTTCTAGCCTGCCAGCGGCCGCCAACAGCCTGGAAAGGCTGTTCTACGCCGGCAGTTAAGTTTCGATGGGAAAGACAGAAACCATGACCGAACTCGTTTTTCTGAAACTGGGTGGCTCGCTAATCACCGACAAGACCCGTGCACAGACCACACGACTCGATCTGATTCGGCGACTGGCCGCGGAAGTAGCTCGCGCTCTGCGCAGGTCACCACGGTTACGGCTGGTGCTGGGACATGGCAGCGGCTCGTTCGGCCACGCAGCGGCCCAGACCGTGGGCTACGACCAGGATCAACCGCGCACCGGGCCAGGGTTTGCCCATGTGGCATGGGCCGCAGCCCTCCTGAACAGACTGGTTGCCGAAGCCTTTCACGAAGCCGGCCTTCCCATCGTCGTCCTCCCTCCCTCCGTTTCTGCGGAAGCGTACGAAGGGGTTTTGCAATCCCTTTCCCTGTCGCCCTTTCAACGTGCCCTTGACCACGCGCTGATTCCGCTCACTTACGGCGATGTCGTCTGGGACAAGGCAGCAGGGTGGACGATTGCCTCAACCGAGACGATCTTCGCATTCCTGGCGCGCGCACTGCAACCGCGACGAATCATCCTGGCCGGCGAGGTTGCCGGTGTCCTGCGCGAGGACGGCGCGGCTTCGCCGGGAGCGCTCGTCGCGGAGATCACACCGCAGACCTGGCCCGCCATCCGGCCATCCGTGCATGGCGCGCGCGGCATGGACGTGACCGGCGGCATGGCCAGCAAGGTGGAGGACGCACTGAACCTGGTTGCGACGATGCCAGGATTGCAGGTCGACATCATCTCGGGACTAGAGCCGGGGCGGGTGGAGGCGGCCCTGCTCGGCCAACACCCCGTGCCTGGCACGCGCATTCGGGGTGGCGGTGGGGGCCGTTCGTGACCGATGTCGCGTGAGCGAATCGCCGTCGTCGGCCCGTGTGCAGCAGGCAAGTCCACGCTGGTCAGCCGCCTGCGCAGCTCCGGTTATGACGCGCGCCACTGTGCGCAGGAGCATTCCTACGTGCCAGACATGTGGCGGCGAATTTCACGGCCACGCTGGCTGATCTATCTCGATGCCCGCTTCTCGACGATAACCCGACGGCGTCTGGCCGTTCACTTCCGTCTCCAGGACCTCGCCGAACAAGAACGGCGGCTGGCGCACGCCAAGCAGAACTGCGATCTTTACATCCCAACAGACAACCTTACCCCCGACGAAGTCCTGAAGCTGGTCTTGGAATTCGTGGCCCCTGCTAGAGATGCAAGCCAGGGATCTGGAATCCACCGCCACGCCCCCCCATCTTCCCGAGGTTCTTCATCATCCGCTGCATCTGGCGAAACTGATGTAACAGTTCATTAACCTCCTGGACCGTCGTGCCGCTGCCACGGGCAATGCGCCGTTTTCGGCCGGCATTCAACAGGCGGGGATTGCGTCGCTCCGCGACAGTCATGGAACTGATCATCGCCTCGATGTGCTTAAACTGCCGATCGGTGACTTCTTCGGGCAATTGGTTCTTGAGTGACGAGATCCCAGGAATCAGGTCGAGGATTTGGCTAAAGGACCCCATTTTCTTCACTTGCTGGAGCTGGGACAGAAACATTTCAAAATCGAGCTCGCCCTTGCGCAAGCGTTTTTCCAGCGCAGCCGATTCCTCACTGTCGAAAGCTTGTTCCGCCTTCTCGATCAAGGTGAGCATGTCGCCCATACCCAGGATACGGGAGGCCATACGGTCGGGGTGGAAAGGCTCCAGCGCATCGAGTTTTTCGCCCGTGCCGGTGAACTTGATGGGCACGCCGGTGACCTGGCGAATGGAAAGAGCGGCACCGCCTCGTGCATCCCCATCTATCTTCGTCAGGATCAATCCGGTCAGCCCCACACGCTCGTGAAATTCCCTGGCTACATTGACCGCTTCCTGGCCGGTCATGGCATCGGCAACCAGCAAGATTTCTGCGGGATGGCTTTGCTCCTTCACCTGCTCAAGCTCCCGCATCATGGGCTCGTCAACCTGCAGGCGGCCGGCCGTATCCAGAATCACCACCGTGTTGGCGGATTGACGGGCCTGACGGAGTGCATGGGCCACGATCTTCGGTGGGGCGGTGTCGGTCCCCTCGCTGAACACGGGAATGTCCAGTTGCTTTCCCAACGTCTCCAACTGGGCGATGGCCGCGGGGCGGTAGACGTCGGCAGCCACGAGCATGGGCCGCTGCTTTTTCTTGCGCAACATGGCAGCCAGTTTGGCTGCTGTGGTCGTCTTACCTGAGCCTTGCAGACCCACAAGCATGATGACCTGGGGAGGCGTGCCGGACAGGTCCAGCTTCCCCGGATCGCCGAGGGTGGCGATAATCTCTTCGTTCACGATCTTGATGACCTGTTGCGCAGGCGTAAGACTCTTCATGACCTCTGCGCCGATGCACCGCTCGTTGACGCGAGCGACCAGGTCCTTGACAACCTTGAAGTTAACGTCAGCTTCCAGCAACGCCAGCTTGACCTCGCGCATGGCGGTCTTGACGTCATTTTCAGTCAGCTTTCCTTTTTTCACAAGGCGGTCAAACGTGCTCTGCAGTTTTGCTGTCAGGTCTTCAAACATTCTTGTGACTCCTTACCCGGACAAACCGGAACCAAAGGAACTACGCATTGTCCGAGAACTTGCTCGGAAAATATGGCCCCCGGCGGGGCAGTTGACAAAAGGACGGCGGATACAGATTTACACAGGCTTCGCACACAGATTTTTTCTGAGACAACTTTTTGTCGATCTTGACGCCGTAAGCGCCTACGTCACGGCCGGAGCGTTCCCAGCATAGACCAGGGTCCCGTCCATGTGATTTTCACCATTGCCAGTCGCCCGCGCCAATTGCGTGTATCATCCTCGAAGAATACCAGCTTGTTTGTGCGCGTGCGGCCCCGCCAACGACCTTTGTTTTTGTCCTCAACCAGCACTTCAACTTGCCGATCCAGGAAACGGGAGTTGATCTCGCCGACGATTTCCGCTTGCAGATCGTCCAAAGCCTTGCGGCGACGCTTCTTCTCCGTCAGAGGGATGTCGTCCGGCCAGCGCGCGGCCGCGGTGTGCGGTCGCGGAGAGAAGGGGGCCACGTGGGCCACGTCCAGACGCAAATCATGGAGCAGGTCATAGGTGTCCTGAAATTGCGACTCCGTCTCGCCGGGAAAGCCGACGATGACGTCGGTGGCGATGCTGCTGTGCGGAAGGCGCTCACGGATGCGTTCAATCAGGCGGCGATAATCGGCGACCGTGTATTTGCGTCTCATGCGACGCAGCACCTCGTCGTTGCCGGCCTGCACAGGAACCTCGATGTGCTCGCACACTTTGGGCAGCTCAGCCACGGTGTCGAGCAGCTCATCCGTCATGTAGTTGGGGTGCGAGGTGAGGAAGCGGATGCGTTCCAGGCCCTCTACCTCGTGGACGGCGCGCAGCAAGTCAGGCAGGCGGGGGCCGTCGGGGATGTCGTAGCCGTAGCGGTCCACGATTTGCCCGAGCAGCGTCACTTCGCGAATGCCCTGGCGGGCCAGGGAGCGCACTTCGGCCACGATTTCCCCGCTGCGCCGGCTCCGTTCACTGCCCCGGCGGTAGGGGATGATGCAGAAGCTGCAAACGTGGTTGCAGCCGTAAACGATGGGCACGTGCGCGCTGACCAGCCGGTCTTGTTCGTGGGCCGGCAGCACGAGCTCGCCATCCTGGAGCATTTCGCGGGTGGTGCGTTCCGTGTCGGCCAACGATTTCCCCTCCCGCTGCAGCAGGAAGTCAATCAATGAGCTTGAGTCGGACGGTGGGAGGAAGATGTCTACGTCGGGAAACTGTTTTCGTACGTGGCCATTCCCCTTCACGCCGACCAGGCAACCCATCAACCCGATGACCAGATCGGGGCGGCGGGCCTTGAGGGGTTTCAGGGAGTGGAGCCGGCCTGTGGCCCGGTCCTCGGCACTTTGCCGCACGACGCAGGTGTTCAGGACGATGACGTCGGCTTCGTCCGCCTGTTCTGTCCCTTCGTAGCCCAACTTTTCAAGAGCCGATCCCAGTCGTTGGGAGTCGGCCACGTTCATTTGGCAGCCAATCGTCCAGATGTGATATTTCATGCGCTGTGTCTGTGCTCCATTTCAGCGACGATGTCGGACCAGGCCATGTCGTGATAGCGCAACAATACGAGCAGGTGGTAAATCAGATCCGACGCTTCGTAGGCAATTTCCCGGCGGTCATCATTCTTGGAAGCAATGACCGTTTCCGTGGTCTCTTCGCCCAGCTTCTTCAGGATTTTGTCCTGGCCCTCCCGAAACAGGTAGGCCGTGTATGACCCTTCCGGCATTTCCCGTTGGCGCTGGGCGATGATTTGCTCCACGCGGGCGATGATGTCGTTTGTCATGGCTTGGTTTCCTTCTGCATTTCAATTGAACGGTGGAAGCAGCTCGACTCGCCGGTGTGGCAGGCCGGGCCGCGCGGCGTTACGCGCACCAGCAAGGCGTCGGCGTCACAGTCGTAGCGGACCTCGTGGACGCGCTGCGTGTTTCCGCTGGTGGCCCCTTTGTGCCACAACTCGCGGCGGCTGCGGCTCCAGAACCAGGTTTCGCCGCTCTGCAACGTGCGGCGCAGCGACTCGGCGTTCATGTAGGCCAGGGTCAACACCTGGCCTGTGTTGATGTCCTGCACGATGGCCGGAATCAGGCCCTTCTCATCCCACTTCAGGTTGTAGGCCGTCATAAATGCTTGCTCCAGATTTCGGGTGGCGGCTCCCAGCGGTATTCATCCAACGGGATGCGTTCCATCCCGTCGAAGCCGATGCCCTCCGCCTCCAGTCGCCGCCGTTGTTCGCGTGCGGGATGCTCCCGGCACGAGGTGCTGATCCGGCCCTGGGCGTTGATGACGCGGTGCCAGGGCACCTGATCGGCCTCGCCGTCGGAGAGGCGGTGCAATGCCCAACCAACGGCGCGCGCGGCCCGAGGATTGCCCAGCAACGCGGCGATCTGGCCGTACGTCGCCACCTGGCCCGACGGAATCTGCTGCACGAGTTGGTAAACCTGCTGATAGAACATTGCTATTTTCGGACGAGCACCCCGTGTTCGGTCAGATACGTTTTGACTTGCGCGATGGAGAGTTGCCGGTAGTGAAACAAGGACGCGGCCAGCGCTGCGTCGGCGCCCCCATCGGTGAGGGCTTCCCGAAAATGTTCCAGAGAGCCGGCGCCGCCCGAAGCGATGACCGGAATGGACACGGCATCGGCAACGGCGCGGGTCAGGGCGATGTCGTAGCCGGCTTGCGTGCCGTCGGCGTCCATGCTGGTGAGCAGGATTTCGCCGGCGCCGCGTTCTTCGACTTCGCGGGCCCACGCCACGGCATCGCGGCCCGTGGGAATGCGGCCCCCGTGGATGAACACTTCCCACCCCGTCTCCTCGCGCCGGCGGGCGTCAATGGCCACCACGACGCATTGGCAACCAAATCGCTTCGCACCCTGGCCGACCAACTCGGGAGTCTTCACCGCTGTGCTGTTGATCGAGATCTTGTCTGCGCCGGCGGCCAGAATGCTGCGCATGTCTTCCACCGTACGGATGCCTCCGCCCACGGTGAATGGGATGAACACCGTGTCGGCGACGCGGCGCACCATCTCGCGCACAATGTCCCGTTGCTCGTGCGAAGCGGTGATGTCCAGGAATACCAGCTCGTCGGCACGTTCGGCGTCGTAGACCTGCGCCTGCTCCACGGGATCACCGGCATCACGCAAGTTTACGAAGTTCACGCCCTTCACGACACGGCCATCCTTGACGTCGAGGCACGGGATTATTCGCTTGGCAAGCATTAAGCCTCCTGTGTAAATAGGACACAGATGACACGGATAAACAGGGATAAAAAATCTGT
>CAYWAK010000179.1:1576-6012 GCA_964455755.1 uncultured Ardenticatenales bacterium | reverse complement strand
AGATTTTTTATCCGTGTTTATCCGTGTCATCTGTGTCCTATTTACACAGGAGATAGAAGAGCATGAAGAGTCACCCCTACGGAGAGGAAATCACCCTGCGCGGTCACATCATCGACTCGTGGGTATTGCCGCGCGTCTTCGATACGATCATGGATTTGGGCGGGGAGTTCGAGGTCAGCGAAATCCAGGTTGGCCGCCACAAAGATGAAACAAGCTCCGCCCGCATGCACGTCTTTGCCGCGCAAGAAAATCAGTTGCAGAATATCATCGCCGCCCTACAGAAATACGGAGCCGAGCTGGTTTCCGAAGGGGATGTGCGAACACGTCCGGCCCCCCGTGACGGCGCGCTGCCCGACGACTTCTATTCGAGCACAAACTTGCCCACACAAGTGCGTTTGAATGGTCGCTGGACGGACGTAGTGGGCACGGAAATGGACCTGGTCATTGTTGTTGATCGGGCAGCCGGCCGGGCCGTTCTCCGGCCGATGGCTCAGGTACGCGCGGGTGATGAGATTGCCGTGGAACATGCCGGCATTCGGGTCATACCGCTGGCACGCGCCCGTACCAGTGACGCCTTTAGTTTCATGATGAGTGCAGTTTCCTCGGAGAAACCGAAGAAGCTGGCCATTGCCGATATTGTGCGTGAGATGAAGGCCGTACGTGACCAGGGCGGGAAGATTCTTTGCGTTGCCGGGCCGGCCATCGTACACAGTGGCGCTGCGCCCCACCTGGCTGCACTGATCCGCGAGGGGTACTTGCACGTCCTATTCGGCGGCAATGCCATCGCTGTCCACGACGTCGAAGCGGCCCTGTTTGGCACATCGCTGGGCATCAATCTGGCCAGCGGTATGCCGGTCGAGGGAGGCCATAGAAATCACATGCAGGCGATCAACGCCGTGCGTCGCGCCGGCTCCATTCGGGCGCTGGTTGAAACGGGCGAACTGCGCAGCGGAATCATGTACGAGGCCCTCCGCGCCGGCATCGAGGTTGTCCTCGCCGGCTCCATTCGCGACGATGGCCCCCTGCCGGAGGTGCTTACCGACACGACCGTAGCACAGCAACGCATGAGGGAAGGCGTGCGCGGCGTCGGGCTGGCCATCATGATTTCGACGATGCTCCATTCGATTGCCACGGGCAACCTGTTGCCGGCGGAAGTCAAGACGGTCATCGTGGACATCAATCCGGCAGTCGTCACCAAGCTCGCCGATCGGGGCACGTTTCAGGCCGTGGGGCTGGTCACCGATGCCGAGCTCTTCCTGCGCGAATTGGTAAAGGTATTGGGGCTTACCGTATGAGCAAGCGTTCAGTGCGCATTCGTCTATTTCACAACAGTGCCCATGAGCGTATGCACGCCACCAACGATGAAAATTGCGTTGAGCGTGGAGTGTTGAGCGTACTGTGTACCGCGTTTCACGTTTTACACAATACGTGACACCTGACACCTGACCCGATTCTTTTTCAGAGCAGTGCTTCAGAAAAACACCATGGGAAAAACGCACCGCCTTGTTTCCGCATCGCCGGTCCGCTCTGTAGACAAACGGGCCATCGGTCTGATTGCGCTGCACGTGGCCGCGCTTGCTGTCCTGACCCTCTTGGCTTTGTACGGCCTACGTGCTTGGGGCAAAGGCGGCGATAGTGCAGGCCGGGGGGTGCCCCCGAGAGTTCCGCTGGCCGCCGTTTACCCCTGGGGTGTCAACGTGGAACTGAGCCGCTATGCCAATGACGGAGAACTTGACAACGCGCTCTCCGCTCTATCCGCCGCCGGCTTGCAATGGGTGCGCCAGTCCTTCCGCTGGGCCGACCTGGAGCCGTCTCGCGGCGTGTTCGACTGGACGCAAGCGGACCGCTGGGTCAAAGCGACACGCGCTCACAACCTGAAACTTATTGCGCTGCTGGACACCGCACCACGGTGGGCACGGGCCCCAGAAGATGCCGGCGATCCCTTCGCCCCGCCGGCCCGCTACGAAGACTTTGGCACGTTTGCGGCGGCCTTCGCCAAGCGGTACGGGCCGAATGTTGCCGCCTATCAAATCTGGGATGAGCCAAACATCGCCCCTCATTGGGGACATCGCTACGTGGACCCCGTAGCCTATAGTTTCCTGTTGCGCACAGCCGCACGCGAGATCCGTGCGGTGGATTCCAAAGCGGTGATCATCACCGCGGCGTTGGCCCCAACCACCGAGATTGGTGGGGCCAACATGAACGAGATATTGTATCTACGCAAAATGTACCGCGTGGGGGCCGCACGCTACTTTGACGTCCTTGCCGCGGAGCCGTACGGGTTTCGCACCGGCCCCGACGACCGGCGGGTGGCCGCGAACGCATTGAACTTTTCCAGGGTCTCGTTGCTGCGGGAAGAGATGCAAGATTGGGGCGATGGAAGCAAGGCCATCTGGGCCACAGCTTTTGGGTGGAACGCTCTGCCACCTGATTGGCCCGGCAGCCCTTCAATTTGGGGTTCGACCACAGCCGATGAACAAGCCCGCCGCACGCTCCTTGCCGTCGCCCGCGCCCAGGCGGAATGGCCGTGGATGGGGGCCATGCTCCTGCCGGCCTTCCAGCCGGATGCGCCAACGGACGATCCCCGCTGGGGCTTCGCACTCCTATCCCCAGACGGCACGCCAGGCCCCCTCTATGAAAGCCTTGTCCGGGAGGCGGCCCGGCCGTGGTTTGCCGGCCCCGGATGGTATCCCGCGGACGTGCCGCTATCGCCTGCGCCGGCGGGAACGCAGAAGCCGGCACTGTCGTTCCGGGGTACCCGGCTTGATGCGGTCATTCGGGGGCCGGTGCGCGCGCACATCACCGTGGACGGAAACGAGCAGCCGCGTGAAGTGCTCGTCACCGGTCTGGGCCGGCAACGGGTTACGCTGGTGCACGGCCTAGCCGATTCTACCCACCGGGCCGTCATCACCATCAACGAGTCTGGCCCGCAAGCCCGGCTGGAGGAAATGATCGTCGTGCGCGAACGAACAACCCGGCCCTACGAGCTATGGCTGGCTACGTTGTTGTTAGCCGCCGCGCTGGTGGGGGCCAGCCTGCTGCGCATCCTGCGCAGAATAGCGGCCCCGCAAATATGGCAAGCCGTCGTGCGACGGGTGGCTGCCGGTAACGAAATGATCTTCCTCGCGGCGATGGGCGGCGCGATGGCCCTCTTCTATCTGGCTCCCACCTGGCCGTTGATCGGCCTGGGCGCGCTGTTGGCCGCCATCCTGTATCTCGTGCGCCCGCAGGTCGGTCTGACTCTGACCGTCTTCAGCATTCCCTTCTTCCTGCTGCCCAAAGTGTTTCCCGGTGGAAAACAATTCTCTCTGGTGGAAGTGCTGACCCTCATCGGGCTGGCGACATGGGTTCTTCGACAGGCCCTTCCGCATGGCTGGTGGGGCGAAACGGTCACCACACGCCGCCGCCCGAACGCGATGGACGTGGCCGTGGCAGGCTTCGTCCTGCTGGGGCTGCTCTCCCTTTCCTGGTCGACGAATTTCGGCACAGCCGCGCGGCAGTTTCGGGTGGTGGTACTGGAGCCGGCCATCTTCTATGGCCTTGTCCGTGCTTACGTGGTCCGCAGGCGGGAAGTACTGCGCTTGCTGGACGCTCTGCTGGTGGCCGGAATCGTCCTTGCCTTGCACGCGCTGTGGCAGACCGCCACGGGCAACGGGGTGATTGTCGTGGAGGGCGTGTCGCGTGTCCGTTCGCTCTACGGATCCCCGAACAATCTGTCGCTGTTCCTGGGCCGCGTTCTGCCTCTCGCTGTTGCCGTGGCCCTGTATGCGCCCACGTCGCGTCGCCGCTGGCTCTATGGCCTTGCGGCCCTTCCGCTGGCCGCCGCCCTGTTCCTGACCTTTTCGCGGGGGGCCTGGTTCCTTGGTCTGCCGGCGGCTCTTGCTTTCCTGGCATGGCACGGAGGAAAAAAGATACGCGCAGCTTTCGCCGGCCTGGCCCTGGCCGGATTGCTTGCCCTGCTGCCCCTTTTCCGCACAGAGCGACTGGCTTCGCTGCTCAATCTTCACGGAGGCACTTCCTTTCTGCGGATCAACCTGTGGATTTCTGCCGCGCAGATGATCCGCGATCACCCGTTGCGGGGCATCGGCCTGGACAACTTCCTCTACCTATACCCGCGCTACATCCAGCCGGCCGCGTGGGGCGAGCCGTCGCTTTCGCATCCGCACAACGTCCTGCTGCATTTCTGGGTGGCTCTGGGCATTTTGGGGCTGGCGATTTTCGTTTGGCAACAGACGCTCTTTTGGCGTGCGGCCCGCAAGACCCTGCCGGCGGCATTGGGCTGGAATCGGGTCATTCTGCTAGCGCTCGCGGCCAGCATGGCGGACTTTCTGGCGCACGGTGCAATTGACAACTCCTACTTCCTGGTGGACCTGGCTTTCGTGTACATGCTCACCATCGGGCTGTTGAACCAGCTTGGTGACACATCCCCTGCGCCC
>CAYWAK010000179.1:0-1476 GCA_964455755.1 uncultured Ardenticatenales bacterium | reverse complement strand
TAAAGGAAAGGAGAAAGAGCATGATGTCATCTGAACGTTTTGTTAACCACCGCAGTTCGCCAAAGAGGCTCATACCCCCTCGATTGATTCTTCTCGGCCTCCTCTTGCTGGCCAGCGTGATTGTGGCCGCCTGCGCGCCGACGGCGACACCCGCACCGGCCACCGCACCGACCACCGCGCCGGCCGCCGATTTGCCGGTCGGCGTGATCTTGCCCTTCAGCGGCCAGTATGCGTGGGTCGGCGGCAACGTTTTGCCCGTGGCACGCATGATCGCCGAAGAGGTCAATAAGAGCGGAGGCATTGGGGGTAGCAAGATCGTCCTGGTGCAAGGGGACACCGAAGGTGTGGTTGATGCTGGCACCACAGCCGCACAAAAGCTGGTCAAGGTTGATGGCGTTCTGGCCTTTGTCGGCCCCACATCCTTGTCCTTCAACGGCGTGAAAACTGTCGTGGAGGATAACAAAGTGCCGATGGTTTCGCCAACCGCAGGGACAACCAAATTGGACAAAGCCGGCACGGGCTATTTCTTCCGCACGGTTCCCTCCGACTCGCTGGGCGGACGGGCGATTGCACGGGCCATCACCGATCCGAAGACCTTCATGGGCCGCGACGGGAACTTCTCCAGCGTGGTGCTCATGGTTGGGCAGGCACCGGCGATGATTTCGTTCAAGGATCCGATCGCGGAATCAATGACCGCGTTTGGTGGTTCTCTCGCCGCATCCATCGAATATAAAACGGAAAAGCAAGCGTACCGCACCGAGGTTCAGGAAGCCCTGAAAGCCAATCCGGACATCATCATCTTGGTCGGCACGCCCGAAGATTCGGCACGCATCATGCAGGCTGCTTTTGAGGCCGGGTACAAGGGCACCTGGTTCGTCACCCAGGACCAGACGACAGACGACTACATCACCCTGGCCAGCCCCGAGTTGGTCGAAGGCATTTACGGCCTGGAAGAAGTGCCGGCCGCCGAATCAGCCGACCGCACCGAGGCCTTCAAAACCCAATTCAAAGATTACTCCGGCGAAGATGTGAAGATCTTCGGCACCAATACGTATGACGCCGCCAACATCCTCTTCCTGGCCATGTTGCGGGCCCAACTCAAGGATGGGCAGGTAACACGCGCGACGATTGCTGCAAATATCCCGCAGGTCGCCAACCCTGGCCCAGACAAGGTTGAGGTCACCAATTTCGCCGAAGGCAAGAAGGCGCTGGAAGAAGGCAAGGAGATTAACTACCAGGGATTGGTTGGGCCGGTTGACTTTAACGAGTACGGAAACATCGCCGCACCGTTCGGCATCCGCCAAGTCTCCGGTGGAGCCTGGACAACCGCCGCCACCCTCCAGGCAAGCGATTTGCAGTAGCAAGACGGCAACGAGAGGATCGTGTGTGGCGACGAGGCTCCGCCGCGTCGCCACACACCCTCAAATCTCCCCCCTTCTCCCTCTGTTTGCGGGGGAAGATGGGGACCGGGGGGAT
>CAYWAK010000178.1:0-6028 GCA_964455755.1 uncultured Ardenticatenales bacterium | reverse complement strand
TGATGCGCTTTGAGCAGAAGGCAGAAGGCGGTGGGCAGTGAACAGTAGACAGTATTCAGAGGTCAGGCGACCGACCACCGACCTCTGGCTACCGAGGGAGGTGAACGAATGAAACAGGACGAGGAAGTTCGCGTACTGATTGCCGAAGACGACTATCTGGCGTCCAAAACCATCCAGGAGGCTGTAGAAACGATTGGCTTCAGCGTGGTGGGGGAGGCAATGGATGGCCGGGAGGCTGTGGAGAAGGTGCAGTCCTTGCGGCCCGATGTCGTGCTGATGGACGTCAACATGCCCGACATGGACGGTCTCGAAGCCACCCGCCTGATTCAGGAAAAGTGCCCCACACCGGTGGTCGTGTTGACGGCCTATCAAACGCGTGAGCTGGTGAACTCGGCTGCATCCGCGGGCGTGGGAGCATACCTGGTGAAGCCGCCCGATGCCGCGCAAGTGCAACGCGCCGTCACCATGGCCATGGCTCGCTTCGCCGACATGATGGAGTTGCGCCGGCTGAACGCGGAACTGCAAGAGGCACTGGGTATGGTCAAGAAGCTGAGTGGTCTGCTGCCCATTTGCGCCAATTGCAAGAAGATCCGTGACGAGGAAGGGAACTGGCAGTACCTGGAAAAGTACATCGAGGAACATTCGGAGGCAGAGTTCAGCCACGGGATTTGCCCAGACTGTGGACTGCAGCTATATCCGCAGTATTTCAAGAATCGGAAAAAGAAGGAGAGCGGTGGATTGTAAAGGTTCTGCCGAGACTTTTGCAATGTCGCAATGGCTTCGGCGGCGAGACACTTATGCCTGCTGTGGCCTTACCCATCACTTGATGGCCGACAGCAATTGCTCGTTGTGCTGCACGACCGTGCGGAAGCCCACTTGCTCCAGCCAGGCCCGGTAGTCACCGAAGGAATGTGCCGCCCCACCGTTCCAGGTGTTCATCAGCAGCGTGGCGCGGCTGGCCCATTCCGAGGGCCGGTCAGCGGACATGATGGCGTCAACCACCAATTTCCCGCCGGGTCGCAAGGCCCGGAACGCGCGCCGGAACACGCCGGCGTTCTGCTCCGGGGTCAGGATGTAGGTAATCAGGCCCAGCAATGCCGCCTCGTATCGCTCCGCCCCGAAGTCATCGGCGAGAATGTCGCCGGGCACGAAATGCGTCCGCGTTTCGACGTCAAAGCGGCCGGCCAGGTCGCGCGCCACATCGAGCACGTCGGCGCTGTCCACGCAGGTGACGCGAACGTTCTCGTGCGCCTGCGCGAAAGCAAGCGTCTTGATGCCGCACCCACAGGCCAGGTCAAGCAAGTGCAGCGGCCGATCCCGATCCGCTTCGAGGCCGACCGTGCGCCATAGTTCCAGGCTGTAGGTTACGCGGCTGGGGCTGAAACTTTCCAGCCAGGCGTCCTGCGCCCAGGGTAAAGGATAATGGGCCGGCTTTCCGGAACGAATCGTGTCTAGCATTCCGTCCCACATCGCCGGGTCGGTGTTGGCCAGGACCCAGTCGCCGGCGTACGATTTTGCTCCGCGCACGAGGAAGGCCGCCGCCGATGGGGTCAGCGCATAGGTGTGCATTTCGGGCTGATATGACAGGACCTGCGTGCTGCTCAGTTGGTCGAGCAGGGCGCGGATGCCGGCGACGTCGGCGTCGCACGCCGACGCCACGCTTTCTGCGCTCGCCGGCCCGGCCGATAGCGGCGTGAACACGTCGAGCAGGAGGGCCAGGCGGGTGAACTGGCCGAGGAAGCCGCCGCCGTACAGGCCGTAGATCAGGTCCGAGTTTGGGTTGGCTGCCGGCTCAACCATTTTCCGCCTCCGTCCACTGCGCCATGGGATTGGGGTTGCGATTTACCGTGAATTTGAAGACGTCCGGTCTGGCGTAGTGCCCGGCCACATCGAACATCCGTTTCGAGGCCGTGATTCGTCTGAGATTGACTTCTGCGTAGAGGATTTCTTCTTTCGCAACGAGCGGCCCCGCGATGACTTTGCCGCTGGGGTCCACAATGCAGCTCTGCCCCGTGTTGATCCAGTCGGTCCCTTCGGCATAGCGCTGTTTGAACTCCAGCCGGTTGGGAATATCATCCAGGTGCAGCGGCTGGCAGCACCCAATCACGAACATGCCACCCTCTTTGGCGATGTGCTGCAACGTCGCGATCCACATCTCCCCACGATCCCAGGTCGGCGCGACGTAGATTTGCGTTCCTTGGGCATACATGGCGTTGCGGGCCAGCGGCATGTAATTTTCCCAGCAGATCAGGCCGCCCAGCCTGCCGACCGACGTGTCGTAGGCATCGAGAGTGCTGCCGTCGCCCTGCGCCCAGACGGTGCGTTCGCCCGCCGTGGGGATCAGCTTGCGGTGCGTGCCGAGGATGTTGCCGGCGGAGTCAATGTAGAGCAGGGCGTTGTACAAGCTGGCGCCGCTCGCTTCGCGGTTGCGTTCGTTCATGCCCATGACCACGTTGATCTTGGCTTTGCGCGCGGCCTGGCAGAGCTTGTCTGTCGCCTCGTCGGGGACGGCGACAGCGTTCTCGGCCAACTCGGCATAGAGGGCGTTCAGTTCGCCGGCCTCGCCCCCCGGCAACAGCCACACCCAGTCTGGATAGGCGGGGAAGAACGCCTCCGGGAATACGACGAGCTTAGCGTCGTTCCTGCCGGCCTCGGCGATCAAATCGCAAGTCTTCTCCAGCGTGGCTTTCTTATCGAGGAATACGGGCGTTGCCTGTGCCGCGGCAACGAGAAATGTTTTGGGGTTGTTCACGGTTTATCCTTTCGTTGTCAGTCGTGGTGCGTATCGCGATGTTCGACGCAACACGCACCACGCTATGCGCTCGGCGCACCATCCACCATTCGCTGATTTGCCTAGAATACAAACACTTGGTCCGCCGTCGCATAGGCTTCTGCCGAGTCGGCGAAGTTGATGAAGCGGGCGTTCTTGCCCTGCAGATCTTCCTCTGTGACCCCACGGGCCACCGCGCAGCCCCCTCAGACGTAGATGGGGATACCGTGCTCTACGACCTTGGCGAAGGTCTCCTTCAGCGGTGGCCACCCCACGGGATTGACCGAGTTGATGATGCTGTCTCGGATGAGGACGACCGCATCACCGCCCAGGGCAATGGTGACATCGTCGCCGCGCTCCTTGTTGGCTACGGCCTGGAGAAAGGGAAACGCTGCCCGCGTCGGATTCTCCGAACCGACCAGGGCGTGGAATAGTAGCTTTTTCATTCTTGTTTCCTCCTATTGGTCTGTCTGAGACTAATGTTTTGTGAAGCGCCCAGACTATGTGACCAGTATACCACAACGGTATCACATCGCTATCGCACGAAGGAGCGAAGAACCGGACTATTGTAGCATTTGTGGGGAACACTATTGTTACATTTCCGCGTGGCCAGCATGCGAGATGAACCACCGTGGAGCGTATTGCGTGGCCGTTGCGCTGGAATCGCTATTTCTGTGGCAAGATTCTGCGCCGGCGGCGAGTGGGGAGAGTCGTGCCTGCCTGGGCAAGAGCGTCCATGTCGCGGAGGATGGTGTGGCGGGAAACGCCGAGCGCGTCAGCAAGGTCGCTGTCCGTGGGCGCAGCGCCCGCGGCCTCGGCCTCGGCGAGCAGGCGACGCAGGACGTACCGCCGGCGGGGGGCTTTGCCGGTGACGGTCGCGTCTTCCGGTGCTTCAAGCGTCCAACGCAGCGTGACCTTCTCGCCCGCCGCCAGCGGCCGGCCCAGCGGGGCATCCTGACGGGCCAGCGTCACGGTCTTGCGGCGTCCGCCGGCGGTCATCGCTTCGTGGGTCTCGACGGCTCCCGATTCTGCTTCTGCCTGCCCCTGCCCGGCGCGGTACGCCTCGGCGCGCATGATCGCCTCCGCAAGCAGAGCCTCTTCATGGAGGGCACGGGCCTCTCGCAGGGCGGCATCCAGGGTTTCTCCCTGCTTTGCCACATCGCCGGTTATCTCACAGGCCCGGGCATACGCCAGTAACGTTTCCACGCGCGCGCGCGACGGGGTTGGGGGCAACAAAGCCAGCGAGCGCTCGAACGCGCTTTGCGCCTCGGCAAAGGCAAAGAGGGCCAGCTTTTGCTCACCTGCCTGACGATACACTGCCGCCGCCGCTTCCTTGTCGCCGGCCCGGTCCAGGTGATACGCACGGGTGCGCAAGCCCCCCTTGTTCTCGTCCGCCAGGGCACGAGCTGCTTGGTGATGAAGCTGCCGGCGGCGGGAGCTATCCATGCCGTCGTATACCGCCTCTTGAAGCAAGTTGTGGGAAAAGATGAATCCCAGCGGCACGGGCCGGAGTAGCTGGTTGTCTGCCAACTGTTCCGCCGCTGCCGCCAGGGCGAAGGGGTCCATCTCGCTCACCGCCGCCCACAGCCGGTAGGGCACTTTCGTCCCGATAACAGCGGCACTCTCCAGCGCCACCTGGGTCTCGGGGGAGAGCGCGGCCATGTGTGCCGGCAACAGGGCGTCCGGCAACGGTCGCCCCTTTTCCAAAACGTCCAGCGCTTCGGTCACGAAGAAGGGGTTGCCCCCCGTAGTCGTCATGACCTCGTCCAGCCGGTCCCGCTTGGCTGGAGGCAATAGTTGCTCAACCTCGGCTCTGTCCAGCGGGTTCAGACCCACCGCCGTCAAGCGGCTCTCTCGCTCCCAACGCTGCAACGTAGCCCATCCCGCGCTTTGCTCGATGGCGGGCCGGCGGTAGGCCAGGAGGAGGAAGACCCGGCTTTTCGGCAGTGCCTGAACCAGAACGTCGAGGGCTTCCCACAGCGCGGGCGCGGCCCACTGGAGATCGTCGAAGAAGAGGAGGTGGGGCGTCAAGTCACCCAGCGTCTGCCACACATCGGCCAGCGCGCGGTGGAAACGGTCGCGGGCCTGCCGTGGGGGGAGGTTCGGCAATGGGGCCAGATCGCGCCACGGGGCATACAGTGGGGCCAGTGCAGCCAGCGTCGTGGCCGGCAACAGCATTTCGATCTGAGTGGCACGTGGCCCGGCAAGAGCGGTGTTGAGGGCAACGGCCAGCGGTGAAAAGGGCGAGGGCGTAGGCTGCTCCATCACGTTGCCGCCTGCTATCGCCATGCCACGCCATAGCGCTCCGCCTGCCAGCTCGCACAACATGCGGCTCTTGCCAATCCCCGGCGCACCCTCAATGGCGCAGACCCGGCCGCTGCTCCCCTCAAGCGCCGTTTCCAGCGCTGCCAAGACCGCCGCCCTCTCCTCCACCCGTCCGACAAAGGGCGTGTGGCCTTGCTGCAGGGGAACGGGTTCGGCCGCCGCCGGCTCGTTCCGGATGTCGGCAGCGAGCGCTTGCGTTTCGGGCATCAGTTCGACGCCCAGTTCATCATCGAGCAGGCTCACCAGGTAGTCGTGGTGGGCCAACGCCTCGTGCCGGCGTTGCAGCCGCGCCAGCAGACGGATAACGAGCCGGTGCCCTTCTTCGTGGAGAGGCTCGGCCTGCGCCAGCCGTCGGGCCAGGCGCAATGCCCCGGAAAACTGGCCATCGGCCTCGCGCGCCACGACCAACTGTTCCATGGCCTCCAACGCCTGTGTGCGCAGAGCCAGACGGGGAGCGAGGAGCCAGTCGTCGTAGTAACCCTCGAGGAGGTCCCCGCGGTACAACTTCACCGCCTGGGGCAGATCGTCCGCCGCCAGGGCAGTGCGGAACTCGGCCACGTCCACCCAGAGTGTCGCACCGTCCCGCACACCCACGTTCTCGGCCGTTGCCTGTAGGGGAGCATCGTCCCCCAACGTCTGCCGCAGGCGGTAGAGAGCGTTGCTCAGGTTGCGCCGTGACCTGTCCTCCGGCACATCAGGCCAGAAGAGGCCGGCGAGGAGCGGGCGAGGGTGGGCGCGTCTGGGAGAAAGGAGCAAACAGGCAAGCAGCCCCAACATCTGGGAGGACATGGGCAGGGGACTGTCGTTTCTTCGGACAGCCGGCACACCAAACAGATGAACATGTAGCATGGTTGTCCTATCTCCTATATTTACCAAACTTTGTAGACTTATTATATCCACTATGATGAGAATTGTCAAATTTCCTCGGCCCTC
>CAYWAK010000177.1:0-6171 GCA_964455755.1 uncultured Ardenticatenales bacterium | reverse complement strand
GGGGCGGTTGTTGTAGGGGCGAAAGATTTTTCGCCCCTACGTTCTGTGTTCACAACAATTCCGCGGCCAACTGCATCAAGTCCACGATGCGGACGTCGCTTTGGTATTGTTCGTTGGCCAGGCGAACCCGTTCGTAACAGGCCGGGCAATCGAGCACTAACGTGGTCGCGCCGACCGCTTCGGCATCCTTGATCAAGTTGATGCTCATGTCAATGGAGATTTCGGGGTAGGCGCGGCGGATTCCCCCTCCCGACCCGCAGCACTTGGAGTTTTCGCGGTTGCGTTCCATCTCCACGAACTCTACGTTTTCGAATTGGCTGATCACCTCTCTGGGCTCATCCAAAATGCGCACGCCACGGGCCAGATAACAGGCATCATGGAAGGTGATGCGCTCCGGGAGCGGCTTGCTTAACTGCACCGCACCCTTGGCAAACTTGTCCTCCATCACCTGGGTGATGTGTACGATTTCGAAGGGCAATTCGCTCCCCAAAAGTTTCGGCCACTGTTTTTGAAGCATGAAGGTGCAGCAAGGGCAGGAAACAACCACCTTCTTCACGCCCCGGTCCACAAATCCTTGTACATTGTGTCGGGCCATTTCTGTTGCCGTGCTCAGTTCGCCGATCACAAAGAGCGGGAAGCTGCAACACCACTCATCGGGAAAGAGGGTAAACTCCATGCCGGCAGCTTGCATCATGCGCAGGGCACCGATCATCATCGGCTGTGCGGTGTAGGAGCCGCTGCATCCGGCGTAGTAGCCGATTTCCGCCTCATCGGCGACGACCACGTCGTCCGGAATCCAGTCGAAGCGTTCTTCGTGCGGGCGATCGTAAGGATTGTGTTTCTCGGCGACGATCTGTTTGGCCTGTCGCTGGCCGCCGATTGGGCCGACGCCCAACTCAACCATTTTTGCGCGCATGGCCGGCCATAGTTCTTGTGTGTGAATGCCGACCGGGCACACTTCGCCGCACACACCGCATGTGGTGCAGGTATACAAGGCAACTGACAACTTCTCCAGCGTCTCCGCGTCCACGTGTGGGGGGCCGAAGATTTTGGCCTTGAGACCTTCTTCTTGCCGGATTAGTTCCCCGTACGTGCGGATCTTTTCGGGCGTGGTCATACTTTCGTCGTTGGTCACATCATAGACGGGACACCAGTTCAAGCATTCGAAGCAGCGCGTACAGGCATCCAGACTGACGACTTGCAGTTTGGTCAGGCCTTCAATCAACGAGACGTGCTTAGCTTCTGCCACGATATTCCTCTCCCTTCACTCACAGCGGCGAACAAGGTAATTTGTGCTGCAAACAGATGGAACAGCTTCGAAAATGGGAAGTACGCAATCAGCAGGAAGGCCAGCACGGCATGGAAGACATAAGCGGCCGGGTAGGCCGTGATCAGCGACGTGGCCTCCACGCCCGGAATCGCGGCCAGCAGGTGCCCAATTGCGTATCCGACCGGCGTCCACTTGGCTGCTGCCCACGGCAGTGCGGCCAGGCGCATCCCCTCCATAATGAAGCCCATCAACACGACCCCGGTGAAGAGGTTCATGACCACGGCATCGGAGGCGATGGAGACCCAGTGTTCCGGACGGAAAATGTAACGCCGGGCCAGGGCGATGAGCAGCCCCACGAGCAGGAGGCCGCCGGCAATATCCATGACCAGTGACAGGTAGAGGCTGGTCTGCCCCTTGACCAGGGTCACGCCCAATATCGCCTGGACCGCGGAGAGCAACACCCCCAGCGCCAACAGCAGCACACTCCAAACAATGAACAGCAGCATGAAACCCCGTATTCGACTGCGGTTGAAGACCCTTACGGCCAGGAGACAATCCGGGCTGAAAAGGCGGGTCACGCTGAGCCAAAGGAGCCCGCCTGTGCCCTTGCCTTCCAATACGTTGGCCTGGTCTTTGCCGCGAGACCAAAGTGACATGCGACGAACGGTGGCCGCGAGGGCAAGCACGACGGCGATGATGCCTACGCCATAAAACAGGAGCCGCCAGTTCTCCGGTACTACGGACAGCGTTTGGAAAAGTTGATGCATGTTGCACCCCTATCTAGTTGTCCATATCTCGATCAATTCTCTTGATACATCACGGCCAAGTGCCGTCCTGAATAATGGTGACCGTTCCATCTGTATAGTTTGCCACATAGGCTTTGTCGTTGAGTACGGCAATTCCTTGGCCGCCGGTGCCATCCCCCTGATTGCCCACGGATGCGGTTGCGAGGAGTGTGAGGGTTGTGTCGTCTATGACGTACACTTCGTTCGTGTCTGCGGATACGGCAAAGAGGTGACCCGTATGGGGATTATCCGCCAGGGCAAATGGCGGATGTGGGAGCGTCAACGTGCCCAGATCGGCGAAGGTCTGGGCGCTCATCGCCCGGATGGTGTTGCTGATTCGATTGCCGATATACACCCGCTGGGTATCGGGATTCGCGGCCACGCCAAACGCTCCGATCCCTACCGGCTCCTTACGTTGAAAATCACCACTCACGTCGTCCACGACGTAAAGGCCGTAGTCCCAGGCCGTGACAAACACGCGATTTTGTGCGGGCACTGCGGCGAGGAACGACGCGCCTCCCTCCGGCACAGGCACGGTCTTGATCACGCTGTGGGTGGCCGGGTCAATCGCCATGATGCTGCTATCCGTGGAGGTGGTCCCGTGGTTCGCCACGTAGACATGATTTGTTGCCGCCGCCATGCCAAAGGGTTTGGGGCCGACGCCAATGTGCGTTACGATGCTGGCCGTCAGGGGGGCCGTGGGGCTGATCACGGAGACGGTTCCTTCATCCCGATTGCTGACAAAGAGTTCGCCGCTATGAACAGCCGAGCCGTTGCTAAACACCGGCCCGATGAGCGCGCCGGTGGGCAGCGAACGGATGCCGAGCGTGCCGGGGTCCATGGCCACCACTTCGGCACGATCGGCAAGACCGACGTACACTTCGCCATTCCCAACCGAAACGGTCTTGGGGTGCCCGCCGACGATGACTGTGTTTTGGGCGCCGGTGGCCGGCGTGGCCGAGGGGGTGGAGGTGCTGGTCGGGCTGGGCACGGTTGTGTCTGTGGCCGTGGGGCTGGGCGTATCGGTCGCCGTAGCCGGCGGCACGGTGGATATCGGCCCGGTGGTCGTGGTGGGCGTCGCCGTGGCCGGCGTTGACGTGTCCTTGATGATCAGGGGCAGCCAAAGCGTGGATGCAACCACCACCGTGTTCGTCGGCGATGGGGTGTTGGTGGCTGCACCGGAGACGGTGACCTGGGCATCGCCGGTCGGGAACGAGATGGGGTTCCCGAGATCGTCCGTCAGCATCACGGATGCCAGGTGCAACGCACTGACGCCCACGCTTTGCGGTGCCAGCGTAATCGTGGCCAGCGTCCCCGCACCGTTCGGCCCATTGTTCGCGCCGAAACTGACGGCGCCAATATCCAATGTTCCGGCGGTGTTGTCAATCGTCGGCCCCCCCAGGGGAACGGGAAGGACGGTGCGGCCCGTGCTGCCGAGGAAGGGTCCCACAACCGCACTGTTCACGTGCACGACCGCCGGGTCAAATGTGATCTGAACCTGGAATCCCCCCAGATGCGTGACGCCCTGGATGTTCAAGTCTACGGTGAAGGGGCCGCCCCCCGACGAGACCGTTTGCGATGGCGGCTCCAGCCAGAGATAGCCGGTTCCCGGCGTGGCCGTGGGCGTCGGAGACTGTGTAGCTGTGGCCGTCGGAGACGGTGTGGCTGTTGTTGTGGTGGCTGTGGCCGTTGGCGTGGCGGTTGGCGTGGGCGATGCCGTGGCGGTTGGTGTGGCGGTGGGCGTGGACGACGCCGTGGCGGTTGGTGTGGCCGTGGTCGCCGCACTGCCCACGGAATCGACATCGATATCCTGGTTGTTGGCCGTAATGGGGTCTGCACCGTTGGTTCCGTCGTCGCCGATGGCTACGGTATCGGTCACAGCGGTGGCGCCGGGCATGGAGGAATCGAACAGTACGGGGAACGGTATCGTCCCCGTGACCCCCGGCGGCAAGGTTCCCACCGGCCAGGTGTATTGGCCGGCGCCGGCCGGCGCCCAGCCGATGCCGATGAAGTGGGAGAACTGCGGCAGAGTCTCCGTGAGCACGACGTTGGTGCCGGTCATTGCGCCGGTGTTTGTGTAGGTGATGGTGTATGTTACCTGGCTGGAGGGTGCAACGGTCACCAGGCCGTCATCCACACTGGCCGAAAGCTCCGGTGTATCGGCGAAGGCGTAGACCTGGTCCTGGCAGCGGTCGGCCACATAGACCATGCCGGTTTCGGGGTGTATGCCAATCCCAAAGGGGTTCAGGAAGCGGAACATACCCAATTCCGGCGGAACGTCAACGCGAATGCTGGCGTAGGAGACGGTCCGCAACAGCGTGTTGTGCTCGGTATCAATGACCGAGACGTTCCCCGGTGGGCCGGCCTTGCATCCGTATGGCGAATCTTCCAGCAGGAAGCCGCCGTTCGTGACGTAGAGCAGTTTGCGCGCCCGATTGAAGGCCATCGCCGCTTCCGCAGGCCCCGGCAGCCCAATCGTCGCCACCAGGTCGTACATCTTGGGGTCATGCGCGTTCAGGCGCACGACGGCCAATTTGTTCGGATGGTGGTAAATAGATGACAGGTCATCGGCATAGGTGACGTACAGCCACGTATCTATCGCGTCGGAATAGGCCGCGACCACATACGGGCTGCCGTTGGGCATCCAGGCCAGTGAACCACCGGTTGATTGGCTGCCGTCAAACGGAATCTGATGGTATTCGTAGATATTCGTCGGATTGGCCGGGGTCGAATCATCTTTCAACACCGTTATGCCCATCGGTATGCCGGTGGCGTGGTCCCGGTTGGTGATGTACACGTAGCGCTGGTCGGGATCCACGGCCACGCCGAAGGGGGCGGCAAAGTGGGATATACGCGTAATGACGGTGTTGTAGTTCGCGGATGACGAGTCGCCCTCGATGACGGCCACGGTGTTGTTGCCATGTTCGGTGACGAAAATCTTGTTGGTCGGCGTCATGACGGCATCCATGGCCGGGTTCGTTGCCAGGGGGATGTGGCCGATCAACGTGTTGCTGATCGTGTTGATCAGTGAGATTTGGCTGTCGCTCAGACTGACCACGTAGCCTACGTCGGTGTTCGGGTTGATGGCCACGCCAAAGATTCCTTCGCCGGTATCGGTGATGCCTTTGACCGGTTCGTTGAAGTGTGGGCTGGCCGGAGCCCCGTCAATGAGCACAGCCAGTGGCGGCACCGGTGTAGGCAGGCCCAGGTCGCCGTGGAAGGGGACCACGATGCGGTCGTTGTTCGGATTGATGGCCAACTCCTTGGGCAGGATGGGTTGGAAGGGGAGCACCGGAGTGGGCGTTGGCGTCGGTGTGGGGGTGAAGGGCCAGTTGCCAAACGTAACGGTGCTTTGATGGTTGGCGGTAATCGTCACCACAGTCGAATCGGAAATGCTGGGCGTATAGCCATAGGGCGTGGACTCGGTGACGGTATAGGTCCCGACGGGCAAATTGTTGAAAACGCACGAGCCATTGGCATCTGTGACACAGGAGACGGTCGGGTTTGAGTAGGCATACGGCAGTGGGGAGAAAAGCGTGATGGTAACGCCTTGCATTCCGCCCTCGCCCGTTTCGGGTGTTGCATTGCCGTTATCGTCCCGATATTTCCAAACGGTCAGACTGCCGGCTTCTGTGAGCCAAAGAGATACCGTGGCTTGTTGCTCCAGTCCAGCTTCCAGAGAGTGGAATTCGAGATGGGCTTCCCACGTCCCGGTGGTGATGGTCAGGGGCACAGTGTCCAGCGCCGTTTGCGCCAGACCGGCTGTCCCCGTGAAAACGCGCCGGCCGAAGTGTGTACCCGGATGGGCGGGGTCGCGAATTTCATAGAGAACATAGTCGGGCGTGGTGGCCGGGCTGATGACCCAGCTAGAGGTGATGGTCTGGCCGGGCTGCACCATTGCCGGCGGCAAAGGGTCTACGGCAAAGGTGAGCGAGCCGCCAGAAGACAGGGCTATCGTTGCGGCATGGTTGGGGGGGGCAGCGCGAACGCCGGGGCTGCCACGAGACACGAGGGTCAGGACAGCCACTAAACTCAGGGTACATACCGTGGCCAAAAAGAGTCGGGTAGGTTTCAACAGTCCGCTGTTCATCGGCCGGCCTCCATGAACGGTGTGGG
>CAYWAK010000176.1:0-6182 GCA_964455755.1 uncultured Ardenticatenales bacterium | reverse complement strand
GCGGCCAGAGGCGGCAACTACGCGGACGGGGGCGCATGTGGCCTAAGCGGGTCGCCCTTGGGGACGAGGGCTATCGTCTGCTCTGAGCGCGCAAAGGGCGCGTATGCACGCGAGTCGCACGGATCAAGAACAACCGGGGGAGGCGTCCCTGCTCATCCGTGTGCCAGCTCGCGGTGGACTGTCGGCCACCATCTTCACCGCGAAGCCTTTCACTTCAGCGAAATCTTTCGTGGCCAGTTCCGCGCCGTTGCGCTCGTCGATGCCCAGGTTGGCCACGTTGCCGGAGACACCGGCGGCAAACCCAATCTGGATCGAGTCACCTTCTTGACGGGGCATGGTTCAAAATCTGACAACATCATAAGCTGAGAATGGCAAACAGAACGCCGGCCCCCACCCAGATGCGTACACCGCGCTGCCAGTTTAGCTTGCTGGGTGACAGACGAGGCCGCCACCGGGGCAGCGCCCATTTGTAGGTACGCCCATTGTTCTTTCGCCCTCCAGTAGCCTCCCGCAGGATCTGCTCCCGTTCCGCTTCCCGGAGCAGGTCTTTGTACTGCTCCGCCTTGATCTGAAAAGAACTTTCCACAAACATCGCCGTGCTCCTTTGGCTTTCGATGACCCTGTTTACCGTAATGTGACCAGTATACCACAACGGTATCACATCGCTATCGCACGAAGGAGCGAAGAACCGGACTATTATAGCATTTTGGGGGAACGCTATTGTTACATTTCCGCGTGGCCACCAATGGAATCTCGTGCCTGCGCCCCACCGCAATTACGCTGCAGGGGTTTTGCCCAACAGCGCGCGTTCTTCTTCCGCGACCGCTTCATCGAGCGCCTTGAACAGAGGGTGCGGTTCACGCAGCGCCTGGCCGGCGGGCAAGTCGCTGGAATGCCACACGTCTTGGTCGTGCTCGCCGGCATACACCAGCGCATCGTGTTCACGTTCCTCTTCGCGGAAATGCTCAATGCGCAGTTCACCGAACAGGGGCTGGCCGTACCCCAGATATTGGTGCAGCCGCTCGGCGGAGAAGGGCAGAAAGGGAGCCAGCAACACCTTCAACGAGTCGATGACCCGTAAAGCTACAAACAGAGTCGTCGCCGCTGCCGCCCGATCTTCTTTGATCTGGAACCAGGGCGCTTTGTCGTCCAGATATTTGTTTACCGCGCGGGCCAAGGTCATCGCTTCCGCCTGAGCGGCTTTGAACTGACAGTTCGCCAGCAGCGTGCCCACGGCATCGAACGCCGCTTCCACCTTCTCGAGCAGCACTCGATCTTCTGCGTCCAGCGGGCCGGGCGCAGGAACCTGGCGATCAAAGCGGCGGTAGGTAAACGTGAGCACCCGGTGGGCCAGATTGCCCCAGGCCGCGACCAACTCGTCATTGTTGCGTCGCACGAAATCGGCCCAGGCAAAATCGGTGTCGCGCGTTTCCGGCGCGTTTGCCGTCAGATAGTAGCGGAGCGGGTCCGGGTCATAGCGGGCCAGATAATCGGGAATCCACACAGCCCAGTTGCGGCTGGTGGAAAGTTTCCGCCCTTCCAGGTTCATGAACTCGTTGGCCGGCACATCATACGGCAAGTTCAGGCCGCCGTACCCCAGCAGTTGCGCCGGCCAGATGATGGCGTGAAACGGGATGTTGTCCTTGCCGATGAAATAATAGCCCTTTCCTTCGGGCGCTTTCCACCAATCTTCCCAGGCTTCCGGCTGCCCGTGATTCTTGGCCCACTCGATGGAAGCCGAGAGATAGCCAATTACCGCCTCGAACCAGACGTAGATTCGTTTCTCCTCGAACCCTTCCACCGGCACCGTAATTCCCCAGGTGATGTCACGACTGACCGGGCGCGGCTGCAAGCCATCGCGCAGGTAGTTGATCGTAAACAAGGAAACGTTAGGCCGCCAGCGGGTTTGCTTTTGCGCCCAAACCAGCAGCTCTTCGTTGAAGGCCTGCAGATCGAGAAAGAAATGTTCGGTATCACGGATGACCGGCTGCGTGCCGCAGATCTTGCACCTCGGCTTGACCACCTCGAACGAATCGAGCAACTTGCCGCAGCGCTCGCACTGGTCACCGCGCGCGCTGTCATAGCCACAGTGCGGGCAAGTCCCCTCCACGTAGCGATCCGGCAAGAACATCGCATCCTTCTCGCAGTAGAGCTGGCGCGTCGCCTTGCGAAAGATGTACTTCTTCTCCCACAGCACGCGGAAGATGTCTTGCGAGACCGCCCAGTGGTTTTCGGTGTCGGTGTGCGTGAAAAGGTCAAACGAAACACCCAAGCCACGCAAGGATTCCAAAAACCTGCCGTGATAACGTTCGAACACCGCGCGCGGTGTCGTGCCTTCCTGTTCGGCCTTTACGGTGATCGGCGTGCCGTGCGAATCGCTGCCGGAGACCATGAGCACGCGGTTTGCACGCAACCTGTGATACCGCGCAAAGATGTCCGCCGGCAGGTATGCACCGGCCACGTGCCCGCAATGAAGGTCTCCGTTGGCATAGGGCCAGGCTACGAATACGCCAATGTTTTCTGTCATGATAACCGTTCCTTCCGTCCCTTCTTCTGCTGGCTGCTCCGAGAGATTGACTACCAAGTATACCACGCCCCGCCCGAAACGGCAAGGAATTGACTTTTGCGTCAGGTCATGCTATAGTGAAAGAGTTCGATCGAAACGTTCTCCACAGTTGCCTGTAAGGATAACCCAAATGCCCAAAACCCGAAACCAAACCGAACAAACCTGGGACCCCCGTTTTGCCGCAGACGCGGAAGCCCGCCGCGAAAGCGGGCTGGCTCTGGACACCTTGCCCCTCGGAATCGTCGTTGGCGGTTCACTCTCCAAGGGGCTTACCGTCAAGCTGGACCAGGCCACGATGATCGAGGGACTGGCCGTCGGGCGCTACGTCGTGGGCCGCGGCCAACGCCTGGACTTTTTCAGCCTGATCACCGATGTCCGGCTGGACAACGTGAACCCGCAGATTGAAAAGACGCCCCCTGATGTGAGCGACCCATTCCTGGCTCAAGTCTTTGCCGGCACAGCCACCTTCGGGACGCTGGAAATCGCCCCCATGCTTACCCTGGACCAGCGGAATCCTGACGCCGAACCCCGTCCCGTAAAAACCGTGCCGCCACATTTCACCGCCGTCTACAACGCCGACGCAGACGATGTGGCCCGCATCTTTGGTCAGGCCGAAGACCCCAATCGCAAGAACTATTACATCGGCGAGCCGCTGGATATGGAGGACGTGCATGTGCACCTGAATCTCGCCCGCGTCGTGGAGCGTTCCACGGGCATCTTCGGCAAATCGGGCACCGGCAAGACCTTTCTGACCCGGCTACTCCTCGCCGGCATCATTCAGCATAGCGCGGCCGTCAACCTGATCTTCGACATGCACAACGAATATGGCTGGAAGGGTTCTTCGGAAGGGCCGGGCGGCGAGGTCAAAGGGTTGAAGCAGCGCTTCCCCTCGCGGGTCAGCATCTTCACCCTGGACGACGAATCGTCACGGCGGCGCGGCGCCCATCCGGATCACGTCGTAGAATTGGCCTACGACCAACTGGAGCCGGAGGACATCAAAATGCTGGCCGGCGTGTTGAGCTTGAGCGAAGTGCAAGTCAACGCCCTCTACAGCCTGCAGCGGAAACTGGGCCGTGACTGGATCGCCAAACTACTGAGCGATGAATTGTCCCCAGAACTGGAAGAGATCGTGGACCAAAAGGAGATGCATGCCGGGACGTTGGGCGCGATCCGACGCAAACTCGACGTACTTCGCCGGTTCGACTTCCTGCGCGAGCGTGTGGCGGATCGGGCCGTGGACCGGTTGTTCGAATATCTCGACCGTGACATCCATGTGGTGCTGGAATTCGGGCGCTATGGCAACTCGTTGACCGCCTACTTGCTTGTGGCAAATTACCTGACCCGCAGAATCCACGAACGATATGTGCGCAAGAAAGAAGCGGCGCTGGGCAATAAGGAGAAGGAGCCGAGGCCGCTGGTCATCACCATCGAGGAAGCGCACAAGTTCTTGGAGCCACAGATCGCTCGTGAAACAATCTTCGGCACCATTGCCCGCGAGCTGCGAAAATACAACGTCACGCTGCTGATCGTGGATCAGCGTCCCAGCGGCATTGACCCCGAAGTGATGTCACAGCTTGGCACGCGCATCACCTACCTGCTCGACGATGAGGCCGATATCCGCGCCGTACTCACGGGCGTTTCCGGCTCGTCACAATTGCGTCAGGTGTTGGCTCGCCTGGACAGCCGCCAACAGATGTTGATGATGGGGCACGCCGTTCCCATGCCTGTCGTCGTACAAACCCGTACGTACGGCACGCCAGAATCCTATGCAGAGGGGGACACGTTGGAGTCGGAGAATCCGGAAGAGACCTTGGAGCAAAACATTTCCCTGCTGCGTGGCGAAGAAAGCGGTGATGACTTCTTCGGGTAGCGTGACTATGCCCGGCGGGGCGGTTCAGAGGTCGCAAATCTGGTACAGCTTCCCGCCGGAAAAACCCCGCTTGCGGTAGTAGGCGCGTGTGCCAATGGCGCTGATCACGGCCAGGCGCGTGTAGCCGGCCTGCCTTGCCCGCCGCTTCGCCTCCTCGATCAGGCGGCTGCCGAGTCCGGCGTGTTGCGTATCGCCGTCGCTGCCGGTGCCGGGCGAGAGCAGCGGTCCGTAAACATGCACCTCGCGAATCATGGCACAGCCGCGCAGCTCCTCGGCCACCGGCTCCACGTTCCGATTCGGCAAAGAGAGTCGCAAGAATCCGGCCAGCCGGTCGTCCGGCGTGACGTAGCTCAGAAATTGCTCGCGGCTGACCTCCGCATCGTATTCGACGACGTCCGCAAGCACGTTGCGCGGATCCACTTTCTGCCGCCGCACTTCGCGACACCGAATACATTGGCAAGCGATTCCCCGTTTCGCCATCTCGCCTTGCACGACCTGGCGCAGGTTCGACGTCGTCGTGCCGGCGACGATATTCCCGGCCGGGATGTCGCGCATCAGCCGGTTCACCCGGCAGTAACGCGGGATGGTCGCTTTGCAGGCGGCCAGCAGTTCCACGAGCGTTTCGTCGTCGTATGGCGCGTAGCGGCCGGCCTGCCAGAGGGTATAGAGTTTCGTTCCGGTCAGCAGCGAACAGGGGTAGATTTTCAACTCGTCCGGGCGAATGGCTGAATCGTCCCACAAGCGGGCGAAATCGGCGCGGTCTGAATCGGGGGTAGCCTCGTAGAGATTCGGCATCCAGTGCACGTGGATCTTGAAACCGCCCAGCCGCAGGAGACGCACGGCGTGGCGCGTTTCTTCCACGGTATGTCCCCGGCAATTTGCCTCCAGAATCGCATCATCCAGACTCTGTACGCCAAGTTGCACCTTGGTCACACCCAGTTCGCGCAACCAGCGCAGGTGGGACGGGGTGATGGCGTCGGGCCGGGTCTCGATGACCAGGCCGACATTGCGGTGCGGGACGCTTTCGTTGCGTTGCTGCGCTTCGGACAGGGTCAGCGACTCGACGCCGTTCATGGCATCCAGGCAGCGCTGTACGAACCAGGACTGATATCCTCGCGGGTAGGCCGACCATGTCCCCCCCAGGATCAGCAATTCAACCTTGCCCACGTCGTGACCGATGGCTTCCAAAGATTCAATGCGCAACTGCGTCTGGCGGAAGGGGTCAAACTCTTGCGCAACGGCGCGCGCTGCTCCCGGCTCGTCCGGCAGATAACTTTTGGGCATCCCTTTGACGGTGGGACAGAAGATGCACGTTCCGGGGCAGGGGTACGGCCCGGTCAACACGGTGACCGGAGCCACGCCGGAGAGGGTGCGCACCGGTTTTCGTTGCAGCCGGCGCAGCACCTTACGGTCGAAGGGAAGCACACCGACGGCGCACAGCTCGCGGTAACCGCGCACAATGCGGTCATGCGGCCAGAACTGCTCACCGGAGCGCATATACTTACGCTGAATGCGGTCGAGCGTGGCCGGCCCGATCTGTGGCGCGGCCTGCACATCACGCAAGATAGACAGTAGCCGTTCCCGGTCACGTTCCGAATCGGGCGGATGGCGTTTGGCCCACCAATCAGCTTGTCGGTTTGCAGGCATAATTTGCGTTCGTCCCTCGCTATCGGGCTTGCACCATACTGTTTCCCGCTGACCCTTCTGGCGTAAGTATACCCCAAGGAAGGACACCTTGTCAAAAGC
>CAYWAK010000175.1:0-6189 GCA_964455755.1 uncultured Ardenticatenales bacterium | reverse complement strand
GGTAAACAAGTACCTCTTATCTTACTCAGTTTCAGTCCTCTCTACAATTTCAACCACAAGGGATACACTACCCCTGTCCCACGCGGTTTGACATCTGCGCCGGCTGTGCTACAATAGCGATGTTTGCAGCATCACAACCCGACGTCGAAGCACCTTTTCCTTTGGAAGGCACGTGAAGGAAGATTCCCGAGGGGAAGAAAGGATCACAAATGACCTACAACGCCACACTGGAAGATTGTCTGAAGGGACCCTACTTGAGAGTTGATGAAACAGCCACGCAATTTGTGGATCAAAAACTTGCTGAAGCAGAAGATCTCTACCAACAGGCTCAGGCTTCGTGGGAAAAGGAAGACGCCGCCGGCACACTGAAGCAGGCCTATGGCGCGATGTACTGCGCTACCCAGGCCCTGGTCTTTGCAAAAGGATATCGCTCCGAAGGTTTCCGCTGTCTGGAGATCGTGCTGAAGGCGTTTTGGGTAGGCAACGGTAAACTTAGCCCGGAAGACCTGGCGACACTGCGACGGGTACAGGCCTTGCGCGGCCGGCCGCCGGAGAACCTGGCCGCCGCCGCCGAGTTTGTGCAACGGGCCAGGCAACTCCTTGCCTAGCAAGAAGTCCATGCGCGAGCCGGAATGGGAAAACGTGTCCACATGCTGACACCGAATGACCTTCCCCCCCATCATCGCTCGGGGTTCGTCGCCGTGGTCGGCTCCCCAAACGTGGGCAAGTCCACGCTGATAAACGCTTATGTGGGCGAAAAGGTGGTCATCGTTTCATCCAAGCCCCAAACGACTCGCCGCCGCCTACAGGGCATCGTCACGACGCCACAGGCTCAGATCATTTTCCTGGACACGCCCGGCATTCACAAACCGCTGCATAAACTTGGCGAATATATGGTCAACACCGCTTCAAAATCGATCCCGGATGCCGACTTGAATCTGTTCCTGGTTGATCTTTCTCGTCCACCTACGCCAGAAGACTTTCGCGTAGCCGAAATCCTGAAACGCCAGGCCCAAAGCCCTGTCTTCCTGGTCATGAACAAAGTGGACCTGGTAAAAAAGACAGACTTGCCGGCAAGGATCGGCTGGGTTCGCGACCTCGGCTCCTACGAAGCGCAATTCACCATTTCCGCGGTGCGCGGCGATGGCCGTGATAGGTTGCTTGCGGCCATTATCGAGAATCTGCCGGAAGGCCCTCGCTATTACCCGGAAGACCAAACCACGGACCAGAGCGAACGATTCATCGCTTCTGAATTGATCCGCGAGCAGGCGCTGAATATCCTCAAGAAAGAAGTGCCTCACGGCCTTGAAGTTGTGGTGGAAGAATGGAAGGAACGCGAGTCGGGATTGCTCTATATCGGCGCCAAACTGTTCCTGGAGCGAGAATCACACAAGCGCATTGTGATTGGCCACAAAGGGAGTATGCTGAAGCGCATTGGCCGGGCAGCGCGCATAGAGCTGGAGAAATTCCTCGGTTGCCGTGTCTATCTTGACCTGTGGGTGAAGGTCCACCCAAAGTGGAGACGGCGCGCAACTGAATTGCAACGCCTCGGCTACGTCCTGGACAAGTAGTCACTTCGCGGACAAAAAAACCAAGAGATCAACATCGTTTCGTTCTATCCGTGAGTCGGGAAGGTGCTGCCTCCCCGCAAAAAATGGTCGGCACCCGTCCGAAGGTACACCTGGCCAGGAGCCCAATGGCCCCGCGACGATGTTCAAGGCTGGTCTGGCCCGATCAACCAGGCCTCTACCTCCTCGCCGGCGTGGAAATCTCCCCGGCCATGCGGCAAAGCCAGCAGCGCATTCGCCCCGACCAGCGAAAGAAGCCGCCCGGATCCCTGGAAGCCGGTCGTTCGCGCGTACAGGCGGCCGTCTTCCCACTCCACGACCGCCCGCGCAAATTCGGGGCGATCGGCGCTGTGACGAACGTCGCGACGCAAGATAACAGGGTGTCGGGGGCGAAACAGATCGCGGAACCCGGCCATTTTGCGCAGTGCCGGCCGCACGAAAACTTCGAACGCCACTAACGATGAAACAGGAAATCCCGGCAAAGCAAAGAAGGGCTTGCCATCCACCGTGGCGAAAGTGACCGGCTTACCCGGTTTGATGTGCACGCGCCCAAAATGCACGGTGCCGATTTCTTCGAGCAACGGCTTCACCAGGTCCAACTCGCCCATGGAGACGCCGCCCGACGTGACCACAACGTCGGCACGAGCCAGGCCCTTGCGAAAGTGCGCAGCCAGCGCGTCCAACGTATCCGGGGCGTGACCAAGATCAACGACGACCGCGCCGGCGCGATGCGCCGCTGCAGCCAGCGTGTAGCGGTTGCTATCGCGGATTTGGCCAGGGGCCGGTGTTTCCCCCGGCTCGACCAATTCATCGCCGGTGGACATGGTCGCTACGCGCGGACACGCGTACACGGGCACACGCACCTGCCCCACCGTGGCCAGTAAGCCGATCTCCGCCGGTCCGAGGGGTGTGCCCGCGGCCAAAACGAGCTGCCCCTTTGCGATGTCTTGTCCGGGCGGGCGCACGTCGTCGCCGGGGCGGACTGCCTTGCTCACCTGAACCGTGTTGCCTTCGACTGCAGTGTATTCCACCATGATCACGGCGTCGGCGCCGGGGGGCACCGGCGCGCCGGTGGTGATGCGCACGGCCGTGCCCGGCTCCACCTGTAGCGTGCCCATGATGCCGGCCATCTGCTCGCCCAGCAGCCGGCGGGGCTGCGTGCCATCGGCTGCCTGCACGGCAAATCCATCCTTCGCAGACGCAGCAAACGGGGGCATGTCCTCTCCAGCATAAACATCTTGGGCCAGCACGCGGTTCAGCGCCTCGGTAAACGGAACATCTTCGGCGGGCAAAGGCGCAACGTGCGCCAGCACAATCTGCTGTGCTTCCTCAACCGGAATCATCGGATATTTTGATTCAGCCATTGTTCGTCCCCTTGGATTGTGAAAATAAGCGAATCGGCCACGCTCAGGCGTAGAAGTTCAGAAGTTCAACTTCTCGAAGAAGTTGAACTTCTTGGCCCAAATCAATACTTGCGCACCAGCGTGCGGTATGTGATCGGCTCACGGCACTGGATCATCTGCCGTTCTTCGCGGCAGCGGCGCACCTCATCCAGGTCAATGCGGGCCACCGCGTACGCCTCCGTTGACCCTTCCACGGTCGCGTACACCTTGCCGCGAGGGCCAAGGATCAGGCTGTCCCCGCCAAACGAAATCGTGTAATCTTCGCCCACACGGTTTGCCGCAGCGACGAACATGCCGTTCTCGTACGCGCGGCTGGAAAGATAGCTGCGCCATTCTGCAGAATCGGCATCTTCCCAGTTGGCCAGGACACAAAGGAGTTCGGCTCCATCCAGCGCCAGACTCCGCGCAACCTCCGGGAAGGCCAGATCCCACCCGATGAGCACCCCCATCGCACCGAAATCGGTTTCCAGAACGGGATATTTGAAGCCACTGCGAAAGGCCAAACGCTCCTCGCCACGGAGATGCGCTTTGTTGTATTGCCCCACCAACTCCCCATCGCGGCCAATGACCACGGCCGCGTTGTAGAGCACGCTCTCGACTTTTGTCTTGGCGGTCATACCAAAGGCCACACACGTGTTGTAATCAGCCGCGCGTTGGGCCAACAAATTCACGGATGGGCCGGGTACCCGTTCCGCCAGGTCGGTAAAATGGACGCCGCACTCGTAGCCGGTCGTAGCCAGTTCAGGGAAGACGATCAAGTCGACCTTTTGTGCGCGGCAAATTTCGTCTATCATCTGCCCCATCTTTTGCAAATTTATGTCTACTCGTTCCACCACAGGGCTGGATTGGACGACAGCAATGGTGATTTCCCGCATTGTTTTCTCCTTTTTTTATTGCCGTGCGACGCAATCTGATCGTGCCGCACGTCGTGGGCGAAGCGCAACGCTTCCCCTTCAGGAACGACGTTCCATCGCGCTCTTGCATGAAATGCAAAACTCCGCATAGGGCAGGACTTCCAATCGTTCCGGGTCTATCATTTTTCCACATCGCGCACAGACGCTGTATGTGCCCTGGTCCAGTCGCTCCAGGGCGTGGTCAATCGCACCCAGTTTGGCCAACAAACTTTGCGACAACGCCATGCCCTTCTCGCGTTCAGGGATTCCAGGGTCACCTTCGCCGTACGCGTAATCCGCTTCGTACGCTACAAATTCTTTTACAAAATCCAGTTCTTTCAAGGTTTCAGCGCGCTCTTTTAATAAGATTTCCCGTATCTTCTTGCCTCCCATTTTTCTCTCCTTAGCGCTCGCTACCCTTTTACCGTTAGTGGCGCAGGCCGGCTGCTTTCCAGGCTATCGAGCACGCCCTGCAAATCGGGGGCGAGACCGGCAACCAAGGTGACTGCCTGCTCGTCCGACGGTTTTTGGAACGAAATCTTCCACGCATGCAAAAACTGGCGGGTCAGTCCGGGCAGCTTTGCCTGTCCCCGTCCGTATACGTGATCGCCGGCTATCGGGTGACCAATGGCGGTCAGGTGTACCCGAATCTGGTGCGTGCGTCCGGTCTCCGGCTTTGCCTCGATGAGGGTGTGGTGCGCGAAATAGGTGCGTACCTGGTAGACCGTGGCCGATTCCCGCCCGGCCGGTCGCACTGCCATTTGCTTGCGTTGCCGTTGGTCGCGCGCGATGGGTGCCTCAATGCGGCCCAGCGCCGGTTCCAGCTTCCCAACCACCAGGGCCAGGTACGTCTTCTCCACCTCGCGCAAACGAAACTGTCGCTGTAAATGTTCGCGTGCCCCGGCGTGCAAGGCCACCAGGATTAGCCCGGACGTGTCTTTGTCCAGCCGGTGTACGATTCCCGGCCAGCCGCTGTCAACTTGCTGTCCGACCAGTTGTGGATACCGGGCAAGCAAGGCGTTTACGAGCGTATCGTCCCGATGCCCGGGGGCCGGATGGACGACCATGCCGGGCGGTTTGTTGATCACCGCCATGTCGCCATCCTCGTACACAACATCGAGCGGCACGTTCCATGGGCGCAAATCGGCTCGCGGCTGACCCACCGCAACGACGACGCGCAAAACGTCGCCGCTTCGCAATCGTGTGCCGGGCCGGGCCGGTTTGCCATTCAGCCGGACGCCCTCGTCTTCGATGAGGCGGCGAATGCTGTTCCGCGAAAGCGGCGAGAGTGCCGACGCAAGGAACCGGTCGAGTCGTGAGCCGGCCTGGCCTGCTGTGACGACGTATTCATGCACTTCCTGCGAGTCGTCGCTCTCTTCACGAACCATCATGTTGGCTGCTCGTCGGAGTCAGGGGCGGCTTCGGCTCCACCGGGGCAACCGGCACTTTTTCGGTCTCGGCCGGCACATTTCCCTCCAACTCTTCCTCGTTCCACAAGTGAATGGCCAGAATGATCACGCCCACGACGATTGCACTATCGGCCAGGTTGAAGACCGGAAAATGACGCACCTCGATAAAATCAATCACGTAGCCGTAGTGCAGGCGGTCGGTCAAATTGCCCAAGGCGCCGCCCAATTGCAAGCCCAGGCTCAGGCTCAGCCACCATTGGTGCTCCGGAATGCGCCTGGCGAAATACAGGATTGCCAACGAGACGGCAATGGCCACCGCCGTGAAAAAGAAACTCAGATTGGGCAACATGCCGAAAGCCGCGCCGCGATTCATCACGTGGGTGAGATTTACAAACGGCTGCAAAAGCGGAATCGGGTTCCAGGGTATGCCCACGGGTAGCGTGCGGACAACGATGGCCTTCGAGATTTGATCGGCAGCCAAGACGACTGCCGCAATGAACCAGAGCAATGCCTGCCGGCGAATAGAATGTTTCATGAACTTTGCCTAACCCGGACAAGCCGGAACCAAAGAGGCTACGCATTGTCCGAGACCTTGCTCGGAAAATGGGGCCCCTGACGGGGCAGTTGACAAAAGGACAGGGGACACAGATTTACACAGGCTTCGCACACAGATTTCCTGAATGTTTTATTTGTGTCCTACAGAAATATAGACAACTTTTTGTCGATGTTCGCGCCGTAAGCGCCTACCCACAGCTTGCACAGATTTCTCAGATTCTGATCAAGAACTGGAGTCTGGCGAAAATCAAATTTGTAGTTTGACAAGTTTTTTCCTTAACCACAGATAGCACAGATTACACAGAGTCTTTGGCTGATTTCCCATTGATTCTGTGAAAATCCGTGTTATTCTGTGGCTAAG
>CAYWAK010000174.1:0-6195 GCA_964455755.1 uncultured Ardenticatenales bacterium | reverse complement strand
CTGCGCCCGGGCGCAGCATTCTGCGCCCCTACTACCCGCACCGCAAACCCGTTGACAACAATCCTTAACTATGCTAAAATAACAACACAACTTTTCTCCTACAGGCCCCTCCCTGCAAGGGATTTGCTGCTTGCCTCGCGGCAAGCCCGCATTCGGAGAAGTGGCATGATCAAGAAGCGCGCATTGGCCGACGGCCAGATACAGGTTACATTCGAACTGCCCGCGAACGTATGGGCAGATACGGTCCATCTCGTCGGGTCGTTCAACGGCTGGAACCGCACATCGCATCCCATGGAACAGCAACGCAGTGGCGGCTGGGTGCTTACCATCACCCTGCCGGCCAATCAAGAATTTCAGTTCCGCTACTTGCTCAACGACACGGATTGGCACAACGACTGGGCCGCCGATGGATACGTTCGAAACGAGTTTGGCAGCGACAACTCGGTCGTGCTCACCTCCATAGTTGACAGCGAAGACGATTGAATGCTACCAACTGTAAAAGAGAGACCCTCCGGTGTCCGGTAGTGCTCTGAGACGGTTTGTTGCCATCGTTCTTCTGCTGGCCGCCGCGGCAGTTGCGTTCTGGGTCTGGACGCGACCCTCCCTCTCCCGCGCGGATCACCTCGTCACCGTGCGGCGCGCCACGATAGCCACAACCGTGCAAGCGACCGGCCGCGTGCAAGCCCTCCGTCAGGCCGCTCTCTCCCTGCCGGCCGGCGGTGAGGTGTTGACCGTGAGCGTACAAGTTGGCGACGCCGTGACCACCGGCGACGTGCTGCTTGCGCTGGACACCACGGAAGCCGGACAGCGGGTCCGCGAAGCCGAGGCCAGCCTGGCCCTGCGCCAGATCGCCCTGGACCGCGCGCGCAACGGTGGCAGCGACGACGAGATCGAAGCCGCCCGCGCTCGCTTGCAGCAGGAAATTGTCGCCCGCGAGGCAGCCCAGGCGGCCTACGACAAGAACGCCGGCGAAGCGGACGCCGCAACCAGCGCCGAAGCCGTCGCTTTGGCCCGCGCCAAAGCCGACGAGCAAGCCGCCAAAAACGCTTTCCGCCGGGCGGTCCACGGTGCGCCACCCGAAGAGATCGCTTCGCTGGAGCAACAACTGAACCTGGCGCAGATCAGCCTGGAACGTGCACGCCGCAACCTGGCCGGCACGCAATTGGTTGCCCCGTTCGCCGGCACCATCACCGCCCTGCACGCGCATGCCCACGAGCGGGTCAACCCGACCCAACCGTTGGCCACGCTGGCCGATCTTTCCACGCTGGTCATCGTCGCGGAGGTGGACGAGACCGACATCGGGGATGTGGCCCCCGGCCAGGAGGCGGAAATCCGGTTGGACGCGGCCCCCGGCCAAGTCATCACCGGCACCGTATCCAACGTGGCTCCGACAGCCAGCAGCCAGCGTGGCGCAACCACATTCGATGCGGAGATACGTTTCAACAGCACCGGCGACCGGCAACTGCATCCTGGCATGAGCGCCGAGGTCACCATCGTCACCGCGCAACGTGAAAGTGTGCTGGTCGTGCCCCGTCAAGCCCTGCGGCAGGTCGGCTCAAAGCAACTGGTCACCGTCCAGGAGAACGGTCGCCGGCGCGATGTGGAAGTGATCACCGGCGTACACAACGCACAACAGGTGGAGGTGGTCAGCGGGTTGCAGGAGGCAGAACAGGTAGTGGTGACGGGGGAATAGCAGATCGTTCGCCGGCAGTCTGCCTACTCGTAGCGCAGCGCATCAATCGGGTTCAGGCGCGATGCACGAACCGCCGGGTACAGCCCGAAAAAGAGTCCCACCAGCAAGGAGAATCCGGTAGCCAGCACCACCGAGCCGGGGGAAACATACGTGGTAAGCTGGTCAGAGGCCTGCGAGATCAGCAGGGAACCGCCAAACCCGAGGGCAATGCCGATCGCGCCGCCGATAATGCTGAGCGCTACGGCTTCGATCAGGAATTGCAACAGGATGTCCCGCCGCTTGGCCCCCACCGCCTTACGAATGCCAATCTCGCGCGTCCGCTCGGTCACGGAGACGAGCATGATGTTCATGATGCCGATTCCCCCGACCAGGAGCGAGATGCCGGAAATGGCTCCCAGGAATATGGTGAGCAGGCCGGTGATCTGGCCAAAGACCGAAAGCAAATCCTTTTGGCTGATTACCGTGAAATCGTCGTCCTGGTTGTAGGTGATTTTGTGGGTTTGTCGCAACACACGGATGATGTCGTCGGTGGCAGTATCCAGCACATCTTCGCTCCGCACCTGGACGTATATCACCGTGACAACCGGCTCTCCCGAAGCGCTCCGGCGGTTGATCAATCTCTGTTGCGCGGTAGTCAGCGGCACGATGATGGTATCGTCCTCGTTGTTCGAGCCGCTGCCGCCGCGCGCCTCGAGGACTCCTACAATCTTGAAGGGCACGCGCTTCAGACGTACCACCTGGCCAATCGGGTACAAACCGTCAGGAAAGAGTCGCTCATAGGTCAGGTGGCCGAGCACGGCGACCCGCGATAGGGCGTGCAAATCCCCGTCCGTAATGAAGCGCCCCATTTCCGGCTTCACGTTGCGCGCCTCGGCATACGCCGGCGTGACACCAGAGACGGAGCTGAGTGTATTGCGGTTGCCGGCAATGACCTGCACCGACCCAATCAACTCAGGGGCCACCTGCAACGCATCCGGCACGTTGAATGGATCGGCCAGGGCGCGGTAATCGCTCATGGTCAGCAGGCGGGATGGGCCGCGATTGCCGGCCTGCGTATTCCCGCCCGGCACTACGAAAAGCAGGTTCGACCCCACCCCTTGAATCTGTTCGGTAACGGCCCGCTGCACGCCCTGACCGACGGACAAAAGGGTGATCACCGCAGCCACGCCGATGATAATCCCCAGCATGGTCAGCGTTGAGCGCAGTTTGTTGACCGCCAACGCGCGTACAGCCACCAGGACGCTCTCACCAACGTTCATTGTTCATGCTCCGTTCGTCTGGTCGCTGATGATTACGCCATCGCGGATACGTACGATGCGGCGCGTCTGCTCGGCGATGACCGGGTCGTGCGTGACAAATACGATAGTGATCCCTCTTTCCCGGTGAAGCCGCCGAAATATCTCCAGGATTTCTGCCCCGGACTTGGAGTCGAGGTTTCCAGTCGGTTCATCGGCCAGGATGATGGCCGGGTCGTTGACCAGCGCGCGGGCAATTGCCACGCGCTGTTGCTGGCCGCCGGAAAGCTCGTTGGGGCGATGGTGCACCCGTTCGACAAGCCCCACCGCGTCTAACGCGGCCATGGCCTTCTCGCGCCGGTTGCTCCGGTTGCCGGCGTAAATCATGGGCAGTTCCACGTTTTGCAACGCCGTGGTGCGCGCCAACAAGTTGAACGTTTGGAAGACGAACCCGATGCGCCGGTTACGAATCTCGGCCAACTGGTTGTCATTCAGACGGCTCACGTCGCGGCCATCGAGCAGGTACGTGCCGCTGGAGGACTGATCGAGGCAGCCCATGATGTTCATCAACGTCGATTTGCCCGAGCCGGAAGGCCCCATGATGGACAGGAACTCGCCGTCGGCGATGTTCATGCTGACGCCGCGCAGGGCGTGTACTTCCACGTCGCCCATGCGGTAAACTTTTCTTACGTCTTGCAGTTGGATCATTATTCTTAGTTGCTCAATTGCTGTTGCAGCCGTTCGCGCCCGGAGATTGTGCGGATGACCAGCACGTCCCCTTCTTCCAGGCCGCTGATCACTTCGCTGGTCGCTTCGTTGCGCAATCCGGTGGTGATCTCCACCCGCTTTGGCAGACCGTCATCCAATTTCTCCACAAAGAGTTGGCCGGTCTCGCGATCAATTTGGACGGCGCGGTTGGGAATGACCAGTACCCCTTGATGCTGTTCGGTGGTGATCGTGGCGTTGGCCGTCATGCCGGCGCGCAGGGAGAGATCCGTTACGTCGAGCGCAATGCGCACGGGATAAGAGACCACGCCCGATTCGATGGTCGGAACCGGCGAGACGCTCTCGATGTGTCCGGTGATGCTGCTGCCCCGGAAGGCGTCCAGGGTCACGGAGACCATGTCGCCGACGCTGACCTGGCCCACGTCCACCTCATCCACGCTGACATCCAAATGAAATCGAGAATCATCGACCAGCACAACGACCGGCGCAGCCCCCGATACCTGTTCATAGACCTTCGCTCCGATAGAGGCGACCACCCCTTGGAACGGTGCGCGGAGTGTGGCTTCGTCCAGTTGTGTTTGGGCCTGGTCGAGGGCAGCCTGGGCCTGATCCACCTGGGCTTGCGCCGCCATGAGGTCGGCCTCGTCAGCTCCACGTTGCAGTTTGTCGAACTGCGCTTTTGCTTGTGCCAATTGTTGTTCGGCAGCCTTCAGCTCGCTCGGTGTGGGACTCTGGCGCAGCTTCTCCAGTTGGGATCGAGTCTGTTGCACCTGGGACAAGGCCGTCTGGCGCTGCTCTTCCGTTGCGCCGGCAGCCACGCGGTCAAAGCTGGCCTTGGCCGCCCGGTAGTCTATCGTTGCCTGCTGCAGTTGCAGGGCCTGGGGAAGCATGGCAGCGTTGGGCCTTGCTGCGACCTGGTCGTAAGCGGCCTGGGCCTGTTGTACCGCAGCGGCGGCCTTGTCGTGTGTGGCCTGGGCAGCGGCCAGGTCTGCTGCGGTGGGGCCGTCCTGCAACTGCCGGTACGCCGCAACTGCCGCGTTGTAGGCGGCCTGGGCGGCGGCCAGGTCCGCTTCGGAGGGGCCGGCCCGGACCTTGTCGTAGGCGGCCTGGGCGCTCTCCACGGCGATCCGCGCTGCGGCCAAGTCGCTTTTCGTAGGGGGAGCTTGCAGTTGGCGCAGGCGTGCTTCGCTGGAGCGCAAGGAGGCTTCCGCCTGGGTCACCTGCGAGGCCGGGTCAGCAGTGTCCAGCCTGGCCAGCACCTGCCCGGCCTCCACGAGGCTGCCCACCTCTGCCGGCAGCTCGATCAAGCGCCCCGGCACCTGGAAGTTCAGGGCAACTTGTTGTTCCGGTTCGATGCTTCCGGTGGCATTAACGGAGGCGGCAATGTTGCCCTGCGTGACGGTGACTGTTTGCTGGCCTTCTGCCGAGCGGGCGTTGTTGCCACGTTGGCCAAGTGTAGCGTAGCTGATCCAGCTCAAGACGATGGCGGCGATCACGACGCCGGCGATGATGGCGGTCCGTTTCATGGTTGTGCTCCAATTCGTGCTTGCAAGCGAAGCATGTTGTGTTTTCGAGTCCTATTGCTCCACGCCTTGCGCCGTCTATCCGCCAAAGGCGCGGCCCAATAGCATGCTGCTCAGGAACGTGGGAATCACGGTCAAGAGCGCGCCACCGACCCAGGTGGCCAGCACGACGGCCAGCGATTGCCGGCGTGAGAAGCCGGACACGACGGCTACGGCCACGGTGAGCAAGAACATTCCCCACAGCCAAAAGATGTCTATCCCGGTCAGGAAGACGTACAACGGATTCTGGCTGTCGTTCAGCAAGTTGCCGGAGGCAACCAGCCAGGAGAGACCCTGGTTGCGTACGAGGCTCCCGGATATCAATACGAAGCCGGCCATGACCAGGTTGCGCAAAGCGTGGGGGATGGCGGCCCAACTGACGGCGGCAATCATCTGGCCGGTTTTGCTGTTTGCGCCCAGCATCATCACCACGAAATGCAAGACCGCACCCCACAAGATCCAGCCGATGAGGGTGACCAGGGTTCCGCCGACCACGGCGGAGATGGCTATCTGCGTGACGCCGGGGGTTGTCACGGCCTGGGCGGCGGCCTGGGCCTGTTGGGCCGGCAACTGGGCAATGCGTTGCTGGATGAGTTCGCCGGCCAGCTTGGCCGACAACGGCGCAGAGATCAGGCCGTAGAGCACGAAGCTTACGAGCATCGCGGCGAAGGGGACGAGAATCAGCCGGCGCGGGCCGTCGCGTACCTCCGCGAATACCTCGCCGGGGCGGTCTACCAGATTGACGAGCAATTTCAAGGGGTTCATGTTCGCCTCCGTGTGAAGAGCAAATGCACGATGGGACGGTGCAAGAGATATGAAACGATGAGAACGCGCGTCCCACGTGATCAATCGAGTGCGGCTCATTGGGCAATGATACCACGATTTGAAGGCGAACGCAAGATGATCTGCGCATTGGGGGCATTTCACACAGTCACAAAACCCATTACGGTAAAATTGACACGTGGAACAGGCTTTCGAG
>CAYWAK010000173.1:0-6329 GCA_964455755.1 uncultured Ardenticatenales bacterium | reverse complement strand
TTCAGGCCAAATTATCGGAAAATCTGTGTCCCATTATTCTTTCTCCGACAAGCTGCTATGGCGGTTATATGAAGCCATAAAACAGTCACACCACATCTCCGGCGCTGCCAAATATGTGGGTGGCCGTCCGGGGCGGCACAGTCGTCTCAGCCGGCCGGCTTGACGATCACCGGCAGGAACAGGTGGCAGCGCGGACAGGGCGTGGCGGTTGGCGTCGGCGCAGGTGTGTTCGTTAGCGTCGGCCCAGACTTGCGGTCGCCGAAATCCACATTCGCCGTAGTCTGTTCGGCGATCACCTGCACCGACCAGTACGGCACGCCAAAGATGAGGTCCGGGTAGGTCGACTCGTCATAGGTCGGGGGATTGCTTTCGCGCACACAGTAGCCGCCGGGCGGCAAATCGGCGAAGGCATACAGCCCGTCGCTTGCCGTGACCTGCGTGACGAGCAAAGCCCCGCCGGACAAACAATCCTGCTCGTGTAGCATAATGATTGCGCCGGACAGGGGAGTCTCGTCGCCATCGCGCGCGGCGTTTGCGTTCCGGTCATCCCAGACCATGCCTGTGATTTGCCCGGTCAGCGGCGTGGCCGTGGGGGTCGGTGTGTTCGACGGCGTGGGCGTGATCGTTGGCGTGGCGGTGGGCGTGGCCGTCGGCGTAGAAAGGGTGATCACGAAGCGCAATTGTCCGTGAAACTGGGCGAAGTCGTTGGTATTGGGGCCACCCCAGACCAGGTAGCTTTCGCGATTGCCTCCGTTGTTGCCATCGTCGTCATTCAAGGCCAGGGTGAAGCCGATCGTCGTCCCCGGAGCAGGCCGCGCCGAGAAGCCCATCAAAGCAAAGGGAATGCCGACCTCCACGTTATACCCCCGACTGGTCGCTTTCGTCGCCGACAAAATCGTGTTGGTGATGGCTCCGTGGTCCGCGACGCGGTTGTCGGCGGTAATCGTAAACTGGTGATCGGTAAGGAAGTTGTCTTCGTGATCGTTGTTCACGTCAAGCCCCAGCTCCACGCCATCGTCTTGCCACACATCGGTGCTGTCTGTCGTTACCTGCTCGTCGGTGATTTCCACAGCAAAATAGAGCCACGATTGAGCCGGATCCCCGTTCGACTTGAAATACCACATGGTGCGCACCCAGGCGCTCAGATCGGAAGGCGCAGGCGATGTGCCGGCAACATTGTCCGCCGTGGAGGCGTCCAGCGTGAAACCGGGAATGTCCGGCCACTCCGTCCAGTTCCCGTCAATCGGCACCTGGTTGGCCGGCGACTCGATGCTCTCCACGACGCGGGGCGTTGGAGTCGCCGTGGCCGTTGGAGTCGCACTGGCCGTGGCGGTGGCCGTCGGCGTGCCGGAGACCAGCACGCGGCGCGGCACGGCGTCTTGCGCCCGACCGATCGCGTCGGCCCGGGCCGGAATCAGCCTGCTCCCCCAAAAGAACGCCAAAGCCACAATAGCCATGCCGGCCACGAAGCGGTGAAACTTTCTTTGCCTCACGAGTATCCTCATTTTCATGATTTTGCCTTCTTTCCGGAATCAGCCGGCGTGATCTTCCCAAACGGACAGCAAGCCACGCTGCGGGTCAGTGACATAGAGCCAGTCCCGCTGCGTGTCGAAGGCCATGTCCCCGAAGCTTCCCGCCCAGGCACGCTCAAATACCACGGCCATCGTGCGCGTGTCGAGGACGCGCAGCAGGTTTTCGGGCTGCCGGTCTGACCGGTCCATGCTGCTCAGCCCCAGAACCAGATGGTGTGTGTGGCCATTCAGGGCAAGCGCCGACGGGTAATACGACAAGTCTATCCGCTGTCGCAACTTCCCCGAGGCCCCCTCATTCACGTAGAGCCAGGCCGAGTTTATTTTGAATGCCGTGGAATAGACCAGGTCGCCGGCTGCATCCCAGACCAGAGCGGTCGTGGATAGGCCGCCAAAACGGGCATCAATCGGAACCGGTGGATCACCCGAAAAGGGGGTGATGACCAGCCCGTAATTCGATCCCGGCGTGCCGTTGGGGGCCAAAACGTAAAGCCGCTCCGGCGCGGGCACGACGGCGACGGGCGCGACGGAATTGCCGTACCACGTGGGCACAGCCAACCGGCCAACAATGTCGCCGGTGTTCGCGTCGAGAATGGCGTCCCCCAGATAGACCCGCTCGCGACCGGTATCCAGTTGCACACCCGACGCACCGGGCGACAGCGTCACCTGGCGGACTATGGCCCCTTGATCCAGGTCTACCACCAGGCCCTGCCCGGCGGCCGCATCAAACACGTATGCCCGTCTGCGGCGCTCGTCCACGGCAATATCAGCCGGGTGCCCGCCGGTGAAGATTTCTTGGCGCACGTGCTGGGGCGAAACCGCAAAAACGGAAGCCATGGCCGGCACGGTAACGTAGGCAATGCCACGCTCGTTATCAACGGAAACCCCTTGCGGATTAACGGTCAACGGTATCGTGCCCACCACCTCGTTGCGGTCAATGTTGATCACGGAAACGCTGTTGCTTTCGCGGTTGGCGACGTAAAGACGCCGCGCCTGTGCGTCCAAAACCGCAGACGAAGGATCCAGGCCGACCGGAATGCGTGCCGTGACCGTCATCGCCGGCAGAGCCACCACGTCTACTTGCCGCGCAAACTGGCTCACCACGTAGGCTCGCCCGGCGGCCTGATCCACCGCAATGTCCCTGGGATCCCCATCCACCACAGTCTGCCCCACGATTGTGCCATCGTCGGGGTTCAGGGCGACGAGCGTACTGCGCGAAGAAGTCGAATCGTAGAGGTCTGCCAGGAGATAGGAGGTCGTCAGGGCGAGCGAAGCATAGGTGTCCGTCAGGACGAGGCTTTGCTCAATCTGATTCGTCGCCGGGTCAAGGCGGAAGATGTGTCCAAATCCTTTGGCAAAGATTTTGTCTTCGCCTGTGACCATCGAGAAGACGCTGACGGTCCCCGGCAGTTTGATCTCCGCGATGAGGCTGGCGTCATCCAGCGAATAGACCAGCACAGCGCCGCGATCATCGAGGCCAACGTAGAGATAGTCGCCCAGGATGGCGAGGCTGCGCGGCTTGCCCTCCACATGCCACTGCGTGGTCGGGTGATCATCGTCCAGCGCGGTGATGGTTTGTGTGCCCCGGCTGGCCACGTATACACGCTTGCGGGCGGCGTCTGCGGCCAACGCGAACGGTTCTTTGCCCACGTCTATGACCGCGGTTACCCGGTCATCCTGGATGACGGAAACGTTGGAGGTAGCCAGGTTCGCCACGTACAGGCGGTCACCCAGAATGGCCATGCCGTCTGGCCACGTGCCGGAGCCGGGAAGGTGCTGGAACTGAATGTCCGCGATGTGCCGGAGGGCCGGGCCGCTGTCGCGCGTCGCGGTGGGGTTGCTTATTTGCCGGCCCGCTGTCGGCGAGTTGTCGGGCGGAAGGAGGGTGGCAGACGACGTGGGCGCCGGGGAAGGGGAAGCGAGTTTCGCCGGCCCGCACGCAATCAGCGTCCACGCAGCGACAAGCAGGGTGATCGGCAACCAGACCCGCGCCAGACAACGCCGTCCGAAATCAGGGCGTCGGGCGCCCGACGCAACCAGGCCGCCGGAAGCGGGTTGCCGCGCGTTGGACGGACCGCCCATGAGAATTGATGGTTTCGGGCCCACTTGCCCACCACATGGCCGGGACATATTTCGGTTGACAAGCACGAAGGCAGTTCACTCGCCCTGATCGGCGCGATAGGCCGGTATGCGCACCCTGTCCACCAACTGGCCCGATTCCTCGAACGTGAATTCCCAGAAGGGGGACCACCCGACGCCAAAGAGGTCAATGTCAATGTCCCGCTTGCGCGGCGAAATATCCACAGTCTCCACCTGTTCGACGACATCACTCCAGTATTCTCTGGCCTGGTCCAGCTCGTCTTGCAGTTCGCTGCGCAGATCCTCGATATCTTTGTTGAGTTCGGTAATCGTCTCTTCGGACTCTTGTACGTCGGCCTTCGATTGTTCAGTCAATCGCCGTTTGCGGCTTGCCGTGGAAATGGCGCGCGAAGAGCGCCGACCCAAGATGAATCCAAGGACAGATTCCCCGCCGGAGAGCAACTCCTCCCGTTTTCGTCCCTCGTATTCCATTTTGTCATCAATCAGCTCTTGTTCTTCCTTGTCCAGTTTGTTTTCCAGTCGATCCAACTGCTTATTATACTTGGCCTCCAGTTTCTTGACCGCTTCGTCCCGTTCGGCGCGCGCCGCGTCTTCACACCGCCGGCGGAATTCATGGGTTTTGTCGTCGACTTCGCCATAGATTTTCAGCGTGGGGTTGTACGGTATCTGCACCGTCTCTGTGCGATAGAGGGCATCCAACCAATCGCTGCGCCACCTGGAAAGGGAAGATACTTCGGCCAACGATGCCGGCAGGCCGGCGAAGTACTGTTCCTTTCCGGCGCTTCCGCGCGGCGGGGTCGTCGAAATGTCACGGCGACGCACGTTGAGATCCTCGCCGCCATCCCATCCAGGCGCCAGGTCGCGTTCTGAAACGGCCCACAGCCGCTCAATGGTCGAGGTATGGTCTACGTCCTTACGCTTATCGTAGAAACGAACAGTGGCCATGCCGAAGAGCATCGGCTCGTACACAAGGTAGGCCTTCGAGGCCGCACCCGCGCGGCTGCGGCTCTCTGCGTCGCGCCGGGCGTTGCTTTCCGTCACTTCGACCGGAAGGAAGAATTGCTCGATTTTACTGCTTGTGGTGGGGGGCTGGGACAACAAGCCGGGCGGGCGAGCAGGTTCCGGCGTCGCCGCGACTGCTGTTGCCGCCGTGGCCGGCGCACCCGCCGCGCTCGCCGTCGCCACCTGGTGTGCATCTTTGATGGGCTGCATCAAAGTGTCCACTTGCAGCTTCGTCAGAGGGCCACGCAAGTAGGACATCGCCCAGCGGGTCATGAATAGTTCCGGGCCGTCGCCGTGAACATTGTGCATCACGAACACGCGCGAACTCAGCGAAGAGATGAGTTGGTCGATTCTCTTGATGTTAAGGGCACTGCCGCTCTCTGCCGCAGCGCTTTGCAACCCGTCCATCAGCCGCATCTTGTCTCGCTCAGTCTGGAGCTTGCCGATGAACCATGTACCGGCGTTGGTCAACCCTTTGTAATCGATGTCCACCGGGTTCTGGGTGGTAAGCAGCGTACCAACGCCAAAAGCGCGTCCTTGCTTCAACAAGGTGAGCAGTGGTTTCTTGGAGGGCGGCTCGGACACCGGCGGAAAATAGCCGAATACCTCGTCAAAATAGATGAGAAGCCGCAGCGAACTGGTCCCCGGCTGGGTATACATCCAGGTCAGAATTTGCTGGAGCAAGAGAGTAACGAAGAACATGCGCTCCGTTTCGCTCAGGTGCGCGATATAGAAAATGGAAGCGCGCGGCTTGCCGTTTGGTCCTCTGGAAATCGCTTGGATGTCGAGCGGGTCACCCTCAATCCAGGCTCGGAATCCGGGAGCGGCCAGAATGCTGTTCAGCGACATGGCCAACGAAAAGCGGTCTTTCTCCGGGAAGAAGGCTTCCACGTCGAAGACGCCCAACTGGCGCATCGGCGGATTTTGCACGGCCATGATCAATTTGGCCAGGTCGAGGTCTTCACCGGCGCGCCAGTAATGTTCAAAAATGTTGGAAAGGAGAATGTGTTCGCGGCTTTGCACCGGGTCGGCGTCAATGCCAATCAGGCCGAGCAGCGCAGAAACCGTGCCGGTGATTTTTGTGCGCAACGTTTCGGCATCCGTGTCCCACGAAAGGGGAGGCACCTTCAGCGTTTGCAGAATGGAAACGGGCAAGCCGGCATCACTTCCCGGCGTGTAGATCAGGAAATCGGCCGACTCGCGCAGCCTGCGAATTCGTTCGGGGCCTTCGCCCCACTGCGCCAGCCCATTGCGCCAGGTATTGGCAATCTTCGCCGCGTACGCGTCCGGTGTAAGGTTTTTGCGCCGCGCATCGTCCGGGTTGATCCAGGGGCGAAAATCTTCGGGGCGCAGTTCGGGAAAGGTGAGCAGAAGGTTGGTGATGTCCCCTTTGGGATCAATCAGGATCGAGGGGATATCGTCCATCGCCGCCTCTTCCAGCAAGTCGATACAGAGGCCGGTTTTGCCGCTCCCCGTCATGCCCACGCAGACGCCGTGGGTCGTGAGGTCGCGCGAGTCATACAAAATGTTGTCGTCTGTCGGCTCTTTCGTATCCGGGTCATACCGGCGTCCTAAATAGAATTTGCCCGGTTTCTCAAAATCTTCCATTTTGTATCGTCCTCCTCTATCACGTAATCTGGACAAGCCGAAACCAAAGAGACTACCTACAGATTGACCAAGAAGTTCAACTTCTTGGAG
>CAYWAK010000172.1:0-6355 GCA_964455755.1 uncultured Ardenticatenales bacterium | reverse complement strand
CATTACGGTAAAATTGACACGTGGAACAGGCTTTCGAGCCTGTCAGCAGCCTGGAAAGGCTACTCCACGTGTGGCTTTTGCTCCAATGCGTGTCATGTCATGTGCTGCGTAATGCGAGACAGGAGAGCGCTCGACGCCCTCCACTACGTTCCGCGCACCCCACTGCGCAGCCACTCCCGCTGCGCTTCCTGCATGACCGCAAAGCGTCCCTTCATCTCGGCCAGGCTGTCGCCTCCCAGTTTCTCGATGAGCGCGCCGGCCAGGACAAAGGCCATCATCGCTTCGCCGACCACCGCGGCACGGGGTACGGCCGTGTAATCGGAACGCTCGTACACGGTAGTCGTCGCTTCACCCGTGGCCAAATCCACGGAGCGGAGCGGATTCAGCGTCGTGGAAATCGGCTTCATCGCTGCACGCGCCACGACCGGCTGGCCGGTGGTAATGCCCCCCTCAAAGCCGCCGGCCCGGTTGGTCGGGCGCACGATCTGCCCCTCCTCGTCCTGCAGAATCTCGTCGTGGACCTGCGTGCCGGGGCGGCGTGCATTGGCGAAGGCCGGACCGATCTCCACGCCCTTGATGGCCGGAATGCTCATCATCGCCTGGGCCAGCCGGGCCTCCAGCTTGCGATCCCAATGGACGTGACTGCCAAGCCCCGCCGGCACACCCATCGCCACGATCTCGAAGACGCCGCCCAACGTGTCCTTCGCCGCCTTCGCCTGGCGGATACGCGCCCGCAACGATTCGACGGCCGCCGGTTCGGGGCAGCGCACATCGTTCGCCTCGGCCAGTGCAAACCGTTCCGCGTAGGGCCGGGCAGGCGAGACCTGCACCACAACGCCGCCGATCTCGGTCACGTAGGAGCCGATCTCAATGTCAAATTCGGCCAGCAGCCGGCGACAGATTGCCCCGACCGCCACACGCATTGTCGTCTCGCGGGCGCTGGCCCGTTCCAGAGAGAGGCGCAGATCGTCGTAGCCGTACTTCAGCCCACCGGTCAGGTCTGCGTGACCGGGGCGGGGGACGGTGAAGGGCGGCACATCGCGGTCCTTCCAGTTCGGCCAGTCGAGATTCTCCACGCGCAAGGCGATGGGCCCGCCGGTGGTGTGGCCGCGGGCCACACCGGACGAAAGCTCCACCCGGTCCTTCTCGATTTTCATGCGCCCGCCACTGCCGAACCCCTTTTGTCGCCGGGCCAGGTCGCGGTCGATTTCTTCCGGGGCAATGGCCAGGCCGGCCGGCATCCCCTCCAGGATCGCGGTCAGGGCCGGGCCGTGCGATTCGCCGGCCGTCAAGAATCGAATCATAGCAAACTCCGCACCGTATCGAACATCACGTTGAGCGGAGCCTTGCGCCCCGTCCACATTTCAAAGGCAATCGCTCCCTGATGCACCAACATGCCCACGCCGTCGATCGTCCGGCAGCCGGCCTCTTCCGCTTGCCGGAGCAGCTTCGTCTGCAACGGGTTGTATACCAGGTCGTAGACCGTGGCTCCCGCCGGGAGCGGCAGATCATCCGGCCAGGGGCAGGCATCCACATTGGGCCACATGCCCACCGACGTCGCGTTCACCAGCAGCGCCGGTGGTTCATGCGCCAGAGCAGCAGCAAGCATAGGTTGGGCGCGCAGAACCGTTTTGGGGAAGCGTGGTTGCATGTCATGCGCCAGAGCTTCGGCGCGGGACGCCGTGCGATTAAACAGAGTCACTGAGGCCGTGCCCGCTCGTCCCAGCGCATACACGACAGCCCGCGCCGCGCCGCCGGCACCCACGACAACGCAGTGCCGGCCGGCCAGATCGAAGCGCTGCTCCCGCAGGGGAGCCAGAAACCCCTGCCAATCGGTGTTATCGCCGATGAGTCGGTCGTTTTGCCGGACGATGGTGTTCACCGCGCCGATTGCTTGCGCCTCCGTGGTGATTTCATCCAGCAGCGGCATCACCCCCTGCTTGTGTGGCACAGTCACACTCGCTCCGCTGAAACCGGCCACGCGCAGGTTGTTGACGGCCTCGGCCAATCCGGCGGGGGGTACGTCCAGCAGGCGATAGTCGCCATTGAGGCCCAGCGCAGTGAACGCGGCATTGTGCATGTCGGGCGAAAGGCTGTGTGCCAGAGGGTGTCCAAAGATACCGGTAAGAATCGGTTTCTTCGCCGACGGATGGCTCATCGTGTGGTCAACTCCTCAACGAATTCACGGTTGCCCAGAAGCCGGGGAAAGAATCGGCTATGCAGCCAGCGCCGGACACGCGGGTTTCGCCATGCGCGGTCAGGGCGGCGACGGCCAGCATCATGGCCAGGCGGTGGTCTTGGTGGCTGTCTACGGACGTTCCCTGCAGGCTGGTCGGCCCGCTGATCGCAAATCCATCCGCGCTTTCCTGCGCCCGACTGCCCAGTCTGTGCAGTTCCCGGATGACGTTGCCAATACGGTCCGATTCTTTCACGCGCAATTCGGCAGCGTCCCGAACTACGGTCGTTCCTTGCGCCTGCGTGGCCAGCAGAGCGATGAGCGGGAATTCGTCAATGGCCCGCGGCACCAGGTCACCGCCGATGGTCGTAGCCTGCAAGTCGGGGGAATAGCTTGCTGTCACATCGGCAAGCAGCTCGCCGCCCGATTCGCGTTCGTGGTCAACGGTAATGGCGGCCCCCATCGCGGCCATGATCTCCAGCAAACCGGTACGCGTGGGGTTGATTCCGACGCCCCTGACGGTCACCTCCGAACCGGGCACAAGACAGGCGGCCACGAGCAGAAAAGCGGCCGACGAGAAATCGCCGGGGACGGTGATGTTAAGGGGGTTCAAGGGACTTGCAGGCGGCGTGAGGGTGATGGCCTCGCCGTCGCTTTCCACGCGGACTCCCTGCGCGGCCAGCAACCGTTCCGTGTGGTCACGCGCGGGGCCCGGCTCATGGACAATCGTCGGGCCGCCGGCGTAGAGGCCGGCCAGCAAAATGGCCGATTTGACCTGGGCGCTGGCCACAGGCAGGGTGTATTCGATGCCCCGCAGTTTTTTGCTACCCCGGATGGTCAGGGGAGGCAAACGGCCCTCGTTCCGCCCCAGCACAGTGGCGCCCATTTCACGCAGCGGTATCGCCACGCGATCCATGGGGCGGGTGCACAAGCTCTCGTTGCCCGTCAGGACGCTGTAGAAGGGATGGCCGGCGAGGATCCCAGCGAGCAGGCGCATCGTTGTGCCCGATCCGGCGCAGTCCAGGACGCCGGCCGGTTCGCACAAACCGCCGCGACCGCCTACGCCCTGCACGACCAGTTCCGTGGAGGCGCGTTCCTCGATGGAAGCGCCCAGGGCCGTCATGCAACGAACGGTGGCCAGGCAATCGTTCGCCGGCAGGAACCCTCTGATGGTGGTGGTGCCTTGCGCCAGGGTGCCGAGCATGACTGCTCGATGGGAAATGGATTTGTCGCCCGGGACATAGACAGCGCCACGTAACGGGCCAGAATCTGTGGACGTCAAGACCATTTGTACATTCGCTTTCTCTGCTCTTGCGCTGTCTGAAGCCAGGCTCGCAAGGCGGCCTCATCTTCAGAGGCGAGGAGATCGTCCAACGTGTCCAACTGGCGACGAAAACGGGCCATCATATCGGCCACCGCCTGACGGTTGGTGAGCAGGATATCCAACATCATGGTGACATCGCTGGCGGCCACGCGGGACGTGTCGCGGAATCCACCCGCGACAAGTTCCCAAACTTGATCATCTCGTTCGGCAACGCTCATTGCTGTGCGCACCAAGGTCACCGCGGCCAGATAGGGCATGTGACTGATGGCGGCGACCAACCGGTCGTGGCGCCGGGGGGCCAAAACGATTGGGCGTGCCCGCACAGCCCGGGCCAGCGCCTCGCCCAAAGCGAGCGCCCGTTCCGTGGTGTGCGGCAGGGGCACGAGGATGAAGGGCGCGTCATCGTACAGCGTCACGTCGGCGGCCGATAGCCCCGACATCTCCTTGCCACACATGGGGTGGCCGCCCAACGGTTGTACGCCATCCGGCAGCCGGCTCATGGCCCGAAAGACCTCGGTCTTGGTGCTGCCTATGTCCAGCAAGAGCGTACCCGGGCGAAGCAGCGGGCCAATCTCCCGAATCTGCCGCAGGATGACACGAACGGGTGTAGCCAGGACGACGATATCGGCGTTTTGCACGCCTTCGGCCAGATCGCCGGTGGCCCAGTCGACGGCCCCCATAGCGCGTGCTTCGGCGCACGTTTCAGGCCGGCGGGCAATACCGATAACTTCTTGGCAGGCATGTCGCTCTCGCAAGGCCAGGCCCATGGATCCGGCCATCAGGCCGAGACCGACGAGGGCCACGCGAGAGCGCGTTAATTCCTGAAAGCCAGACTCTCCGCTATCCATCAATAGAACCTACATCTTGCGACCAACGGCCTGGGCAACGGACCGCAGTTGCTGCATGAGCGCATCGAAGCGGTCGGGGCGCAACGATTGCGCGCCGTCGGAGAACGCCTTTTCCGGCTCGGGATGGATTTCCACGATCAGGCCATCGGCTCCCGCGGCTACGGCGGCTCGGGCGACCGGTGCGACCAGGTTCCATTTGCCGGTGCCGTGGCTAGGGTCGGCGATGACGGGCAAGTGGGTCAGGGACTTCAAGGCGGGGACAGCGTTGATGTCGAACGTGTTGCGCGTGAATTCCTCGAACGTGCGGATTCCTCGCTCGCAAAGCATAACGCGATAATTGTCGTGCGAAAGGATATACTCAGCAGCCATGAGTAGTTCCTTCAGGGTCGCGCTCATGCCCCGTTTGAGGAGTACGGGCTTACCGGATTGACCGGCGGCGTGGAGCAGGCTGTAGTTCTGCATGTTACGGGCACCGATTTGCAGGATGTCGGCATACTCTCCCACCAAGGGCACTTTTTCCTGTGACATCACTTCCGTTACGACCAGGAGGCCGTGCGCATCGGCAGCGTCTCGCAGCAATTCCAGGCCTTTCAACCCCATGCCCTGGAAGCTGTAGGGTGAAGTGCGGGGTTTGTATGCGCCGCCTCGCAAAATCTTGCCGCCCGACTCTTTCACGATTCTGGCCGATTCCATGATTTGCTCGCGGCTTTCTACCGAGCAGGGGCCGGCCATCATGACTACCGAGTTGCCCCCAATCTTTACGCCATTGATCGAGATCACTGTGTCTTCGGGGTGGAAATCACGGCTGGCCAGCTTGAAGGGCTGTAGAATCGGCAAGACGCGCTCAACGCCGTCAAGCATTTCCAGGTTTTCGGGAATCAAGGCGCGCTTGTCTCCGATGACCCCAATGATCACCCGCTCTTCACCCTGGGAGAGGTGGGTTTGGAGGTCTACAGATTCTACCCAGTCCACTACGTTCTGTATTTGGTTGCGGGTGGCCCCGCTTTTCATTACGATAATCATGGCATCTATCTCCCTTTTTCCGTTTGGCCCGCCGAGTTTTTGGGTGAGCGATATGGAGGCATGTGCGGTCTTGATGTAAGGCACTCCGCGCGCCGCATCCCAGACATGAGAACTTGTAACATGATCATGGGCAACACCAAAAGTGTGAGGGTGTGGTTCTTACCTCGCGTGTGGTACCCCGTCGAATGACTGCAACCCGCCTGTTGCCGTTTCCGTTGCCATTTCCGTTTGAAGACATTTGAATTTCCTTTCTCATGATTATGGGTGTTTGTGATTCCAATCAGGCCGTAATTTTGCCGCATTGTGAAGATAGATATGGTGAATCTCGTTGGCTCTGCGTGCTGTGTTCCAGTGGATCAGCACCCGAATACACTTTTGGAGGGAACCCGGCACGGCAACCTCATGTGTACACAGCAACGCCACATTGGTCCAGCCCCGTTGCCTGGCGGCCAGCGCCGGAAACTCCGCGTCGAGGTCCGGTGTGGTCGAGAAGATCACGCTGGCGACGTCATCGGGCTCAATCCCATTTGCCTGGATAAGTTCGTCAAGCAGTTCGCGCGTTCTTGCCAGGATGGCTTCGCGTTCGTTGTCTTCAACTGTGGTTGCGCCCCGTACGCCGCGACATGATGTGTTCTGCACGTTTGTTCCTCTCCTCAACAACAAAAAAGGCGTGAAGCTGGGCTGCTTCACGCCGAGTTTGGTATCTCTCGCTTGGGGTTAGAACGTACCTCCAGGCGCGAAGCAACGCCAGCCAGACCGCCAGCCAAAATAAAAATAATAGTAGCTAAACGAAAAAGCAGCCGCGGTTCGCTCCTCAGGAGGAGTGGCGGCTGCTAATTGCTGCTTCGGGTGTTGGTTACGAGTCATCGGATTTCTTTCTCGGTGGAAACTACGCGGCCATTACCGGCGTGCATAGCATCTTCCCCTGCAATGATACCATGATAACACAAAGGTAATGATTTGTCAAATTCGTTTCGGCCCGCA
>CAYWAK010000171.1:0-6389 GCA_964455755.1 uncultured Ardenticatenales bacterium | reverse complement strand
AACGCGCAGGATGGCCGAGACGAACGTCCCCGAATGGCTGATACCGATCCAGAAGACGAAGTTGGCGATGTACACACCCCAGAAGACCGGGCGGCGAATACCGGCCACGCCCATGCCCCAGCGAATTTGATAGCCCCAGGCTCCCCCCAGCCCAATCAGCGACAGAGTGGCCAGGATCGCAACCAAAATCCAGAAACCTGTACCCGTGCGACTCATCGCTTCCATGATATAGCGATTCATCTTCGTCACCGGGCGTGGGTCGAGCAAAAGCTGGTCGGAAATGATGCCGGGGCGCATTTCCTCGGCCAGGGTCAACGTGCCGGCCGATACGCTGCCGGGGTGTGCCGAAGCCATGGCCGAAGCGGTCGGTGAGAAACGAGGCAAATGTTGTGGCCCAGAAGATTGCGGGGGGCGCTCAGATTCCTTCGACATTCGTTTCCCCTCCCTTCAAGTAAACTACGGCCGGAATTGTGCCCAGCTCGTCCAGCAGACGGAAGCCGCGCCGGCTCTCGGCCAGCTTGGCCACCCGGCTTTCCGGATCGTTCAGGTCGCCAAAGACAAAAGCTTCCGTCGGGCACGACTGCACGCAAGCCGGCTGCACCTCGCCATCCGCAACGGGGCGGTCACCCTGCCGCGCGTCCTCTTCCACGCGCCGTATCCGCTGAATGCAGAAGGTGCATTTTTCCATCACACCACGGCTGCGAACACTGACATCAGGGTTTAGCATCTGATCCAACGGTTCCGGATTTTGCGGATTGAACCAGTTGAACATCCGCGCCTTGTACGGACAGTTGTTGGCGCAATAGCGTGTGCCGATACAACGGTTGTATATCTGGATGTTCAATGTTTCCTTTTCGCTGTGATAGGTGGCAAAGACGGGACAGACCGGTTCGCAAGGAGCCTGCGTGCATTGCTGGCATAGGATGGGTACGAAACGGGCCCGCAGGTTCGGGTATTCGCCCTGCCAATAGCGGTCTATGCGCAGCCAGTGCATACTCCGCCCCCGGCCAACCTCGTCTTCGCCGACAAAGGGTACGTTGTTTTCCACGTGGCAGGCTACCACGCAGGCCTGACATCCCGTGCAGCGATCCAGGTCAATAATCATTGTCCAACGGTGCTTATCCGATGAGTTCATACGCGACTCCCTTTTATTTCAGTCGTCCGATGTCAGTCGTCTGACTTCTGCCTACTGCCTCTACCCCGGGTTCTCTGCGTCCCGCAGGCCGCGCGAAACACCCAGCGGGTCTTCCATGCGCGCAAGCGGCCGCTGCTTTCCGGTGGCTGCAATCTTGACCCGCGTGGCCGACCAGGTCCAGCTATCGCCGGCTGCCAGCAAGTCGATCACATTGCTGCCCACACCTTGCGCAAAGCGGCCGTAGTCGCTGTGCCCCTGACCGACGGGAACGGCTACCGTATCGGGTCGAATGCCCCGGTAAACATAGACAACTGCTTCAATTTCTCCCTGCGGAGAAGTCACCTTGACGATGTCTCCATCCGCTACCCCCAACTCCGCCGCCGTTTCGGGATTGATTTCCACCCAGTTGTTCCAGGCGGCCGTGGTCATGGGATCGGGCGCTTCCTGCAAGAAGGCCTGGTTCGCGCCCCGCCCGTCGCTCAGCGCTATCGAGGGATATGGCAGCAGATAAAGCGGAAACTCCTGAGCGTCGCCGGCGAAATTAGCGTTCGGCACTACCAGCCCTGACGAGAGAGCCTCTTTTGCAACCTCTGGCACACCCCTTTTCTCCTGTGTAGTCCACCAGCCGCCGTGACCCTGCCATTCCTCGATGAAAGCCTCCGTAGATGTGGCGTGCAGGTTGCCGCCGGGCAATTCTTGCAGCGGGCCGATGGCCGCTTGCAAATACTCGCGCACAGACTTCCACGGCAGAGCCTCTGCTGCGCCTCCTGCAAGCCGTTGGGCCAGGTTCAGCAGCACCTCGGCTGTAGAGCGCGTGTTATGCACGGGCTGCACGGCCGGCTGTTGCGCACTGACGATGGGCCGGTCTCCGCCGGCGGCCACAAAGCGATATCCCCAGCTTTCCAGGTACGAGTGATCCGGCAAAACCAGGTCCGCTTGTACGGCTGTTTCGTCGGCACAGGGAGCAAAGGAAGCCACAAAGGGAACCTGCCCCAGCGCTTCGCGGAAACCGGTCGCTTCGGGCATTTCAAAGACCGGGTTCGTGCCATGCACCATGAGCACCTGCACCTGTCCGGCCTTCATGCGTTCGGTCAGGGCCTGCACATCGGCATAGCTTGACGGTATAGCCGCCGTCACCAGCGATTCGGATGGAGTATCGGGCGAGACAGAGAGCCCGCCCGGCTGTCCGAGATTGTCCACGACCACGTTCAATGCTTGCACGGCCAGCGTGGCCTCCAGGCCATTATTGCGCCCGGCCAATGCGCCGCCAGGGATGGCCAATGCATGGTCTACCTTATCGAAGATTCGCGCGAGCCGGCCCAATTGTTCCGCCGGCACGCCGCTGGCTTCGGCAATATCGCCAACGACCACGTCTTGATAGAGGCCGGCAACGTTCGCGGCGTTTCGGCGCTCGGCCACGATCTTGCCGATGGCCTGGGCCACGAGGCCCTCTGTGCCCGGCTTGACCGGCACCCACTCGTCTGCGTTCGCAGCAGTCATGGACATGCGTGGCTCAAATTGCACGAAGTAACCACGTCCGTGCAACTGGCCTCCGCGCATGTTCCCAAAAGAGCGGCCATAATAGACCGGCGAGAGCCAGGTTTCCAGAAAGTTGGCCCCAAAGGAGAAGACGACATCAGCCTGACCGACATCAAAGACCGGCAAGGACGGCCCGCCAAACAGCGTTTTGCTCGCCGCGGCCAGGGTGGTGCGTCCTTCCAACGCGCTGAGCAAGTCGAAGGCGACGGGCGGCTCGGCTCCCATCCCTTTCATAAAGCGGCCGGCCAGATCAAAGAGACTGTCGGACATCACGCCACCGAGAAAAGCGACCGATTTGGGGTCCGCCTCTTTTAGTTTGCCGGCCAGCATGTCGAGCGCGTCATCCCAGTACACGGCCTGGAAATCACGAGAGCCGCGCGCAGATTGGCGGACGGGGCCGGGGAAGCGGTCGGGATTGTACAACGCTTGCAGTCCGGCCTGCCCGCGGGCACAGAGCCGTCCGCGGTTGAGCGGGTGTTCGGGATTTCCTTCTATCTTCCGCGCCCGGCCTTCGATGACCCGCACCACGATTCCGCAACCGGAAGGACACTGTCCGCAGGTGCTGGCGTACCACACAGCCTCGCCGGGCAGCACATCCTCCGGGGATCGGACGGACGGTTCCAGGGTGCGCCGGTAGGGCCGGAGGTCAGATGAGCAGCCGGCCAGGACTGCCGTTGCGCCTGCTGTCGCCCCAACCTTTAGAAACTTACGTCGCGAGATTTTTTCGCCCATTCCACACTCCTCACTTATGACAGACTGCACAGTCGATCAAATCAGCCGCGCGTTCTTGCTGGCGATGGCAATCTAAACAAAAACCCATGTTCACATTATAGACTTCCTGCGCGCCATCCATTTTGCTTACATCGCCGTGGCACGTCTCGCAACTCACCCCGTTCTTAATGTGGGGGCGATGGCTGAAATAGACAAAGTCGGGCAGGTCGTAGACCCGGTTCCAACGGATTGGCGTACCGTCTTTCCAGGCTTTCAGGACCTTCTCGGCTTCGATGCGGTCGGGCTCTTTCTCCGGCTCGAACTTCAGGTGACAGCCAGCGCACTTCTGTACGGACGGCACACTGGCTACCGCCGAACGCATGGCCCCTGAATGGCAAAACAGACATTGCGTGCCCGCTTCTACGTGCTTCTGGTGACTAAAGGCAATCGGTTGGGAGGGAGCGGCCTGGGCCTGTCCACTGAGGAGCAGATATCCGGCCAGCAACACAAAAGCTACCGCCACGATTCCGCCAAGTACCCAGAATCGCCTGGGGAACACACCTGATTTTTCCTCCATACTTTCCTCCTGAGAGACTTCATCGTGAACCGTTGGGGACGCTTGCGCTTCCACGGGAACGCTTTGCAGCACATCCACCAAATCGGAAGGTCGAACCATCATGCGCTGGTGTCGTTCGTGAATCCGGAGGATATTGTCTTCCATGCTCATGCGCACGATGCGAATGCCGGCATCGTCCGGCAATCCGGCGAGCACTGCTTCGGCGAGGCCTTCGCCGCTTTCCACCAGGATTACGGGGGAGGGCAACAAGGCGATAGCTTGCAGCGCCTCCTGAAGATGGGAAGATTCTCCAAGCAAGGGAACACCGGCTTCCGATAGCACAGCTTTCACTGTGTCCCGAAAGATCTCGTGTTGCCAGATCAGAAAAACTTGCTGGGCATTGCTCATGGGGCCTCCTCCATACTTGCTTCCATGATACCACAGAAGAGGCCCCTCGTCTATCGAGTAAAACGTGATTGGCGTGTCGTTAAAACACTATTGTTGTCGTGTTTTACTTTACAGACGCCACAACGGAGAGTCGGAGAGAATGGGAGATGGGCAGGCCCTATGGCTCGATGAGGCCATGGCGGATGGCGTAGCGCACCAGGTCTGCCCGTGATTGCAATTTGAGCTTCTCCATAATGCGGCTACGATGTGTCTGCACCGTGCTGGGGCTGATCACCAGTCGTTTGGCAATCTGCTGATTGGTCAGGCCCTGGGCCAGGAGAAAGAATACCTCACGCTCCCGGTCGGAAAGGATGGTGTAGCCCTCGTCTTTGGGATCGTCTCGCTCGTGACTGGTGAGGTAATCGCGGATCAGCTTTTTGGCAACCGAAGGGTAGAGGACCGAATCGCCACGAGCTACCGCTCGCACGCCGGACACCAGGTCGTTCGTGGCCGCTTTCTTCACGATGTAGCCGGCCGCGCCGGCATCCAGAGCCTGGAAGAAATACTCGTCACTCTCGTGCATGGTCAGGATAATGATCGAAACATCGGGGTGTTCGGCGTGGATGATGCGCGTCGCTTCCAGCCCGTCCATATCGGGCATGGTGAGGTCCATGATGACAATATCGGGGTGGTGTTCACGCACGGCGGCCACGGCCTGGCGGCCATTGTTGACCTCGGCCACGACCGCTATGTCCGGCTGATTGTTGAGCAGCAACCGCAACCCTTCGCGGACGATGGTGTGGTCTTCGGCCAAAAGTACCCGTATAGGCTTCATCATTTGGACAGCGGTACCCACAGCGAAACTTGTGTACCACACGGATCACGCGGCGCAATGTGAATCTGCCCGTCCAGGGCCATGGCCCGTTCCTGCATACCGAGCAATCCCAGGGGACGCTGCCCGCCGTTGCGGGTCAGGACGTCCTTCGGAACCCCCACCCCGTCATCTTCCACGGACACCTGCAAGGTATCACCGTCACAGCAGAGACCGATCCAAACGTGGTGGGCTTGCGCATGGCGAATGACGTTGGAGATTGACTCCTGAACGATGCGGAAGACGGCAACGGAAACATCGTCCGACAGACAACTGAGTTCCCCCTGGGTCTGCACGGTAGCCACAACATCCAGAGAGCGTAAGCGCTGCTTCACTTCGTCACGCAAAGCGGCTTCGAGCCCCAGGTCGTCGAGGACGGACGGGCGGAGTTCGAAGATCAGGCGGTACGCCTGATCCTGCGTCCGTTGCAGCAGCGCGGCCATCTCTTCCATGCTATGGCGGGCGGCGGAATCACTGCTGGAGATGTGCGCTTCCCAAAATTTGAGGTTCAGGTCCAGCCCGGTCAACATCTGACCCAGCTCGTCGTGGATCTCGCGCGCGATGCGGGCCCGTTCCGCTTCCTGGGCCGAAATGAGCCTTTGCAGCAGCTTGCCGCGCAAGGTATGCAAACGTTCCAGCTCCGATTGAGCGACCAGCAGCTCCTGGTACATACGCTGGACTTCCGCTTCCGCCTCCGCCCGCTGTTTCCACTGTGCGCGGAACCAGCCCAGAGCCACGTACACGGCCGCCGGCCCCAGAATCGCAAAGAACGTGCTCTCGACAAGGAAGGTTCGGGAGAGCATGCTTTCCCGGTGGACAATCAGGTGATCGTACGACTCAATGAAAAGGGCAACAAGAAAGAGCGCCAAAGGGAGCAGTATCTGTGTGAGGCGCAGCCGAAATTCGACGTCTTCCGGGAGCCAAAGCGTTTTGTTTGTCCGATTCTCTCGAGTCATTTTGTGGAAGGGCCACGATCAGGTTCTAGCGTACCGAATGTTCGATAAATTAGTATAACAGCGATACCCTTTCCCGTCAAATAAATGTGCCATTCTGGGGGGGCGTCATATTTTTGCGGGGCACGGCACCCTCCGGCAAACGCCAGACTCACAAACCTGCCGGAAGGAAGCAGGTTGATCGTTCGGCAACGCGCCTGGGCGCGTTTTGGGTGGCAGGCCGCGAATTCATTCGGG
>CAYWAK010000170.1:0-6418 GCA_964455755.1 uncultured Ardenticatenales bacterium | reverse complement strand
ACAGGAGCATACCATCATGGATATCTTGGATGACATCAACCGTATTTCGCATTTGGATGCAGACGATATGCTTAGCCGCATCGTAGATTTTCCCAACCAGTGCCGGGATGCCTGGCGCTTGGCGGAGTCACTGGAACTGAGGAAGGCATATCGCGAGGTGCGCAATATCGTCATCGTCGGCATGGGCGGTTCGGCAATCGGCGGTGATCTGGTCGCCGGGCTGGTAACCGAAATCTGTCCGGTCCCTATATCGGTAGTTCGCGGTTATGCGTTGCCGGCCTACATTGACGCGCACACGCTGGTCGTGGGGTCCAGCTATTCGGGCAATACCGCCGAGACGCTGTCGGCGATTGGCGAGGCGCAGAATCAGGATGCCCAGATATTGGTGATTACGACGGGGGGCGCGATCGCGCTGTGGGCGAAGGAATGGGGCCTGCCGGCTTTGACGTATTCCTACCGCGCACAGCCTCGCGCTGCGTTGGGTTATTCCCTTTGTGCCCTGCTGGGGCTATTGGACCATTTGGGCCTGGTGCCAACCGAGCGAGCAATCCTGGATGAAGCGATTGAGGCGGCACAGCAAGCCGGGCAAGACTGGCGCGTTGAGCAAGCGCTTTTGGCGAACCCGGCCAAGCAGATGGCCCGGCGACTCCATGGTAAGCTTGCTGTCGTGTATGGGGCGGGACACTTGGCGGCAGTCGCCCGGCGTTGGAAGACGCAGATCAATGAGAACAGCAAGGGGTGGGCCTTCTGGGAAGAGTTCCCGGAGCTGAACCACAACGCTGTGGTGGGGTATGACTTGCCGGCATCCGTCGCGGCTCAAACGCACGTGGTGATGTTGGCTTCGCCGGATTACCATCGTGCCGTGCAGCGACGGTTGGAGATTACGGGCATGTTGTTGTCGGATGCCGGCGTTTCGTGGGAGAAAACGGATGCAGTCGGCGATAGCCACCTGGCCCAAATGCTAAGTGCGATTCATTTGGGCGACTATGTTAGCTTCTACCTGGCCATGTTGAACGAGGTGGATCCCACGCCGGTGGAGCCTATCGCTCGTTTGAAGGAGGCGCTGCAAGCCTCAGAGGGGTGAAGCCCGGTCTCTTTGTGGGGCTATTCCTTGGGCAGGACTGCGTTCAGGCAGGCCTGCATTTCCTCCAGCCGAAACGGCTTGGTGATCACGCGCGTGACCCCGGTCTCGGCCAACCTGCTTTCTTCGACCTCGCTGCCCCAGCCGGTGACCAAGACGATGGGGACGGCATCGTCCTGCGCGCGGATACGTTGAGCCACTTCCCAGCCGGAGATTCCGGGCATGCCCAGGTCCGTAAATACGATGTCAAAGGGTTGGCCGGAGAACGCTTCCAGGCCGGACGTGCCGTCTGCCTTTGTCACCACATGGTGGCCATCACTGCGCAGCATCTTGGCGACCAGGTTGCGCACAGGAGTCTCGTCCTCGATAACCAAAATCCTTAGCTTTTGAACCGGGCGTTGCCGGGTTGTGTGTGGTTGCCGCTCCGGTGTGGTTTTGGGAATGGAAACAATTGGCAAGCGGATTCGCACAATTGTCCGCTCATCTTCCACACTTTCGACGTCAATTTCGCCGCCGTAGCGGGTGATCGTGCCGTAGGCGGAGCTGAGACCGAGACCGTTGTATTGTGGTCCTTTGGTGGTGTAGAAAGGTTCGAACACGTGTGGCAGAATGTTGCGCGGAATACCGACGCCGTCATCTGCAATCACAAGGACTACTTGCCCGCCATCCTGTTCTGTCCCGAATGTGATGTGGCCGCCCTCGGGCAGCGCCTCGATGGCGTTGCGGATGAGATGAAGCAGCGTTTCACGCAACTCGGATTCTGAGACGGCAACCGGCGGGATGGTTTGTAGCTGCGTGGTGATCTCGATTTGCTCCGAGGTGTCGCGGTTGGACAAGGTTTGTTTTGTGAGTTCGACTACTTCACGTATCAGCGCATTGACATCGACCGGTTCGGTGATGCGGTCTGTCCGTTTCCGCGTGAAGTTTTGGATGCGACGGACGATTTGCGCGCCCTCTTGCGCCGCTTCTAGAATCGCTTCCAGGTCTGTGATTAGCTCAGTTTCCCCCTCTGCTTCCCGAAGTGCCAATTGCACACGCCCCATGACCACGGCCAGGAGGTTGTTGAAATCGTGGGCGATGCTGCCGGCCATCTGTCCCAGGGCGCGCAGTCGTTCGTTGCGTACCAATTGCTCTTGCCAACGTTTCTGTTCGCGCTGGTCACGGAGCACGCCGGCTACCCCGACCACCCGCGTGCCTTCGTAAAGCGGGCTTGCGTTGACCTGGACGGGAACTTCGATGCCCGCCTTGGTCAGGATGGAAACGTCGTAAGGTTCGATCTCTTGGGCATTTGGCTGGCTCACCAGCGACAAGATCTGCTCACGGTTTTCGGGGACGACCAGCTCCTGGATATTCATCTTCAGCAATTCTTCGCGCGTGTATCCGGTCAACTCTACGGCGCGCCGGTTGACGAGTGTAAGGTTGCCCCGCAGGTCATGTGCATAAATGATGTCGCGAACCGCTTCGAAGGTTCGTTTGGTGAACTCCTGGAGATAGGTCGTTTCCGAAAGCAACTGTTGACGTTCCAGCATGGTGGCAAGCTGGCGGGCGATGGCCTGGACAAGTTCCTGGTCATCGGGGGAGAATTCCCGACCCCGGCGATCCGCGAGGAGTAGAAGCCCAAGTGGGTGGCGCTTGCCTTGCAAAGGGAGGGCTATCAGGGTCTCGCATCCGCACTTTGCCAACAGCTCGCGGCTCTGACCTGCGGCATAGTTGCGAACCGCAGCAAAGACCGCAGCGTGGTCAGAGCGAAACACTTCTTCTACCAGCGGGACCAAGGCCGGCTGTGACAGATGTTCCACCAGGGCCGGAATGCGGATTGCCTCTCCATAGGGATTAACGTGTGAAGCCAAAAGCTCCAAACGGTTGGTCTCGTTATCCAGCAGGCAGACGACGCTGGCCCCCACTTCCATTACTGTTGCCACCTTTCTGGCTACAAGTGAAGGAATATCTTCTTCCCCCATTGTGGAGACCAGGCTGTGCTGCAACTCAATCAACGTGGAGAATTTTTCAATTTTGCGGCGGAGCAGTTCGTGTTTCCAGATATTGGCGATAGCAGGGGAGACCAGATTGGCCCATTCTTGCAGGACCTTGGCCTCATTCTCTCCGTAGAGATGTGCTTGCGACGAGCCAACGTAGAGGAGGCCGATACGCTGATCCGCGTTTTGCAAATCGCTGCAAAGGCGCGAGAGAGAAGGTTGTGATGCAAAGAAGGCCTCCCCGTCAAAGGCTCCCGGTTCAATGTAGTGATGTGTCCAGCGGGGCCAACCCTGGTCTGCGGCTCGTCGCTGCTGTTGTCCGGCCGTTGCCGGCTGCCCGGCCAGCGGGCGCATTTCCATGTCCGGCATCGCGAGATCGGCAACCCAGCAGGAGGCAGCCGGCCGATCCCACAGGATCACAGCCGCCTGATCAAGGGGCAGGATGCCTTTGGTCGCGCGAACCAGTTTTGCGAAAGCTTCGGGCAGTTCCAGTGAGTCGTGAAGTTGGGCGGAGCGATGGGCTAAGATGGGGTCCAGGTGGCCCGGCATGGGGGCAACTCCTTACAAGTTGTCGAAGTATCCGGAAAGGTCGGCACGGGCCAGACCTTCATCCAAGGCGGCTTGGGCAACTGCGCGGGCTACCTCCCAGTGAACCTCCCGGTTGAGGGGGTTAGGCACCAGTTCTCCGGCGCGTGTGAGGCTGGCGATGGTCTTGGCGGCGGCCAGGTACATGCCTTCGCTTATGTAGGGGACATTGGCATCCATTGTGCCCCGCAGAATGCCCGGAAACCCCAGCACGTTGTTCACAGATTTGCCGTCGGCGGCGAATGCCGCGCCGGCTTCCATGGCCAGTTCCGGCTCGATTTCCGGTACGGGGTTGGAGAGGGCCAGCACCACCTGGCCGGCGTGGATCATTTCGGGCTTGATCAAGCCGGGTACGCCGGTTGTAGCTACCACGATGTCTGCTTTGGCCATGACCTCTTCGAGCGTGGAGCGGATTCCTCCGGCCGCTTCATGGTGGCGCAGGGCCTCTTCGGAGAGGTCTGCACCCAGGACGGGGCGTCCGGACAAATTCTTGAGCATTTTGGCGATGGAGTATCCGGCAGCGCCCAGGCCGATCTGTCCGATGGTGGCGCTCTCTATTTCCATTTTGGCCAGACAAATGGCGTTCAGAAGGGCGGCGGCCACGACGACCGCGGTTCCGTGTTGATCGTCATGAACCACCGGCATATCCAGTAGTGCGATCAGCCGCTCTTCGATCTCGAAGCAACGGGGGGCAGAGATGTCCTCCAGTTGGATAGCTCCAAATGTCGGGGCGATTCTGGCAACGGTATCCACGATTTCGTCCACGTCGCGGGTGTTTAGGAGGATGGGCATGCCGGACAGGCCTACAAACGTTTCCATGAGGGTTGCCTTTCCCTCCATGACCGGCATTGCGGCCTGCGGGCCGATGTCCCCGAGGCCAAGCACGGCGGTGCCATCTGTGACGATGGCCACCAAGTGGGGTATCGCTGTGTAGAGGCGGGCATCCTCGGGCTTATCCTTGATGCGCAGCGACACTTCGGCCACGCCGGGGGTATAGACCTTGCGCAGATCGGTTGGTGTTTCTACGGAGTACCGGCTGCGCACGGCAATCTTGCCCCCTCGGTGCATTTCCAGGACTTCGTCGCGAACTTCCAGAAGCTCAACACCAGGCGTGTGGTGGATAGCTTCCAAGACAATATTCAGGTGGGAAAAATCATCCGCGAATATTGATACGTCGCGTACTATGGTTTCGCGACCCACGCGGATTACTTGGATCTCACCCGCAAGCCCGCCCACTGCGCCGATCGCGGTGAGAAGCGACCCCAACGTTCCCGGCCGCTGCTCATTGCGGCATCGAATAACACGTACGATTTTGTTGCTCCACCACATGAGATGTTCTCCTTTTTGCAAAGGCCAGTCTTGTTGAGTGAAATGGTTCGGATTGTAAAAGAGGTGTGGGACACGACTGGTGATTTTGACTTGACTGGCCCTGTCCAACCACCGTACACCCCTGCACCATATTGTAGCACGAAGTGTGGCCTTGTGCAATTTCGCGTCGTTTCGTTGGGCCTTGGCGATTTGCCAAAATTCGCGATATTGTGTATAATCTGTGGCGGTCGTCACAAAGGAGAAATGGGGATGCGCGATATTGTCGGCCCGGTGGCTCTCATCATCCGATTGGGTGCGATAGTGGTCACATCGACCGTGCTACCAGTCGTGTTGGGTCTGTGGTTAGACGAGCAGTTTCACACGCTGCCCATTTTCACGTTGATTGGTTTGATAAGCGGTACGATCATTTCGGTTCTGACAGTCTACCGCACTGTCATGGAAACGTATGTGCAATATGCGCCTCATAATCAAAACGAGGAGGAGGACTCGTGAGCAAAGCAACCCGTAACATTGTCATCCTCGTGATCATAGCTGCCTCTGTGGGTATAGCCTTGATGTTTCCGTATCAGCTTCCTACCATAAAGGTGGGCGCAGAGGAACTCCCTGGATTGACTCTCTTCGGTATTCTCCCCATCACAAACAGCTTGCTTACAACGTGGGTCGCGATGATACTACTCATTGTCGTGGCCTTTTTTACGACTCGGAGCATAAAGGTTGTGCCGGAGGGTATCCAGAACTTCATGGAGATGGTCATCGAGACCGTATATAACCTGGTTGAGGAGGTGGCTGGCGAAAAGTACGCTCCCACGTTCTTCCCGCTGATATCTACGATCTTTCTTTTCTTAATCATTTCCAATTGGCTGGACTTGCTTACCCCCATATTCGCCGCTTTTGGATATAAGCATACCGAAGGTTTCATTCCGCTGTTTCGTTCGCCCAGCACGGACCTGAACGTAACAATTGCGTTGGCGTTGATCTCTGTGGTGGTGACGCAAGTGGTAGGCCTTCGTGCGCAAAAGCTGGGCTACCTTGGGAAGTTCATCAACGTGAAAGGGTTTGTCCATTTCTGGAAAGTAGTGCAAGGAAAAGAAGAGGGGAGCGCAGGGGGTGCGTTAGCCTTCGCCTTCCTGGACCTCTTTTTAGGCTTTGTAGAACTGATCAGCGAGTTTGCCAAAATCATCTCGTTCTCTTTTCGTCTCTTTGGCAACATCTTCGCCGGCGAAGTACTCTTGCTGGTCATGCCGTCGTTTCTGGCAACACTCCTTCCATTGCCTTTCCTGGGATTGGAAGTATTTGTCGGCTTCATTCAAGCGTTCATTTTTGCTATTCTGACCCTGGCCTTCATGAGCATGGCTACGGTAAGCATGGAACACTAGCAGGCTGTCGGGGAGGTCTGTTTTTCGCATTGGAGCAAAAGCCACACGTGGAGTAGCCTTTCCAGGCTGCT
>CAYWAK010000169.1:0-6438 GCA_964455755.1 uncultured Ardenticatenales bacterium | reverse complement strand
ATGATTATGAAAGAAAAAGTGCTCGTTGTGGATGACGAGCCAACACTTCTCGAAACGCTGGAATACAACCTTCGCCGGCAGGGATACGACGTGTACACCGCCGCTGATGGGCCGGCTGCGTTGCAAATGGCGCGCCGCGCACATCCCGATGTCATTGTTCTGGATGTTATGCTGCCCGGCCTGGATGGTTTTGACGTTTGCCGCATCCTGCGCCAGGAGATGAGTGCGCCCATCCTCATGCTCACCGCCCGCGACGACGAGATCGACCGCGTCGTCGGCCTGGAAGTCGGCGCAGACGACTACCTGACCAAGCCCTTCAGCATGAGAGAACTGATGGCCCGCGTGAAAGCCTTGCTGCGCCGCGTCCGCCTGATCCGCGAGGAAATGACTGCCGAACAGCCGCCACAAACCGAGCAACTTACCTTCGGAAACCTCACCATAGACTTGAGCCGGCACGAAGCCTTGCGGAACGGCCAACCACTTGCCCTCAAGCCGAAAGCGTACGACCTGTTGGTCTTCCTGGCTCGCAACCGGGGCATGACGCTTTCCCGCGACCTGATCCTTGAACGGGTATGGGGCTGGGATTACACCGGCGGCACGCGCACGGTGGACGTGCACATCCGCTGGCTGCGCGAGAAAATCGAGCCAGACCCAAAACGCCCCACGCACATCGTCACCGTCCGTGGCGCAGGCTATCGTTTCGAAGGCTGACCGGTGTTCCGCAGCATCCGTTGGCGTATCGCCTTGCCCTACATCGTCCTCATTCTGCTGGCGATGAGCGGACTCACGGCCTACCTTTCCAACTTCGTACGTGAGGCGCACCTCGCCGATCTGCGCAGCCAATTGACCGCCGAAGCGCGCCTCGCCGGCGATGATCTGGCCCCTCTGCTCGTCCGGCAACCGTCGCCCGACCTGTTCGACACGCTGGCCAAAAGGTGGGCCAACCTGCTGGACGCTCGCGTCACCATCATCGCCCCGGACGGCACCGTGCTCGGCGAATCGCACGAGAACCGCGCCGCGATGGACAACCACCTTTCGCGCCCGGAGGTGCAGCAGGCCCTGGCGGAGGGGGCGGGAAGCAGCGTGCGCTACAGCCATACGGTGCGTTACAACATGATGTACGCTGCCGTGCCGGTGATGAATGCTGGCACACTTGTTGGAATCGTACGCATTGCCCTTCCCCTGCAACAAATCGAGGCGAATGTCGCGTACCTGCAACGGACCATCTTCACCATCACAGTTGTTGCCACCTTGCTGGCCATGCTCCTGGCCTGGATCATCGCCGACCGCACGACCCGGCCGGTCCGCGAGCTGACTGCCGTTGCCGAGCGGATGGCTGCCGGAAACCTGGACACTCACCTGCTCCCCGCCGGCCACGACGAGGTGGGCCAGTTGACCGACGCCTTCAAACGAATGGCTGATCAGATTCGCCACGATGTAACCTCGCTGGCTCAGGAACAGAGCCGCCTCGCGGCGGTGCTCGACAACATGGCCGATGGCGTGCTCATCACCGGGCCGGCCGGCATTGTGCGTCTCATCAATCCGGCCGCTGCACGCATGTTTGGCCTGTCCGGGCAGGAGGCGCAAGGCCAGTCGTTCGCGGCGGTCGTGCGACACCATCGTATCATCTCGCTCTGGCAATCATGCCGCAAAGAAGGACACGAACAGGTCGCGGAAGTGCAGAAGGATTGGCCAAATCGTCATCTCCGTGTCGTAATCAGTCCCCTGCCGCAAACGGAGAGCAGCGGTTATCTGGTTATCCTGCAAGACCTCACCCAGATCCGCCGGCTGGAGGTTGTGCGCCGCGATTTCCTCAGCAATATCTCTCACGAGCTGCGCACCCCTCTGGCCTCACTCAAGGCGCTGGTGGACACACTGCGTGACGGTGCGCTGGACGACCCACCGGCTGCACAACGCTTCCTCGATCGCATCGAGACGGAAGTGGACGCGCTGACCCAGATGGTACAGGAACTGGTGGAGTTGACGCGTATCGAGTCGGGACAGGTGCCGCTGCATCTGACTCCCACGCCGGTCGCCGAAATCCTTCGCCCCCCGATTGCGCGCTTGCAGGCCCAGGCGGAACGAGCAGCCGTGCAACTTGCGCTGGGCCCCCTCGAGAATCTGGCCGCGGCGCTGGCCGACGCCGAACGAGTCCACCAAGTGGTCACCAACCTGGTCCATAACGCGATTAAGTTTACCGCGCAGGGAGGACAGGTAACGGTGTCGGCGGAACAGGCCGGCGACGAGTTGATCGTCGCTGTGCGCGACAGCGGCGTCGGCATCCCGGCGGACGACCTTCCGCGTATCTTCGAGCGCTTCTACCGCGCCGACCGTTCGCGTAGCGGAGGAGGCACCGGCCTGGGTCTCTCCATCGCCAAACACATCGTCCAGGCCCACGGCGGCCGCATCTGGGCAGAGAGCGTTGAAGGACGCGGCAGTACGTTTTACTTCTCCTTGCCTGTGGTGAAAGAGTAACCAGTGTCCGACAGCGGCTGCGCACCGCCAAGGATGAAATTTACGTGGAGCCTGTTCTGACCCTTCGCATCCCCCGACCCCTTCTCCCACCGACACGGGGATAGGTTAGCTATCTTCATAACACGGTAACAAGATGTTAACATGACGTTGCCTTGCCGTTAATGCGCGTATGGTATACTCCTTGATGGTGACGGCCTGATGTAGAACGGTCTACAATCGTGGCCTTACCTTGAGAAGTGATAGCGAACTATTTGAAAGGAGTTACCTACATGCGTTACCTATCTTTTGCAACCCTGCTCTTGACCGCCCTGTTCCTGGCGGCCTGTGGCGGCGGAGCCAAACCGGTCAGCCGACCGGCGCAAGCCCCGGCGACAAACGCGGAGACCGTCCAGATCACCGGCGCGGGCGCGACCTTCCCCTTCCCGCTGTACTCACGCTGGTTCTACGACTACGGCTCGGCCGACCCATCCGTGCGCTTCAATTACCAATCCATCGGCTCCGGCGGAGGCATTCGCCAGGTCACGGCGAAGACGGTTGACTTCGGCGCATCGGACGCCATCCTCAACAAGGAGCAGCGTGCCGCCGCGCCCGACCTGCTGATGTTCCCCACAGTGGCCGGTGCCGACGTCATCGCCTACAACGTGCAAGACGCCGGCGGCAAGCCGATCCCCAGCGGTCTGAAACTGTCACCTGACGTTATCGCCGACATCTTTCTGGGCAAGATCACGCAGTGGAACGACACCCGGCTGGCGCAACTTAACCCGGACATCCTGTTGCCGGACCAAAACATCATCGTCGCCCACCGCTCCGATGGCTCCGGCACGACCTTCCTCTTCACGAACTATTTGAGCCAGGCCAGCGAGGCTTGGAAGCAGCAAGTCGGGTTTGGCACATCGGTTGAATGGCCGGTCGGTATCGGAGGCAAAGGCAACGAAGGCGTTTCCGGCGTGATCCGCCAACAACCGGGCAGCCTGGGCTACGTGGAACTGGCCTACGCCGCACAGAACAAGATGGCCTACGCCTCCGTGCAGAACAGCGCCGGCGCATTCGTCGAGCCGTCTCTGGCCAGCATCACCGCCGCGTCCGACGCCTTCGGCAATGAAATGCCCGAGGACATGGGGCAATTGCTGGTGAATGCTCCGGGCAAAGAATCGTACCCCATCGCCGGCTACACCTTCTTGCTCCTTTATAAGGACATGCCGGACTGTGCGAAGGCTCAAAAGCTGGTCTCGTTCATCGAGTGGGCCATCACCCAGGGCGATCAGACGGCCACCGAATTGCTCTACGCACCGCTCGGTTCCAGTGTGGAGCAAAAGGTGTCGCAGCGGCTCCAAACACTGACTTGCGAAGGCGGCAAACCGGTCACCGGGAAATGATCCGCCAACGTACGCGACCCCAGCGCAACCGGGGAGACCGTTTCTTTCAGGGCTGTACCTGGCTGATGGCAGCCACGGTTCTGGCCCTGATTGCTTTGCTGTTGTACGAACTGTTTCTCGGTGCGCTGCCGGCGATTTCACGATTTGGGTTGGGCTTCCTCGTCGGCCAAACCTGGAATCCGGTATCCGGCCAGTTTGGTGCGTTGCCCGCCATTTACGGCACGGTGCTCTCCTCGCTACTGGCCCTGGCCATTGCCGGGCCGGTCGGGTTGCTGGCCGCCATCTACCTGGCGGAGTTCGCGCCGCCCTGGCTGGACGGGCCCCTTTCGTTCCTCATCGAATTGCTGGCCACCATTCCGAGCGTGGTCTTCGGGCTGTGGGGACTGTATGTCCTGGTGCCGGTATTGCGCAGTCCAATTGAGACGACGCTGCACAACACGCTCGGCTTCCTGCCGCTGGTCGGATGTACGCCGTTGGGGTTGGGCATGTTGGCCGCCGTGGCCATCCTCGCGCTGATGATTCTGCCGTACGTCACCGCCGTGGCGCGGGACATGCTGCGCGCCGTACCGGATCACCAGCGCGAAGCCATGCTCGCCCTCGGCGCTACGCGCTGGGAGATGGTCTGGAAGGCGGTCGTGCCCTATGCTCGCTCCGGAATCGTGGGAGGGATGATGTTGGCGCTCGGCCGGGCCGTCGGCGAGACGATGGCCGTGACCATGCTCATCGGTAACCGCCCGGAGATTACGGCCTGCCTGTTCAACCCATCCTATACCCTGGCCAGCCAGATCGCCAACGAGTTTACCGAAGCCACCACCGATATGTACGTCTCGGTGATCATCGAGCTGGGGCTGATCCTCTTTGTCGTGACCCTCATTTTGAACGGACTGGCTCGTCTGCTCGTGTGGCGTGTGAGTCGCAAATCGTGACCGAAGCAATGGACAAAGGACGAAAATGACCATGAATCGTTACCGCTGGCGAAAGATCACGAATGTGATCATGGTGGGGGCTACCGCTCTCAGCGCAACCCTGGCCGCCCTGGCCCTAATCGCCGTGCTGGCCTTCGTGCTGATCAACGGGTTTTCGGCGCTGAACGCCGATTACTTCCTCCGGCTGCCGACGCCGGTCGGCGTGCCCGGCGGCGGAGTGGCCAACGCAATTGTCGGCAGCCTGATCGTTGTCGGCCTGGCCACGCTGTTCGCCGTGCCCGTCGGGCTGGGCACGGGCATTTACCTGAGCGAGTTCGGCGACAACCGGTTCGGTGATCTGGTGCGCTACCTGACGGATGTCCTGGCCGGCGTGCCCTCCATCGTGATGGGTATCTTCGCCTACACCATCATCGTCGCCCGGCAGGGACACTTTTCGGCCCTTTCGGGAGGCTTTGCCCTGGGCATGATGATGTTGCCGGCTATCGTGCGTACGACGGAGGAAATGTTGCGCATGGTGCCCAACACGTTGCGCGAAGGAGCCCTGGCGTTGGGTGTTCCGCGATGGCGGTCCATCGTGAGCGTAGTGTTGCCGTCGGCGGCGGGCGGCGTGATGACCGGCATCATGCTGGCCATTGGGCGAATCGCCGGAGAGACCGCGCCGCTCCTTTTCACCGCCTTCGGCAACCCCTACTGGAGTACGAATGTCAACAAGCCGATTGCCACCCTGCCCCTGACGCTGTTCACCTACGCCATTTCGCCATACGATGACTGGCAGTCCAAGGCGTGGGGAACGGCGCTCGTCCTGATCGGTCTGGTGCTCATCGCCAACCTGATTGGGCGCAGGGCATGGCGTAACGCAGGAGCATGAGAATGAAGAATTCAAAAGAATCAAGAGCGATGCAAGTCGAAGAACTGACCGCCGGGTTTGCAGACTTCACGGCCGTTCGCAAAGTTGACCTTCAGATCCGGCCGAACAAAATCACGGCAATCATCGGGCCTTCCGGTTCAGGAAAGTCCACCCTCGTGCGCTGTCTGAACCGGTTGCACGAGGAGGTGCGCGGGGCGTGGATGCGGGGACGTGTGCTGCTCGGCGGGCGCGACATCTTCGCTGCCGCCACAGACCCCGTGCAGCTTCGCCGGCAAGTGGGCATGGTTTTCCAACGACCTAACCCCTTCCCAACGATGTCCGTCGCCGAAAACGTGGTGGCGGGGGTACGGCTCAACCGCTGGAGACGCCCCACCGGCATGGAAGAACGCATCGAGGAGGCGTTGCGGCGCGCAGCGTTGTGGGAGCAGGTGAAGGACAAATTGCACGTTTCGGGGGCATCCCTTTCGGGTGGGCAGCAACAACGGCTTTGCATCGCCCGCGCCCTGGCCGTCAAACCGGATGTCCTCTTGATGGATGAACCCTGCTCCGCCCTGGACCCTGTGGCCACGTTCAAGATCGAGGAGCTGATGAAGGAATTGGCCGAAGACATAACCATCGTCATCGTCACGCATAACATGCAGCAAGCCGCTCGCGTTTCGGATTACACGGCATTCCTGATGATGGGCGAGGATCGGGCCGGCGCGCTGGTCGAATATGGCCCGACGGATCGCATCTTCACCAACCCTGCCGACAAGCGCACAGAAGATTACATCACCGGCCGGTTCGGATAACA
>CAYWAK010000168.1:0-6457 GCA_964455755.1 uncultured Ardenticatenales bacterium | reverse complement strand
CAACTGTTGATGGACACTCGGGTATAACGCAAAAGTAGGGGCAAGGCATCCCTGCGCAGCCTACGGAGAGGGACAAGCCCCTTTGGCCTGCCCCACAACAACGGGAGACCTTGCGTGGAGGAGAATGCCTCGTCCTCACTCCCCACAGTTTTGCGTTATACCCTGCGGCCCCCGCCATCCCAGGCTGAGTTTGTCACCCGGCGCAACTTGTGATATACTTTACGTCAATCAGTCAAGGGGGAGGGTATTTGTTGCTGCTAATCTATGTCTCTTACATATTCGCTGCAGTATTGTTGGCGATCTACGGAATCAACGAACTCATCCTTACCTTTCTCTATTATCTTCGACGACGAGGAGAACGCATGACCCTGCCCGAAATTGTCGATTGGCCTCATGTAACCGTGCAGGTGCCGACCTACAACGAACGGTATGTAATCGATCGGGTGATTGACGCTGTCGCTGCCCTTGACTACCCTCGCGACCGGTTGCAAATCCAGATTCTGGACGATTCTGGTGACGAGACCACGGCACGCGCAGCGCTACGGGTCGCCTGGCATCGCGCGCGAGGTGTTGATATTTCCCTGCGGCATCGCCGGGAACGGCACGATTTCAAGGCCGGCGCCTTGCAGGCCGGTCTGGCCGACGCGCGGGGAGAGATCATTGCCATATTCGATGCCGACTTCGCGCCGGCCCCCGACTTCTTGCGCCGCACCGTACCCCACTTTGTCGCCCAACCGAAGCTGGGGTTTGTGCAGACCCGGTGGAGCCACCTCAATCGCGATTACTCGGCGATCACGCGCGCGCAGGCCCTGGCCCTGGACGGCCACTTCGTCGTCGAACAGGCTGCGCGACACTGCTCCGGCCTGTTCATGAACTTCAATGGCACGGCCGGCCTTTGGCGACGTACTTGTATCGAAGACGCCGGCGGCTGGCGTGGCGACACCGTTTGCGAAGACCTGGACGTAAGCTATCGGGCGCAATTGGCCGGCTGGCAAGCCCTGTATCTGCCAGACGTTGACGCGCCTGCCGAAATCCCCGCGCAAATCACGGCCTTCAAGCGGCAACAGTTTCGGTGGGCCAAAGGTTCCATACAATGCGCGCGCCTTTTACACGCGGAGGTGTTGGAATCCAGAGAGCCGCTCTTCAAGCGAATCGAAGGCATTCTGCACTTGACCGGCTATCTCGTGCACCCCCTCATGATTCTGTTGCTGCTAACGTCCATCCCCTTGATGTTTTGGAACTGGTCCGTTCATTTGCCGCTGGCCTACCTGAGTCTGGCCAGTCTGGGGCCGCCGATTCTCTATGCCGCTTCCCAGCGTGCGCTCTATGCCGATTGGAAAGACCGATTCCGCGTGTTGCCCATGTTGATGCTGCTGGGAACGGGCGTGGCCGTGAGTAACTGTGTTGCGGTGTACGAAGCCTTGGCGAGATATCCCAATCAGTTCCGGCGTACGCCGAAATTTGGCCTGGAAGATCGCCGCGACCGCTGGGCAGGAAAAGAGTACGTCCTTTCTGCAATCACGCCAACCGTACTGGCCGAACTGGCCCTGAGTTTTTATGCGGGGAGTGGAATCGCGATTGCCGTACACAGGGGCAACTTGTTTGCCGTGCCGTTCTTGCTCCTATACGTGTGTGGATTTGGATACGTAGGTTTGTTGACCCTGTTCCACAGCCTGCAAATCTCTTGGAAAGATGTTGCGGGGTTCGGTGGCGGGCTGCGCCGTGCCGGACGGCGTTTTTATCCGCAGGCGTTGGGTCGCAGGGATTTATGACCCCCCTTGATTTCTCCGCAAAAATCGTGTATCATTGAGGTAGAGAATTTGCTTGCTACGCAAGTGCGGCACGCGACTTGGCGGGCTGAGTAGCAACCAGATTTTTTGTATAGTGATTTGCATGAGGACATACAATATCCAAAGGAGGAGATGATCAGTATGAAACGGTGGATGCTCTTAGCGACACTTGCAGGACTGGTTTTAGCACTTACCTTGGTCGGCTGTAGTTCAGGCAAAGCAGCATTAGGTACCAAAGACAATCCTCTCATCATGTCCTTCGTTCCCTCCGGGGATACACAAGCCATCACCGTCAGTGGGGAGACCCTGGCAAAGCTCCTCTCCGAAAAGACGGGCCTCACCATACAAAGTGACGTGGCGACCAGCTACACCGCTGTCGTCGAGGCCATGGGCGCAGGCAAGGCCCACATCGGCTGGCTGCCCCCCTTCGGTTACGTGCAAGCCCACGAGAAGTACGGCGCGGATATCGGCTTGATTACCATACGCTTTGGCGCTTTCTTCTACAAAGGCCAGATCATCGTCGGCGCCGATAGTGGCATCAAGACGTTGGATGATCTGAAAGGCAAGACGATGTGCTGGGTAGATGTGGCTTCTCCGGCGGGCTATATCTTCCCCAAGGCCATGCTGATCAGCAAGGGATACGATGTGGAGAATATGTTCACCCACACCGCTGAAGCCGGCTCGAACAACAACGTGGTGCTGGCGGTTTACAATGGCGATTGCGACGCCGGCGCGACCTACGTAGATGCCCGGGGCGCCGTGGAAAAGGACTACCCCGACGTGCGTGACAAAGTGAGCGTCCTCGCCGAAACGGACAAGATTCCGAATGATACGGTTACGTTCGCCAAAGACTTGCCGGCCGAGATGCAGGACCAGATCAGAAAAGCCCTGCTCGACATCGCCGGAACGGACGAGGGCAAGGACGCTCTGAAGAACCTCTACTCCATCGAGGGGCTGACCGAAGCGCCGGGGGGTGACGCTTTCTTCGATCCCGTGCGCCAGGCTGTGCAATTGCTGGGCATTAAATTGCAGTAACCGAAGCTGTGTCCTTGCGCAGGTTTCAAAACGCAAAATCCCAATGTTCATCGTGAGGAGGTGAAGCGCATCGAACGAACCAGGTTGTGCGTGGGACTGTACCGTAGAACATAGGCTCCCCCGGCCCGATACGTGTCCGATCAGCACACGGGAGAGATGTTCAAGAGAACGCTATTTTCAAGGAGGAAAAGAAAGATGAAGAAGATTGTTCTGTTAGGACTTGCTGTGGCGATGCTCTCTGTCCTGATTATTGGATGCGCCCCGAGCAAGCCCGCATTGGGTACGGCGGACAACCCGATCGTCATGTCCTTCGTTCCGTCGGGCGACACGCAGGAGATCATCTCCGGTGGTGACGAAATCGCCAAACTCTTGTCCGATAAGACAGGCCTGGCGGTCAAGGCCAATGTGGCCACCAGCTTTTCAGCGGTCATTGAAGCGATGGGCACCGGCAAGGCCCAAATCGGCTGGCTGAACACGTTTGGCTATATCTTGGCCCACGAGAAATATGGCGTGGACGTGATTCTGGTCACTGTGCGCTTTGGCACGCCCTACTACAAAGGCCAGATTATCGTTCAGGCCGACAGTGGCATCAAGACGTTGAAAGACCTCAAAGGCAAGACTTTCTGCTGGGTGGACCCCGCTTCGACGTCCGGTTATGTCATCCCTCGGGTGATGTTCCAGGCTGCCGGCATTGACCCGGACAAGGACTTCAAACAAACTACGGAAGCAGGGTCGCATAACAATGTAGTTCTGGCCGTTTACAAAGGTGATTGCGACGGTGGAGCTACCTACGTGGACGCGCGCGGCACGATCGAGAAAGACTTTCCCGACGTAAAGGACAAGATTGCGGTCATCGCTGAATCTCCTGAGATTCCCAACGATACGGTCAGCGTTTCTAAGAGCCTGCCGCCGGAAATGCGTGACAAGATCAAGAGCGCCCTGTTGGAGATCGCAGGCACCGACGAAGGCAAAGCCGCTCTCAAGACGGTCTATGAAATTGAGGGCCTGATTGACAAAGACGATACATTCTACGATCCATTCCGCCAGACATTGGATGCTGCCGGCGTGAATGTGGCAGACCTGTCCAAGCCGAAAGAGTAGCGCATTTCGAAGATGACGTAGTTCCGGTGCGACGTGCCTTACCAGGGCACGTCGCATCCTTTGAAAGAACGAAATTCGTGGTGCGTCGAGCGTGAAACGTGAAGACGTGAAACGCACCACGCAGTACGCTGATTTTCATAACCGGATCCGTAAGGCAATTTCTCGTGCTAAGAATCGAACACCTCACCAAAGTCTATGAAGATGGCACGCGCGCCCTGGACGACGTGAGCTTTACCGTTCAGGATGGAGAGTTCCTGGTCATCATCGGTCTGAGCGGATCGGGCAAGTCTACCCTGCTTCGCTGTATCAATCGCCTGGTGGAACCAACGTCCGGGCGCATTCTCTGGGATGGCGCAGATATCACCGCCGCTTCTCTGGACGAGATGCGACGCATCCGTCGTCAGATCGGCATGATCTTTCAGCAATTCAATCTGGTGAAACGCTCTTCTGTCTTGACCAATGTCTTGTCGGGCCGGCTGGGCTATGTCAGCAGTTGGCGCAGCATGATAGGACAATTCTCGCGAGAAGACGTGCAGCGCGCGATGAAAAATCTGGAACGGGTGGGCATTGCCGACAAGGCCAACAACCGTGCAGACACCCTCAGTGGCGGCCAACAGCAGCGCGTGGGGATTGCGCGGGCGCTGATGCAAGAACCCCGCTTGATGCTCGCCGACGAACCGGTGGCCAGCCTGGACCCCTCTACCTCTCATTCCGTCTTACAGTACCTGGAGGCCCTGAACAAACAGGATGGCGTGACCATCATGTGCAGTCTGCACTTCCTGAGTCTGGCTCGCGCCTACGGCACACGCATTATCGCCCTCAAAGACGGGCGGCTGGTGTTCGAGGGGGTGCCGGCAGAAATTGACGAAAATCGTTTCAAGCAAATCTACGGAGAAGACGCTGTGCGCGTCGAGATATTGTGAGGAAATAACACTGTGAATCGGAAGAAGAGTCCCCTGCTGGCAGGATTGCTCTCCTTTTTAGTCCCAGGCTTGGGGCAGGCTTATTTGGGAGATCGCAGACTCGGTGTAACTTTCCTGACAACCGTTGTGGTTGTTGCCGGTCTCTTGGTTTGGAGAGATGCCAGATTGCTGCTCTTCGTGTTGCTTGCTTTCTGGCTCCTGGGCGCGTGGGACGCCTATCGCCGTGCGCAGGGCGGAAAGACAAGGTTGGCTGTTCCCTTCCTGATCGCTGCCTTCCTCGTCTATGCAGTTGCCTGGCAAACGACCGAAATTGCCCCCATGAAATTGGTAGAGGGGGTGGGGGATATCAAGCCCTTGGTGACGGACATACTCTGGCCGATCCCTGCCGCCGTCACCCATCTCGAAGTCACCCAAATCGGGCGCGATATCATGCAGGTTCCCTGTTCAGATACGCCCCCTTCAGCCGAACCACAACCCGACGACAAGCCACAGATCCACGTCTCCAGCAATTGTGCAGCCATTGGCGAACGTATCACCCTTACCGGCACCGGATTCCGGCCCGACTGGCCGGGCGAAGTGTGGTGGGAAAACCCTATCGGCCAGCAATTCTTCGTGCGCCAGGGGGGGCAGTACCTTCGTTTCCGCACAGACGCACAAGGAGCATTCCAGGTCGAACTCGAAATCCCGACGGCCGTTCCCGAGGATATGCGCGATAGACCTCAGCTTCACCACATCGAAGTACGCGTTCACTGGCCCGAGGGTCCCTGGTTGCCCAGCCAGACTCTGGAACTGACCATAGCCAAGATTATGGAGACGATCTTCCTGGCTTTGATGGCCACCACCTTTGGGATTATCGTGGCCTTTCCCATCAGCTTCCTCGCCGCTCGGAACTTGATGCGTTTTAGTCCCGTGTCACTTGGCGTTTATTACACCACACGGGCGATTCTGAACATCACCCGTTCCATTGAACCACTCATTTGGGCCATCATTTTTGTGGTCTGGGTTGGACTGGGTCCCTTCGCCGGCACGATGGCTCTGGCCGTCCACTCGATTGCTGCCCTGGGGAAAGTGTTCTCAGAATCGATTGAAGGAATTGATACCGGCCCCATCGAAGCGATCACGGCGACGGGTGCCAACCGTTTCCAGACAATCGTCTACGCTGTAGTGCCCCAAGTCATTCCCCCCTACATTGCCTGGAGCGTTTATCGCTGGGACATCAACGTACGTATGTCCACCATCATCGGCTTTGTCGGTGGCGGCGGTATTGGCTTCTTGCTACAGCAATGGATTCGCTTGCTGCGGTATGATGACGCCGGCGTAGCTGTTTGGGCCATTGCCATTGTGGTCAGCATTCTCGATTACAGCAGCTCGAAAATACGCGAAAGGCTTGTATAGCAGTCGGCGAATAACAGCAAGTCACTGGCTCTTTGCAGCGGCAACAGCATTATCGCCGGGGCGCCCGGTTTTAGCAAATGTCGCATGACGATTATACTGGAGTCTGGCGAAAATCATTAACCACAGATGGCACAGATTACACAGATTTCTTGGCCTGATTCCGTGAAAATCCGTGTTATTCTGTGGCTAAGATAGAAAACGCCAATGACAAGT
>CAYWAK010000167.1:0-6615 GCA_964455755.1 uncultured Ardenticatenales bacterium | reverse complement strand
CGAACATCCCCCCCCACAACCTGGGCGAAGTCTGCGACGCACTGATCTACCTCATTGATCACTACGATCAATTGGAGGACATAACCCTCGACACGCTGCTTGCCCTGATTCCCGGCCCGGACTTCCCCACCGCCGGTATCGTCCTCGGCGGCGATGGCATTCGCTCTGCCTACGCCACGGGTCGCGGCTTGATCACCATTCGCGCGCGCGCACGCATCGAAGAAATGCCGGGAAACCGCCACCGCATTGTCGTGACCGAACTTCCCTACCAGGTGAACAAGGCAGCCCTCGTAGAAAAGATCGCCAACCTGGTACGCAAAGGACGAATCAAAGATATCTCCGACTTGCGCGACGAGTCGGATCGGCAGGGAATGCACCTGGTCATTGAATTGAAACGCGGTTCGCAGCCGCACAAAACGCTCAACCAGCTTTACAAATACACAGCGCTACAAAGCACATTCGGTGTGAATATGTTGGCGTTGACGGACAATGTCCCGCGCGTTTTGCCACTCAAGCGGCTGCTGCAACTCTACGTTGAGCACCGTCGTGAAGTCATCACCCGCCGCACACGGTTCGAGTTGGCAAAGGCCCAACGGCGTGCCCACATCCTGGAAGGCCTGAAGATCGCCCTCGATCATCTGGACGCTGTCATCCAGACCATTCGTCAGTCCCCCACAGCCGACGAAGCGCTCACGCGACTGCAAGCCGAATTCAAGTTGAGTGAGATTCAGGCCCGCGCCATCCTGGACCTGCAGCTACGCCGGTTGGCCGCGCTGGAGCGCCAAAAGATCGAAGATGAGTATAAGGCCATCAAGGAAAGAATCGCTTTCCTTGAAGACTTGCTCGCCCATCCGCAGAAGATCCTGTCGCTGATCCAAGGCGATTTGCGCGAAATCAAGGAGCGCTTTGGCGATGAGCGTCGCACGACACTGCGGCCCGATGCAGACGCCGACATTGACATCGAAGACCTGGTGCCGAACGTTCCTGTGCTGATCAGCATCACCCGGCGGGGCTACGCCAAACGGGTACCCACAGACACCTTCCGCAAGCAGCGCCGTGGCGGTCGCGGAGTCACCGGCATGAGCACCCGCGAAGAGGACATCGTCCGCCACCTGTTCGCTGCCCAGACGCTCGATGACCTGCTGTTTTTTACAAACGTGGGCAAAGTCTACCAGCAAAAAGCGTATGAAGTGCCCGATTCGAGCCGGCAAGCGAAAGGGATACCGCTGATCAACATCATAAACCTGGCGCCGGCCGAAATTGTGACCGCGGCACTTGCTGTCCGTGACTTCTCCTCGGCAACATACCTGATCATGGCCACCCGTAAAGGGCGCATCAAGCGGGTGAGCCTGGACCAGTTCGCCTCTGTTCGGCCCAGTGGGCTGATCGCCATCACACTCGACAGCGATGATGAATTGCAGTGGGCGAAAATTAGTTCAGGCAACCAAGACATCATCATGGTCACGCAGTATGGCCAGGCCATCCGCTTTTCCGAAAAGGATGTGCGCGCCATGGGAAGGTCCGCTGCCGGCGTGAACGCTATTCGCCTTCGCAAAGGGGACTGCGTTGCGGGCGTAGACCTGGTGCAAGACGACGCAGACCTTTTGGTCGTGACGCTTAACGGCTACGGAAAACGCACCCCCCTGCGCGCATACGGACGGCAAAGCCGCTACGGCATGGGCGTCCGCACGTTGGCTGCGAAGGGGATGCCGATCACCGGCCCGGTCGTGGATGCGCGCGTGGTCAAGCCAGAAGACGAAATCATGTTCATCTCGGCGAGCGGCATGGTCCTGCGCACCACTGTCCGTAATATTTCCCGCATCGGCAGGGTAACCCAGGGCGTAAGACTCATGAACATGCGAGACAATGATCATATCGTCTCCATTGCTCGTTTGAACGGAGCAGAGTAAACCCCATGGCACACCATCCACTGATCCTGATTCACGGCCTTGGCGGCTACCCGGAAGATTGGGAAAAGACCGGAATAATCTCCCGCCTGGTGCAACAGGGCGGTTACGACCGCAACTTGATACGGGTCTTTGATTATGGCTCCATCAAGGAAGGGGACGAAACGCATTACAATTATCAGGGGGATATCCACCAAATCGCGCATCGCTTGTGCGATGATCCCAACATCCACGATGCCTTTCCCTTCCAGGTTGATCGTCTCAGCCGCGAGAGTGTGGCCCAAGGCGGCCCGGAAAAAGTGGATCTGGTGACCTTCAGCATGGGTGGACTGATTGCCCGCTACTATCTTGGCCAGCGAGAGGAAGATTCATGGGGCACACGCTACACCGGCAAAGTGCGCAAGCTCATTCAGATCAGTTCTCCCAATCTAGGGGTTGATTGGGTTGCGCTCTACAACAACCATCTGCACGGCTCCTTCATCTGGCGACTGGTGGTTCAGTTGAGCAAATGGGGCGTCATACCGGTAGACCTGGCCAATGACGTAGAACGAACCCACGTGAAATTGCGGGCCATGAAAGCCAGCGCGGCCGGACAGGTTCTCAGTGGGAACGGCCAGCCCATCCAGGCAAACAGCGTGGCCGTACAGCAGCTTGCGCCGGATAGCGCGTTTCTGTCCGACTTGAATCTCCCGAATCAATTGCCCGCGGACGTGAGCTACGCCTGCATCTATGGCGATCTGGTGGCCGCGCTACGCATCCGCCTGGCCGGATTGAATCTGAACACCGAGTTTTCGATGGGTGATTTAATCGTTTCCGCGAAAAGCGCCAGCACAATCCCGGGGATACGCCCAACCGAGCGTCCCTTTCGGCGACGTTATGAACTGACTCTGGGTGAGCCGGAACAGCGGGCTGAACTCATGGGCCGTACGCTCGTCACGCCCCCCCCGTACTCGCACATCCATCTTAACGATCAGCCGGATGTCCAGGCGGAAGTCCTTCGTCTGCTGCAATCGTAAGCTGCCCGTCATCGCCCCAGCGAGCCTCCCGGACCGGTCCGCGTAGCGCCGGTACCAACACATCTCTCACGCGTGCAAATTCACCGGCGTCGGCCGTGGTCACGAAACGATACGAAGGTGCGCCTCCTCCTTCCCGAAAGCCTTCCAGGGAAAACAACACGCGGCGGGCTTGCTGGGCCACGGCCTCTTCTGCGGTAACGAGTTGCACGTTCGGCCCGGCCAGTTCGCGAATCAAGGGGATGACAAAAGGGTAGTGCGTACAACCCAGCACAAGCGTCTCCATGCCCGCCTCGAGCAGCGGTTCGAGACAACGACGCAGAAGTTCGCGCGTATCGGGCGTGGTGATCCGGCCATCCTCGATCTGCTCGACGAGGCCGGCACAAACCTGGGTGATCACCCGGCTGTTCGTCGCGAACCGCTGCACAACGTCGGACAGCAGCGCGCCTTGCACGGTGACCGGCGTGGCCAACACGCCGACCACGCGCGGGGGATGGACAGAAACAGCCGGCTTCACGGCGGGAACCATCCCCACGAACGGCACCTGGGGGAAGGTCTCCCGCAGGTGAGCCAGGGCCGCCGCCGACGCTGTGTTGCAAGCCACGACAACCAGAGAGGAACCCTGCTCCAGCAGGAACCGCGTGATTTCCACCGAAAACGCCCGAATCTCGGCCGGAGAACGCCGGCCATAGGGACAGTGTGCGCTGTCGGCCACATAGATCATGTCCGCAACCGGCAACAACTCGGCGACCGCACGCATCACGGATAATCCTCCCACACCCGAATCGAACAGGCCAATGGACAGAGATGCGCGATTTTCCCTGGACAACTTTGATGCTCCCTTCTTCCTCGCTCGCCCAAACAACCGTGTGTTGCGCTGAAACCGCGACAGTATAACACTTCCCCAACCATTTGACAAGGGCATAGGGACGTGCTACAATCCAGTCGCTATGCCTGAACCGAATTCTTTCTCACCCGTCAAAATTGTCTTGGCCGGCTGTGGATATTGGGGGCCAAACCTGGCCCGCAATTTCCATAACCTGCCGGAAACAGCATTGCACACCTGCTGCGATCTCCGTTCCGGGACTTTGCAGCGCATGGAAACCCTCTATCCGGGGGTGCGCACGACAAACGACTACACCGCGGTGTTAGAAGACCCGCACATCGAAGCGGTCGCCCTGGCCACACCGGTGCGCACGCACTACGCCCTGGCAAAAGCTGCCCTGCTCGCCGGCAAGCACGTCTTTGTTGAAAAGCCGCTCACCATGGACAGCCAGCAGGCGATGGAACTTATCAACCTGGCCGAAGAGCGTACACGGACTTTGATGGTCGGCCACGTCTTCGAATATAATCCGGCCGTTTTGAAAATCAAGGAGCTGCTCGATGCGAAAGAGATCGGTCGGGTATTTTACATCTACTCCAACCGCGTGAATCTGGGCCGCGTGCAAAGCGACATCAACGCCTTGTGGAGCATTGCGCCGCACGACATCTCCATCTTGCTTTTCCTGCTGGGGCAAATGCCCCTCTCGGTCAGCACGCAGGGCGCGACGTATCTGAAATCGGACGTGGAGGATGTCGTCTTCGTTACGCTGCACTTCCCCGGCGGCATCGTCGGCCACGTCCAGGCGAGTTGGCTCGACCCCAGCAAAGTACGCCGCATGACCGTCGTTGGCAGCGAGCGGATGATTCTCTACGACGACGTGGCCAGCGAGGGAAAGGTGCGCATCTACGACAAAGGGGTATACGTCAAGGGCGAGGACATTTACGGTGAGTTCCAATACCGGCTCCATTCGGGAGACATCCACATCCCCAAAATCGAAATGACCGAGCCGTTGCGCAACGAGTGTGCCCATTTCGCGCACTGCATCCGCACCGGCGAACGCCCGCGCAGTGACGGGCGCAGCGGCTGGCGCGTCGTCCGCGTGCTGGAAGCGGCGCAGGAATCGTTGCGCAGGAAGGGCGCGCTGGTAGAAATCGGCGGTGCCTCGGAGGACGAGGCCTAACCGTGCAGAGCGCTTCGGCCAACGAGCGGTTTCGGCTCTACCCCAACGTGCGCCTCGGTGTGGACGTGGAGATCGGCGATTACGCCGTCATCGGCGTGCCCCCGCGTGGCCGGGAGGCCGGCGAACTGCCCGTAGTCATCGGTGACGGAGCCGTGATCCGCTCGCACACCGTCATCTACGCCGGCAACCGCATCGGGCGGGGCTTGCAAACCGGCCACGGTGCGATGATCCGCGAGCAAAACGAAATCGGCGATAACGTCAGCATCGGGACCAACAGCGTGGTGGAACATCACGTAGCCATCGGCAACAACGTGCGTCTGCACTCCAACGTGTTCGTCCCCGAATACTCTGTGCTGGAAGACGGCTGCTGGCTGGGGCCGAATGTCGTGGTCACAAACGCCCTGCACCCGCTCTGCCCCAAGGCGAAAGAATGTCTGAAGGGAGCTACCATCCGGCGGGGAGCAAAAGTCGGGGCAAATGCCACCCTCATGCCCGACATCGTCATCGGCGAGATGGCCCTGGTTGGTGCAGGGGCCGTCGTCACGCGCGACGTGCCGGCCGGCGTCGTCGTCGCCGGCAACCCGGCCCGCGTAGTCAAAGAGATTTCCGCACTCACTTGTCCCTACGACCTCATCGCCCATCCCTACGAGCAAGCCGATGCCACAGGCCGCTGAACTTTCTTCCCAAAGACCGGACGTGTCTTTGCTCATTCCGGCCCATAACGAAGCGGCGAACATTCCCCTCCTCCTGGAAAAGATCAATCGCTGTTTCACGGCAAACGACCTGCACGGGGAAGCGGTCATCATCGATGATGGCAGCACCGATGACACGGGAACCATGCTCGACGCGGCCAAGCAAGAGTATCCCTGGCTGTGTGTCGTACACCAGCGTGGAAAACATGGCATCACCGAGGCGTTGGATAGGGGCTTCCGCATCGTGAAAGGCGACACCGTAGTCTTCCTTCCGGCCGACCTGGAATCGGACCCTGAGGAAGATGTGCCCAAGCTGCTCGCCAAACTTGCCGAAGGGTACGACGTGGTTGCCGGCTGGCGGCAGGGCCGGCGCGACGGCAAAGTGCCGGCCTCGCGGGTCTACAACGCGATCTCGCGCCTCCTGTTTGGCGTGCAGGCACACGATATGAATTGGATCAAGGCCTTCCGCCTTGAGGTAGTCGAAAACCTGCCTCCCCTCCGCTCCGACTGGCATCGCTTCCTGCTGATGATCGCCGCCTCGCAGGGGTACCGCATCGGCGAGGTGAAGACAAACTATTATCCGCGTCGCGCCGGCCAATCCAAGTTTGGGGTGATGCGCATACCCACGTCATTCCTGGACGTGCTGGTCGTTAAATTTCTGCTCATGTTTAGCCAGAAACCGATGCTCTTCTTCGGATCGCTGGGCATGATCAGCATTCTAAGTGGCGTGGGGATAGACCTGTATCTCCTGTACCTTTGGATAGACCGGGGCAAACAGCAGCGCCCCCTCTTCTACTTCGCCGGCGTGGTCATTCTGGCCGGCCTCTTCCTCTTCCTGGTTGGTTTCCTGGCCGAGTTGGTGGTCAACCAGGCCGCCCGCATCGAGGCCATCGAGCGGCAGTTGCGCCGCCGCGAAAAGCCTTAGCCCAGGAAGTTCAACTTCTTTGAGAAATCGAACTTCTAAAAGTTGCTAAGAATCCGACGCTCCGGTATAATACTG
>CAYWAK010000166.1:5354-6645 GCA_964455755.1 uncultured Ardenticatenales bacterium | reverse complement strand
GATTCTCCGGGCTAACCTCATATCACCTCGGAAACGCGGAGACGGCACCAATTTGTCATTCCATGCTAAACACGTAGAGGCAGGTTTGAAACCTGCCTCTACGAAGAAACCCCGTCGGCGAAACGAAAGCACACTAAGACTTGGAAATCATCGGCAGGAACAAGTGCCAGATACCCGGCGTTGGGCCGCTCCTATCAATGGGGCACATGGCAACAGCGTAATCAATTTTGATCTTCACGTCCTTGCCTTGGTACGGCAAGTATTTTGACTCGAGATCCGTAGCAAAATTGTGCCCTTCGAACTGAGCCACTTCGCTGTAATTCTGGATGTAGTTCACCGGCCCAATCAAAGTCCAGGGCACGGGAAAATCTCGCGCTTCATACAGGTCGTGCGAGATCACTTGGGAATCATTGTGTACCAGATGGTCTGCCGTATGCGTGGGATGTGCGGGCAACACCCGGCCGGGGCCTCCGGCCTCGGCTCTGTCGAAGAAGGGGTCGCTGAACGCTATGTATCGCTCGGCTCCGCAGACGCCGGGAACGGTCACGTAATGCCCTCCCATGCGCTGCCACAGACCGCTATCCAGCTTTTGCCAGAAGCCCAAAAGAACGATGACGTCACAGCTCCGCTCCACCTGAGAGACGATCCAATCCCAGCCAGGTTCTTTCACGACGGAGATCACGTAGCCGTTGCGCACACCCTGATCCTGCAGATAGCCGTCGATTCCGCTGACCATGTCTTCCAGGCGGGTGCCGGCGTGCGGGTCTCCGGTGCGCTGGCCGTCAGTGTCCATGCGATAGGCCAGCTCCTCGACAAAGGGAGCCACGTTTTGCGTGCCATGGTCGTCCCATGCTCCAAAGGCTTGGAGCAACGGATAGTGGTCGCTGATCGAGGGCGGCGCGACAGGGCTTGGCTCAAACTTGGAATCATACCACCACATCGAGTTTGCCCAGGCGACAGGCCCGTCGTATGACCAAGTGTTGCTCACCGGATTGGTCCAGCCCATCTGGTGCTGGTCGAAATCGGGGACGCCGTTTGGCGCATAGTCCCCCCATCCCCCCGCCTTCCAGAAGCACAGGTCCGGCGGCGGTGGCGTGATCGTCGGGGATGGTGTGGGCGTGGCGCTACCGGTTGGCGTGGGGCTGGGGGTGGCCGTGGCACTACCGGTTGGCGTGGGGCTGGGGGTGACTGTGGCGCTACCGGTTGGCGTGGGACTGGGGGTGACCGTGGCGGTTTCGGTTGGTGTTGGTGTAGGCGTATAACAGCCGTCCGTTCTCATCGTCGTGGAAGC
>CAYWAK010000166.1:0-5254 GCA_964455755.1 uncultured Ardenticatenales bacterium | reverse complement strand
CGGTTGGTGTTGGTGTAGGCGTATAACAGCCGTCCGTTCTCATCGTCGTGGAAGCTGTCGTCGAAGTGGGGTCAGTCTGGTCCGAGTCGACCGTGGCCTGGTTGACGATGATGTCGCCAGCGTTGAGGAACGCGCTCGTGTGCACTTCCAGCCAGGCTTCCCAGCTCTCTCCGGCCGCCAAGGTGCCGACATCCCAGGTGACGGTGTCGCTATTCCATGATCCGACACCACCGTTTGTGGCGCTCTCGAAAAAGGTATCAGCCGGTAGCTGATCGGTGATGACAACGCCGCTCACCACGGTATCCCCCTGGTTTGTTATTTGGATCGTGTAACGCTGCCGCCAGGTAACACACAAAGGATCGTGCCAATCTGTCTTGGTGATTACGATCTGGCCGCCGACGGGGGTTTGCGCGTACACAGCCGGCAACATGATCATGGCCATGACAATTACAATGAAGGGTATTAAAAGCAAGCGGTGCCTGGTCATCTTTCCTCTCCTCTCGATTCTTTACAAGTTGGATACGCGCTGTGGTGATCAAGCAAATGCATGAAGGGCTCATTCAAGGAGTGCATTCTTAAGCGGTATCCGACCTTTCTATGATATGACATGAAGATGAATATTCGATGAACGCAACCCCTTTCAAGTTTACAATCCTTTCACCTTAAGCAAATCTGGCCGATCTCGCCCCTGATCTCTTAAGAGGATTCAGGAGAACCATCATGGATATCTCGCCAAAGCAGCCAGGCCGCCAAAAGGGCCAGGGCCAACAAGGCACCCGTTGTACGCCAGGGCAGGGGAGCCACGCCGGCCGGAACGGCAATCCCATCAATTTCAGCGCGCAGTCCGGCGCTGCGGCTGTCGCGTTCATTGCTCACGGTCAGGGTTATGTTGTGTGTGCCCGGCCCTGCGTTGCGAATCACAGGGATGTGTTGTTGCCCCGCAGGCTGCGACGCATAGAGATTGATGTAGGATCGTCCGGCGGCGTCCCGTGGCAGCCCCGAAACCGGGCGGCCATCGAGGGCCACCCACAAGATCCCAGAATCCGGGTTTTGGGTCGCTATCAAGTCTATGGCCGGCCCCCGAAAAGTCACCGTCAACATGTCGCCCGGCGTGATGCTGACCAGCTCCAGGCCGGCGCTGGCGTCAGCCGCACGACGGAGCTGCCAATCGCCTGAACGTGTGATTGCCGCACTGGTCTCCTGGTACGTTCCGGGGCCGGCAGTAGCCCACCCCTGCGCCGCTTGCTGCAGAGCCAAGTAAACGGGCCGCGGCGTGAAGTCCACATCCACCAACCGGAAATAGTATTCGGCCTGTTCAGGGGAGATGTCTCCCACCTGCCGAAAGTACCAGACGTTCAGGGCCCCCATCCACGGCCAATGTTCACGCGCGTAGCGAATGCCCTGCACGGTATAGGCGGCCTGCTCCGCTTCGGTGACGCGCTGCCAATGCAGTTTCTCGCGCGGCATCGTCTCCGGCGCAGCATTCCAGCCGTACTCATTCAGCCAGATGGCTTTGTTTGAATCACCGTTCTGGACCATGATCTCTCGTTGCATCTCCACGCGCCGGAAATTGAGAATGTTTCGATCGGGCGGGTCATCGGGCGGCAGGTCCATGCCAAAAGCATTGGCAGACAAAATGTCAAAGTACGGCATTGCCCCAGCGCGATACATCCCTTCAAGATAATCCAGGTCACTCATGTTCTGGCGATCCGGCGGGCTTTCCAGGGTGATGGCCAGAGGAGCGCTGAGTATCACGATGTCTGGGTCCACGGCCTTGGCCCGTTGATAGGCGATCCGCAGCAGGCGAACATAGTCCGCAGGGTCTACCGGTTGATCGCCCCATTCGGGAAAGATGTTGGGTTCATTCCAAACCTGGATGTAATGGATACGGCCACGATAATGTTGGACAAAAGCGGCCACGAAATCCCCGTAATCATCAAAGTTGTCCGGAGGTCGTTGGGCATATCGATTGTCCTGTCGCGTCCAGGCCGGCGGCCGATCCACCCTGGCGATGATTTCCAGTCCCATGGCATTGGCCATGTCTACGAACTGATCAAAGGGTATCCAGGAGCTTTGGCCGCTCTTGGGGTCTATGAATTCTCCTTTGCGTACCGGTTCCAACGCTTCCCAGGGAAACTGTTGCTTGACCCAGTGAACACCGGCATTCCGGGCCATCTCTAACGTTTTGCGCCGCTTCCATTCCTCAACTTCTCGGGACAGGAAGAAGTTAGCTCCCAGTGGGTGAACATCGGCGTACGGGACCAGGCGCGGTGCGTTGACCGAGGCCGGCGCGCTTTGCAATGCGGCCACATAGCGTGAAAGGATAACACCCAGTCCCGCCACGGAAACGATCAAAACGGTTGCCAGCAACAGACGCCAACTCCTCCCCGGCGATGGCGGAGGGGGAGCAGCATCGAACAACTCTAAATCCGCTCGTATGTCATGGCTATTCCCGTCATTGTTATGCGGTTCGGACATGGCGGACTCTGTGCGCTCAGACAATGTGTTCTGCCTGCAAAATTAGTGGGCAACTACCATAGGGTAAGGTCATTTCGCTGGAATTGTACCACAAAACCGGTTGCGTGCAAATCTGGCGTGCAAATGCCAATGCAGATTGCTTCGCTGGCCGGCCCTGTCAACTCCGCTTATGAGTCATACCCAACGTTTCACCGCTGCGTATTTCGGACGATTGGAAATCGCCCTCTCTCAGGAAAGTGCCTAGCACACAGTTCCGACCGATTTCTGTGTTATCGGGAATGTGCGTCCCCTTTCCCACAACCGTTAAACCGGTGTTCAAACGGTCCGGCTCCCATTTGTTGGGCATGAAGTTGTCGCCCCAGCCCACTTTTGCGTTCTTGCCGACGTAGACCCGCTTGTCAATGATCGCGCGGTCTACCACAGCAAGCCGCTCAATCTTCGTGTCCGTCATCACCACCGAGTCGCGGACCACTGCCCCCGGCGCTACGTATACGCCGGGCGACAATACGGCGTTTTCTATGTGGCCCTCAATGATGCAGCCATTGGAAACGAGACTACGAATGGCCGTCGCCTTGGAACCAAACTTTACCGGGGGGCGCTCCTCGCTGCGAGTGTGCACTACCCACCGTGAATCGTGCAAGTTCAACGATGGTTGATCCCGTGTCAGGGCAAGATTTGCATCCCAATAAGAGTGCAAGGTGCCTACATCTACCCAGTAGCGGTCAAAGGAATAGGCATATACACGCCCCTCCTTCACCATGGAGGGGATAATGTGCTTGCCAAAATCGTGTGCGCCCCGCGCCTTGCTTGCCAACAGGCACGAAGCCAGGACATCGGCACGGAAGACGTACACGCCCATGGAAGCCAACGTGCTGGTAGAACTGGGCGGCTTCTCCTGGAACTCCAGCACGCGATTGTCCTCGTCAGTAACCATGATGCCGAAGCGGCTGACCTCTTGTGGTTTGACGTGCAACACAGCTACGGTCAGATCAGCCCCTTTCTCTTCGTGGTAGCGCACCATCTTGGAGTAGTCCATTTTGTAGATGTGATCACCAGACAAAATCAGCACATGGTCTGCCCGACTCTCCGTAATGAAGTTGAGATTCTGGCGTACGGCGTCGGCGGTGCCCTTGTACCAATCTTCGTCCTGTTGGCCAAGATAGGGGTGCAGGAGGCGAACGCCCCCGCGACGCCAATCAAGATCCAGGTCCCACGGCTTGCCTGTGCCGATGTGATCGGTGAGCGAACGAGGCCGGTACTGGGTCAACACGCCCAGGTGGTAGATGCCAGAGTTGATGCAGTTAGAGAGTGTAAAATCAATGATGCGGTATTTTCCGGCAAACGGTACTGCCGGTTTGGCTCGCTCGGCGGAAAGGACGCTCAAACGTGTGCCGGCACCACCGGCCATAATCATTGCCAACGTACGCATAGGCTTGCTCCTGCCCGGGTTATTATTATTCCATGAACGTCACACAATGCTTTCGCACGCGGGCCGGTCATGCACCAAACTTGGTCAAACGTCCTGCGTTGGCCAGGGCCAGCGGCATAAGCTCCGTCGTCTTGATTCGGGGACCCAATGCGCCGGCCAGGCAAGCACGTTCGCCAAAGGCCCGCACACCGTCAGGCCGGCAGCGGTCGGACCAGATCAGCACGGGAACCGGATGCCAACTGTGCGCCTTCATGGCCGCCGGTGTAGAATGGTCACCGGTAACGATGATCGAATCGGGGTGCAGTTCGAGCAATCGCGGAAAAAGGCCGTCCACCTCTTCGATACATTTTACTTTGGCCGCAAAATCCCCATCCTCACCGCGGCTATCGGTCCATTTGTAGTGAATGAAGAAGAAATCAAAGTCGTTCCAGCGCGCCGCCAGGGTTTCGATCTCGTCGGCAAACGTCGTGCCGCCGGGCAGAACCTCCATGCCCACCAGACGCGACACGCCACGATACATGGGATAGATGGCAATGGCCGCCGCGCGCAACCCAAAAACATCGTGCATGGAGGGCCAATCGGGCTTTTTCGAAAATCCGCGCAGGGTGAGCATGTTGGCCGGATGGTGCTTGGCCAACCGCTCTGCGGCTTCGGCGACAAACTGGTTGACCAGTGCCGCCGTCCGTTCGGCGTCTGGGGCCAGGGCACGGACCGGCAAGGGTGCCGCACCGAGCCGTTGCGGATCGCTCTCACTCAGCGCGTCGGAAAGGCCATCGCCGCGCAGGACGAGGACAAAGCGATATTCCTTGACCGGACGCACGAACAATTCTACGCCGGGCAGGGCAATGTCGCTCAGTTCGCGGGTGAGTTCGGCGCAAATTTCGGTGGGAATGCGGCCGGCGCGCCGGTCGCTGATCAGACCCTGCTCGTCCACCGTGCAAAAGTTGCCGCGGGCGGCCACGTCGCGCGGGGTGAGGGCGAAATCTATCCCCCCCGCTTCGAGTACGCCCCGCCCGATCTGGTAGCGCAGCGGGTCGTAGCCAAAGAGGGCCAGATGGGCCGGCCCGCTTCCCGGCGCGATCCCCGGCCCGATGGGCACGTGCAAGCCACAAATCCCTGCGCCGGCCAACCGGTCCAGGTTGGGCGTGTGGGCCGTCTCCAGCTCCGTCAATCCGCCAATTTCTACGGGGTGGCCTCCGAGACCATCCATCACCAGCAAGATAACTTTCGTATCGTTGGGAATTGCCAGATCTCTGATTGCGTCAAGATCCATGTTGCCTCCTTAACCAAGAATGATTCTCCTGAAAAAACGCTGGGATTGATACACCATCCCTTTTTTCAGGGGGG
>CAYWAK010000165.1:0-6714 GCA_964455755.1 uncultured Ardenticatenales bacterium | reverse complement strand
GGGTGGCCGCCAAGAGATAAAAACCATGTTGTTTGTGTTTTCCAATTGCTTCGTGTATAATACCGCTATTGAGAAACGGACACAACGGAAATCATCGGAGCAGGAATGGGGAAAAGATGGCGGTTTTGGCTCGGTATCCTGATTAGTGCTCTTTTTCTTACCTATGCACTGCGCGGCCAACATCTGGGTGACGTGTGGAAAACCTTACGTCAGGCAAATTACTGGTGGTTGGTACCGGGGGTAGCGATCTACTTTGTGGCCGTGTGGGTTCGGACATGGCGCTGGCACTATATGCTCCGCCCGATCAAGCCCATTTCTCTTTCACGCCTCTTCCCCATTGTCACGATTGGTTACATGGGAAACAACATATACCCGGTCCGAGCCGGCGAAGTGCTTCGCTCTTATGTACTCAAGCGGAGAGAGGATGTGAGCATTAGCGCCAGTCTGGCCACAGTGGTAGTCGAACGACTTTTCGATGGCGTAGCGATGCTCTTTTTTGTGTTTGCTACCTTACCGTTTGCCAGCCTTGGCCGCGCCTACGAAGGCCCTGTGATTTTGTTTAGCATTCTGTTTTTCGGTGCGCTGGCGCTCTTCTTTGGTCTGGCTGTTTCGCCAAAGAGGGCGCAGCGGTGGTACACCTACTTCGTGGATAGAATCATACCGCTCCGGTTTCGTCCGCTGGCCCATCGTTCATTGGATAAGTTCATGACAGGGTTGGCTTCGTTGCGCAGCAAGCGGGATGTCTTCATGATTTTCTCCACGTCGGTGATTATCTGGCTGTTGGAAACAGGCAAATACTGGTTCGTTATGCACGCCTTTCCATTTTACGTCAATTTCTATGTGCTCATGTTAATGACGGCGGTTGTCAACCTGGCGACGACAATTCCGTCGGCCCCTGGTTATGTGGGAACGTTCGATGCTCCGGGTATCCAGGTGCTGGAAAGCTTTGGTGTGGCCGGCGATTTGGCAACCGGCTACACGCTTGTCCTTCATGCGGCGCTGTGGCTACCGATAACCCTGCTGGGCATGTATTATATGGGGCGCGAAAGCCTGTCCTTGCGTGACGCGCAAGCTCGCGTGCAGGTTGAGGGATGAAAAGTGTGGCCATTGTTGGCGCAGGGATCGCCGGCCTAACGGCCGCGTACGACCTCACCCGCCAGGGCTACCCCACGACAATCTATGAGGCGTCGTCCGGCGTGGGGGGACTCGCTTCCGGGTTTCGCGCTGAGGGGTGGGATTGGTCCCTGGAGCGGTTCTACCACCACTGGTTCACGTCGGACCATGATGTGATTAACCTGATACGGGAATTGGGCCTGGAAGACAGCTTGTTGTTCCCTCGCCCGGTTACGGCGCTGTGGTATGACGACGGCTCCTACCCGCTCGATTCCGCCACGGCGCTTCTGCGATTCCCGCACCTGGGTATGGCGGACAAGTTGCGAACGGGCATCGTGCTGGCCTACTTGCGCGTTACCCGCGACTGGCGGCGACTGGAGCGTCACACAGCCCACCGGTGGCTGTCACGTTTCATGGGCCAACAAGCCTACGAGGTCCTTTGGGAGCCGCTGCTTATCGGCAAGTTCGGCGAGGAACACTACCGTGACGTTAGCATGGCCTGGTTTTGGGCGCGCATCTTCAAAAGGAGTCCACGTCTCGGTTATTTTGCAGGAGGTTTTCAGGCCTTCGCGGACCAGTTGGCCGGCCGTGTACGAGAGCAGGGTGGGGACATCCGCCTGTCGGTGCCGGTCGAGCGAATCGAGCGGGCCGGGGCCGCAGGGTTTCGTATTCTCACGGCGGAAGGCACATCAGCGCATGATGCGGTGATTTCCACGGTGCCCCCGAGTCTGATGGCCCGGCTCGTGCCAGACCTGGACGCAGACTATCTGAAACAATTGGGAAACTTGCAATCCATGGGGGCTGTCGTCCTGGTTTTGGCCCTGAAACAGCAATTGATCCCAGACATCTATTGGCTGAATCTGCCCAAAGGGAAATTCCCTTTTCTGGCATTGGTCGAACATACAAACTATATGTCTCCACAACATTATGGCGGAGATCACCTGGTCTATTTGGGAGACTATTTACCTTCCGATCATCCCTACTTTCAGATGACCAAGGAGGAAATAGAGGATGTGTTCTTGAAAGTGTTGCCCCGTTTTAACCGTGGCTTTGATCGCTCATGGGTGCGAGAGTCCTGGCTCTTCCGTGAACGGTACGCGCAACCGGTCATCCCCGTGAACTATTCGCGGCGTATACCCTCGGTTGCGACACCGATTCCCCGGCTGTACTTTGCCAGCATGAGCCAGGTCTATCCTTGGGACCGGGGCACAAACTATGCTGTAGAAATGGGGCGGCGTGTGGCTGCCCGGCTATTGGAGGAGTATACATCATGAAGGATATTTGTGTGGTGGGCACGGGCTATGTGGGCCTCGTCACCGGCGCTTGCTTTGCCGATTTTGGCAACGACGTAGTCTGTCTGGACATTGACGCCAACAAGGTCGAGATGCTCTGTGCCGGGCAGATGCCGATCTACGAACCTGGTCTGGAAGAGGTTGTGCGCCGCAACGTGGCTGCCGGCCGGTTGAGCTTTACGACCTCCTACGAGGAGGCGATCAAAACAGACCAGCCCCGTTACGTTTTCATCGCCGTCGGTACACCGGAAGGGGTGGATGGCGAGGCGGACTTGAAGTACGTGCGCAAGGCTGCGGAAAGCATCGCCGAGGTTATGGACCATCCCCTGATCATTGTCAACAAATCCACCGTTCCCGTGGGGACAGGCGATTGGGTTGCCGACATTATCAACCGGCATCGCAATGGCGATGTAGACTTCACCGTGGTCAGCAACCCCGAATTCTTGCGCGAAGGCTCTGCCATCAACGATTTCCTCCACCCCGACCGTGTTGTGCTGGGGTCGCTCAAAAGAGACGCGGCCGAGAGCGTGGCCCAACTGTACCTCTCGTTGCGCACTCCGATCATCGTGACCGATTTGCGGACGGCAGAAATGATCAAGTATGCGTCCAACGCCTATCTGGCCAACCGCATTTCCTTCATCAACGAAATCGCGGCCATCTGCGAACAACTTGGGGCCGACGTGAAAGAAGTGGCCGTCGGAATGGGCTATGACAAACGCATTGGTCATCACTTCCTCGATGCCGGCCTGGGCTATGGCGGTTCATGCTTTCCAAAAGATGTGAAGGCCCTGGCCCACATGGCCTCTATCCATGGCCGGCACCCGCAACTGCTACGTGCCGTAATGGAAATCAACAAGGACCAGCGTCTGCGAGTAATCCAGAAACTGCGCAACCAGTTGGGTAAGCTGCAAGATCGTACCATCGGCCTGTTGGGCCTGGCCTTTAAGCCCAACACGGATGACCTGCGCGAAGCCCCCTCGGTGGAGGTCGCTCACTTGCTTCAGAATGAAGGGGCACATGTCAAGGGATATGATCCGGTGGCCATGCCCATGGCCGAGCGCCTGATCCCCGGCATCGAGTTGGCAAAAGATGCTTATGACCTGGCGCGGGGCTGCGATGCAATCGTCGTCGTGACCGAATGGAACGAGTTCAAACATCTGGACCTGGCGAAAGTGAAAGCCCTTATGCGCCAACCGATCCTGTTAGATGGCCGGAACGTCTACGATGCCGAACAGATGAATGACCTCGGCTTTCAATACCGGGGCATGGGACGCGGATATCCGACTTCCGCAGAGTAAGACCGGAAAGAATTGATTTGGACCTTCGTAATGCGTCCAGGGAGGGATTGTCATGAGCGGTATCTATCCTCCGTATATCTTTGGCCTGCACGATCCAGAAGGCGAGCAATTGATGGTCGATGCCGGCCGACCCGGCTGGGTGTTGATCACCGAAGGCATCGGAGCAGACCCACAAAACTACGCCGGCGGTGATTACCAATACCTGGCCGACAAAGGACTGGCCGTCATCGTGCGGCTCAACCACGGATATGGCGACCAGGGGACTCTGCCCGTTTCCAGCAAATACACCAGTTTCGCCAAACGCTGCGGGAACTTTGTGGCTGCTTCCCGTGGCTGTCATGTTTGGGTCATCGGCAACGAAATGAACCTGGCGAATGAGCGCGCCGGCGGCCTTCATGGCGAAACGATCACCCCGGCGCGCTACGCGAAATGTTACCTGGCCGTGCGGAAAGCTATCCAGCGCCAGCCGGGACATGCCCAGGACCAGGTCATTGTGGGCGCTGTGGGGCCGTGGAATACCGAGACAACATACCCCGGCAATACTTCCGGTGACTGGATTCTATACTTCCGGCACATCCTTGAGCGGCTCGAGGGACATTGCGATGGGTTTGCACTCCACGCTTATACCCACGGCAGCGATCCGAACCTGATCTTCAGCGAACAGAAAATGGATGCCCCCTTCGAAAATCGCAACTACCACTTCCGCACCTATCGCGACTTTATGGGGGCTGTGCCCGATACCATGCGCAACCTGCCCGCCTACATCACCGAAACCGACCAGTACGGCCCATGGCACGACAGCGCCAATGGTTGGGTGCGCAACGCATACGGTGAAATTGATGCGTGGAACAAAGACCCCGATCATCAACCCATCCAGGCCCTGATTCTCTACCGGTGGCCGGTCGGCTTGGACCAGTGGGGGATTGCCAACAAGCAAGGCGTGATTGACGATTTTCGTGCGGCGATGCAACATGCCTATCGCGTCCGCCCGCCAGGCACACGACATTATTGGGTGGATTGGATAGACGTGCCCCTCCTGGCCCAGATATCCGCCGGCGAAACCCAAACCGTGGCGATCAAGGTTCGCAACAGCGGGGACATGGCCTGGACGAAGGGTGGAGACCAGGCATTTCGCCTGGGATATCGCTGGTATTCGACAGATGGCAAGGAGGTGGACGAAGAAGACATCCGCACCAAACTGCCGCGCAGCCGGGTGGAGAAAGGGCAAAGTGTGACATTTTCCGAGGCGAAGGTGCGCGCCCCTGCCCAGCCGGGGGAATACATCTTGCGTTGGGACATGATACACGAAGAAATCACTTGGTTCTATCAGCAAGGGTCACCGCGCAGCAGCCAGATGGTGAAAGTTATCCCTTCCTATCAGGTGACCTGGGTGCAGGATACGGTGCCGGAGCAAATGGAAAGCGGCAAGATGATACGGGCAAACTTTGCGCTTCGTAACGCCGGCACCCGGCCCTGGCCGGCCGGCGGAGACCATCCCGTGCACCTGGGCTATCGCTGGTTCCAACTGGATGGACGCACAGAGGTCCTCGTCAAGAAGGGTTTGCGCACGCCCCTCCCCCGCGATGTGGCCCCGGGCGAAGAAGTGCAGATCGAGGACGCCGGCCTATACACGCCCGACCAACCGGGGACGTATCTGCTTCGGTGGGATTTGGTCAAGGAGGGACAGTTCTGGTTTGCCGATCAGCAGGCGACCACCTGGCAAAAGCAGATTTCTATCCAGGCGCAGCCACGGCAGGTGCAGTGGCTGGCTCCCAGCTCGTGGCCCAAGAAGATGGTGGCGGGCGAAATCCGCGAAATGACCTTCCTCCTGCGCAATACCGGGGCCCGGACATGGGCGGCAGCCGGACGCAACCCCGTACACCTGGCCTACAACTGGTTCACTCCGGACGGAGAACTGGCCGGCGACTGGGATACCTTCCGCGCCAGTTTGCCCCTGAACGTGAACCTTGGACAGCAGGTGACGGTCACACCCGTTTACCTGAAGGTTCCCTCGGTCTCTGGAGATTACATCCTGCGATGGGACCTGGTTGAAGAGGGAATCACCTGGTTCTCCAGGGAAGGAAGCCCCCCCCTTGAAGTTGGCATAACGGTTGCCAAGGAGTCGGTGGTTCGTTCGCACTGGTCGGCGGAGGCCAGCCACAACCAGGCCGATGTTCCCCTGGCCTTCGACGGAAAGTCGGAAACGGCCTGGAGCAGCCAGGCAAATCAGGGGCCTGGAATGTGGTTCAAGCTGGATATGGGGGCGCTGCAGACCATAGACCGTATTCAGATCACCAGCCCTGGCCGGGGCTATCCATACCACTACGCGATTTCCGTTTCCCAGGATGGAGAGACCTGGCAGCTTGTACACCGCACCCCCAAGAATTGGAAGGCAATAGACGCGCGGTTTTCCCCAATCGAAACGCGCTTCATCCGCATTGATGTGTTGGAAGGGCCATCGTGGGGCGCGTTTTGGGCCATCGGCGAAATCAATGTCGCCTTGAGTGAGCCGTGGACCGATGTTTCCGCCAGCCACTACACCGATACCGCCCATCTGGCAATTGACGGCAACATAGAAAGTGCCTGGAGTTCGCGCGTTAAGCAGGGACCAGACATGTGGTTCGAAGTGGACATGGGACGGGTGCAGGAAATCAACGGACTGTATATGGTTTGCCCGGCTCCGCGCGTACCCCGTGGGTATGTGGTCGCCACGTCGGTTGACGGCGCGCACTGGTCCGACGTGGTTGGAAATCCGAACAACTGGAGCGACACATTGTCCCACGAGTTTAGCCCGCGCCAGGCCCGGTATGTGCGAGTCTCGTTGACTCGTTCTTCCCCCTATCATCCCTGGGCCATTGCGGTCCTGGCCATTGGCAAACCGAATCCATCCTGGCTGACCGGCGCGCAAGAATAACAGGCAGTACTTGTTTACCGCTCTCAGATACACCGCAGAGACGCGGAGAACGCGGAGGAAGTCATGGTGAGATCAATCAGCACACAAAGGCCATCAT
>CAYWAK010000164.1:0-6730 GCA_964455755.1 uncultured Ardenticatenales bacterium | reverse complement strand
CGGTTCAGGTTCCTGTTGTCCACGATCAATGCGCTTTCCGCAGGGGGACGCCACGTCGCCGGATCCCCTGTGTCGGGATAGATGACGTTGCGCCCGAAGGGGTTATGCTCTTCGGCGAATTGGTGGTGGCCGGCCGGCCAGCGACTGGCCAATGGTTTGTGGTCGCTCTCGTAGTAGGCTTCGTGGTAGTCTTTGCGCAGCGGGAAGCCGGCAAACCCATCCCACATCAGGATACGCTTCAGATTCGGATGCCCGGCGAAGCGGATGCCCATCATGTCCCAGACTTCTCGTTCCTGGAAGTCGGCGCCGGCCCACACGGAAACGACGGAGGGGACAAGGGGGTCGTCTTTGTCCGCGACAGTTTTGACGTATAGTTCCTGGTCTGGCTGATACTTGGTAGACGCAATATTGTAGACCACCTCGAAGCGGTCCGGGTAATCCACGCTGGTCAGGTTGGCGAGATAGTCCAGCGATGTCTCGGGCATGTCGCGGAGCAGGCGGGCCACATCCAGGAGCCGAGCCGCCGGTACCACGAGGGCGTGCTCTTGCGCCTCCACGGTTTCTGCACCGAGCGCCTGGTTGACCAGCTCGGCAGCTCTTGCCGCGCGGTCTTTTTCTTCCTGGGGAATGGCAGCCAGCTTCGGCTTAGGTTTGTGTTTCTTCTTCCCGCCCGCCGGCGATTCTGGCTCTTCGGTTTTGCTGGCCTGCTTCTCGTGGATGACCGGAATCTCTTCGGGCAAGATTATGTCCGGCCCCAGTATGGGTTCAGACGACGGCAGTATGGATTTTTTTCCATACCAAGGGACCTCTTTGATGGATTGACCATCAATCTTCGCCTGCAAGGCCATCAGCCCATGGAGGAACGCCTGCGGGGTAGGCGGGCAGCCGGGCACAAAGACATCCACGGGAAGGTACTTGTCGATTCCCGAGACCACGTTGTACCCTTCTTTGAAGGGGCCGCCACCGGTGGCACAGGCCCCCATCGAAATCACATATTTCGGCTCTGCCATCTGATTGTACAGGCGGACGATCTTCGGCACCATCTTCTTGGTGACCGTGCCGGAGATGATGATCACATCGGCCTGGCGCGGAGAGGCGCGGGTCAGGCCGGCGCCGAAGCGCTCCAAATCAAAGCGAGACGCGGCGGTGCAGATAAATTCGATGGCGCAACATGCCAACCCAAACTGTAGCGGCCAGATGGAAGACCTTCGTCCCCAGTTGTACACTTTGTCCAGGGATTCAATCAGTTTGTCGTATGTGGTGACCATCACACCGGTCGGGACTTGCTCTGCCCCGACGGCCTCGTCTATGACGTCGTCATCCAAAATCGAGGGAACGACTGCTTGGTTGCTCATCCGTCGTCCTTTCCTTTCGTCGTAAGCATCTATGAATTTCCTCCCACGTAGAAGTTCAACTTCCTGGTGTCAGGGTGGTATTCAACTGGCCTGTAATAGTGCCATATTTTGCAAGTTTTGTCAAGCCAGCGCATGTCGTGGGAAGCATTTCACGAACGGCCCGCGGCCCCCTCAGCAGATACGCGGCAACAGTTCGCCGGCCGGCAGATCGACCACGCGCCGGCCCCCGACGACGGTGCGCATGACGACCACGCCGGCATGATCGCCCACCACGCGGCCGATGACGGCTGCCTCGCCGCCGAAAGGATGCGTGCGCATGGCGGCCAGCACCGCTTCGGCCACGTCGGGGGGGACAATGGCTACCAGTTTCCCCTCGTTCGCGATGTACAGCGGGTCCAGCCCCAACATTTCGCAGGCGGCTTCCACCTGCGGCCACACCGGGATGTGCGATTCCTCGATGGCAATGCCCACACCAGAGGCCTGCGCGATTTCATGGAGCGTGCTGGCCAGCCCGCCGCGGGTCGGGTCGCGCAGGCAGTGGATATCGCGCGCCGCCGAGAGCATGGCGGCGACCAGGCCGTGCAGCGGTGCCGAGTCGCTTTCCAGGTTGGCGTCGAAATCGAGGCCCTCACGCACCGACAGAATCGCCACGCCATGCACGCCGATGGCCCCGCTGACGATGACCACGTCCCCGGGCCGGGCGCGGTCCGCGCGAATGTCCACACCGTCCGGCACGACGCCGATCCCGGCCGTGTTGATGTACACGCCGTCGCCATGACCGCGGTCAACCACTTTCGTATCGCCCGTGACCACCAGCACACCCGCGTCCCGGCAAGCCTCGCCCATCGAATCCACGACGCGCTGCAGATCGGACATCGGGAAGCCCTCTTCCAGGATGTAGCCGGAACTCAGGTAAAGGGGGCGCGCGCCGCTCATGGCCAGATCGTTCACCGTGCCGTGTACGGCCAGGTGTCCGATGTTTCCGCCGGGGAAGAAAAGGGGACGCACGACAAACGAATCGGTGGTGAAAGCCAGCCGCCCACCGGCGACCGGCAAGATGGCCCCATCGTTGAGCTGTTCCAGGTGAGGATTGCGGAACGCCGGCAGGAAGAGGCCCTCGATCAGCTCGGCCATGCGCCGGCCGCCACTGCCGTGGGCAAGCTGGACCGTTTCCGCGCGTTTACCGGTCATCGAGCTTTACCCCTTCGCCCATGCTGTGCCAGATGAAGCACGTACCCTCCTGCGACACCATGCAAGGCCCGTACGGTGTGGCCGGCGTACACTTCCGGTCGTACAGGGGGCAGGCCGGTGGGTGGATCTTGCCCAGCATGACCAGGTGACAGGAACATCCGGGGGGCAATTCTTCTTCCGCCGGTTCGAACTGCACGCCGAAACGTTCGCGGGCATTGTAGTGGGCAAAATTCTCCTTGAGCACCAGCCCGGAATGGGGAATGCGGCCAATGCCCCGCCACCAACTGGCCGTCACGTCGAATAGTTGCCCGATAGCGGCCCGTGCTGCCGGATTGCCGCCGGGCTGCACAACCCGCTTGTACTCGTTATCAAGACGTACTTCTCCCTTTTCGCACTGCTCCAGCAGCATCAGCAGCGCCAGCAGGACATCCACCGGCTCGAACCCGGCCACGACGACCGGCATTCGGTAGGCTTCGGGGAAGATGCGCCATTCTTCCGAACCCATGATCACCGAGACGTGCCCCGGCGCAATGAACCCCTCGATGTGCACGTCGCCAATGCCGAGGAGCAGCTCCATGGCCGGCGATGTCAGGCGGTGTGAGGTGAGGAGCGAGAAATTGTCCGGCAATAGCGAGCTGGAGGCCAGTAACGCTGCTGTGGGGGCTACGGTCGTTTCGAATCCGACGGAGAAGAAGACAACCTCGCGCGCCGGATTTTGCGCGGCCAGCTTCAGGGCATCCAGGGGGCTATAGATGATGCGCACATCGCCGCCGGCCGATTTGGCTTCCGCCAGCGAACCGTAGGGGGTGGGCAAGCGCAGCATGTCGCCGTAGGTGGCCAGGATGGCGCCCCGCTCGGCCAGCGCAATCGCTTCGCCCACTTCGTGGACGGGGCAGACGCAAACCGGACAGCCGGGCCCGGCAAATATCTCCAGCGATTTTGGCAGCAGGCTGCGCAGTCCCCAGCGGCTTACCGTCCGCTCGTGCGAGCCGCAAACGTGCATGATCTTCACCGTCCGCCCCTCCGGCAATGCCCGCTCGATGGCCGCGATCAGTTTTTTTGTGGCGTCCGGGTCTCGGAATTCTGGGTTCATGATGCCCTCCGCACCAGTTGCGGCAAGAGTGTTGGGTCGGGGATGGGCGTGCTTTGCCACCCGTTTCGTTCCAGGAGGGGGGAGACTTCGGCGGCCCGGTCTCTGGGAATGTCGTAGGTCATGCGTACCCAGCGGAGCAGGTCGGCCGGCAACGTTCCGCGCAATGATTTGTGGAGGGCGATGTACTGTTCCAGCTTGGTGCGTCGTCCGGCTGCCGTGTCGTTGGCCCGGAAACAAAGTTTCACCGCTTGCAGCAAGGCCTCCTCGCCGGTCTGGGCCACGGTGAACAGCGCTTCGGGGACGGGGCCGCCGGTGGGTACGCGCTCCCCGGTGCGCGCGTCGTACACCGTATGCGGTGTGGTCAGATCGCCCGGCAGTGTGCGCCTGAACTTCGCCCCTTGCGGCCCGAAGACAACCGGTATGCCCAGGCGATTGGCGCCGGCGGACGTGGCCAACGCTTTCGGGGTGGTCCCGCCCCACAGCACGCCCACCATGCCCACGCGATTCAAGATGTAGTCGGCGATCTCGGCGTAGTTGCCGGAGAGCGGCCGGTGCAGAAAAATGTTCGCGATTTTGATGGCTGCGCCGACAGCATGTGCCGTGGAGACGCATGAGCCCAGGTTCACCAGCCCGCCCTGATCGAAGGCGCCGTCGTGTGAGCGGTATAGCGCCGGATAGTCCACGCTGCGCCCCAGGTCAATTGCTGCGCAGCCGGACGTGATCACGATGTAGCCCCGGTCGGCGAGCGTTTGGGCCATCCAGGCCAGCTCCTCGCGGCCATCTGGATAATCGGGGCAGGCCAGAAAGGCCACGATGCCCGGAATATCGCCCAGCACGATGGACGGCCCGGTCCGTTTGATCTCGAAATCGCCGATCGGCCCGCGGCCCACGCGCACCTGGCCGGCCGGAAGCGCGTCCCTGCCGACGTGGCAAATTATCGCCATGACCGGGATGTGCCAGGGGCAGGCCGTATCGCAACGGCCACAATCCACGCAGCGCCGGGCGACGTCTGCCAGACCGGCTGCGCCATCCTCTTTGCCCTCCGCTTGCGCCAGGGCCGCGATTGCTTCGGCCACCGGCAAATCGAGGGGGCAGTGGGTGGTGCAGAGTCCGCAAGCGGTGCAGGGAAGAGCCAGTCGAAGCAGGTCGTCCGCCGGTGCCGGAGCGGTCACGCATTTGCCCCGTTTTGCGAGAGCCAAGGCCAAGTCTGCCGCTGCGGCCGGATCGGCGACGAAGGAGGCCTTGGCAGTGCGCTTGGCTACCTCCTCGGCCAGGCCGGCGGCGTCGCGCCCGGTGTCATCCGGCAGGCCGGCCAGGGATTGGGAGCTGGTGGCGATGAAAAAACTGCCGGCGCGCAGGGCCTCGTCCTTCAAGTCCAGGCGAATGCACTGCTGGTCAGCCACGATCACGTCGGCCACGCCGGCGCGGGCAAAGCGGAGCTGGTCGCGCAAGTTGCCGACCACAGTCACGCTGTGCGGGTCGCTGCGGGCCATATCATGGGCGGCGCAGCAAAGGCCCACGACTTCGATATCTCCCTCCAGGCCCAGCGACTCGCGCAGGCGCACGATCTCCTGTCCCACGGCGGCGTGATGGCCCAGGCAAAGGATGACCGGCTTGCTGCGGTCTATGGCGTCCAGGCCCAGGGGCACGATAGGGGTATCCTCCAGACCGGCCGGGTAATGGTAGGCGACCGTCTGGGCGACATCGGCCACCTCCAGCGCGACCAGATCCATCGTGCCGGCGTGCAGCGTCTTGCTCTCCAGGTCGGTGGGGTCCGATTCGCCGCCGAAGTGCGTGGCCGCGAGCAGGCGCACCAGTTGCCCCTCGACGTAATCCAGAACCTCGCGGAGCTGGGCCAGGCGGGTCGGGCGGACGCCGGCGACGAGCTGTACGATTGGCGTGCGAATGTTCAGGTGTGGTCCCAGGTCGAGCGAAAGATCGGGGCCGTGCGCGGCGATGGCCTGTTCGACGACGTCGCGGGCCTGGGTGGCGTGGGCGGAAGCGCCCATCGTGGCCAGGAGCAACGTTTCGCGTGCCAGGAACGTTTGCAAACTCTGGCCGCAAGCCCCCAGGCGACCCTTCCCCAGATCGCAGGGCCCCAGCGCACAGAGCGTACAGGCGGAGACCACCGGGCGGTAGGTCGGGCGGTAGCGGGCCAGCAGGATGCGGTCCCAGGGGCGCAGGTCGGTGACGCCGGGGCGAGGGGGGAGGCCGATCTGGGCCGTCTCATGGGGCATGGGGCAACTGTTCTTCCGGTGAACCGGCAATCTGTGCGGACAAATCCTGAATCAGGGCGAGCGTCTCTTCAGCTTCGGCGGGGTCGAGCCGGCTGATGGCGAAGCCGACGTGGACGATGACGTAGTCGCCGACTTGCACGTCGGGCACGTAGGCGAGGCAGGCTTGCTTGCGGATGCCGCCCATGCTGACCGTCCCCATACGCAAGGCGTCCAGTCCTTCTCCTCCTTCAATGCTGATTACTTTGCACGGCACACCTAAACACATAACAGTTGTTTCCCTCCACTTTGCTTAGAAGTTCACCTTCTCGGAGAAGGTGAACTTCTACGTCGAGTCGGGTACACGCCCCAAGACGCGAGTTGCGCGGTAACGGCAGCGACGATGTCGTCGAGGCGCTCCGCAACCGTCGGCGAGAGCTCGAGTCCCGTATCCAGCGAGGCGGGCTGTATGCCGATGGCCACCGTTTCGGCGGGGCGTTTGCCGGTCAGTTCGGCCACGGCCAGCAAATCGCTGAGACCCAATTGGTGGGGCGAGATTTTGATGCTGAAGAAGGCCGGCAGCTCCTCCCCATCCAGGTGGATGATCGTGCCGGGCGGTTTGCCGGCGTCCACCACGTCAACCACCAGCAGGCGGGCCACGCCGTCGAAATGGTGGAGCAGTTCGAGGCCGGCGGTGGCCCCGTCGAGCAAATCCACGTGTTCGGGGAAACGGAATTGCTCCTCCAGCCGGCGAACCACGTGTACGCCGACCCCTTCGTCCTGCAGCAGGATGTTGCCGACGCCGAGGACGAGAATACGCTGCGTGTTTTGTTCGTGCTCTGCAGACTTCGTTGGATTCATAGCCGTTTCCCGGGACA
>CAYWAK010000163.1:0-6810 GCA_964455755.1 uncultured Ardenticatenales bacterium | reverse complement strand
CCGTGTCCTGTTTTCATTCTTCGTGGTGGGCAATCGCCCATGCTGTCTCCCTTATTATTTATCATTCTGCGCGGGCCGGCGGCATGGGAGCCGCCTCCGCTCTAAACGGGCCCTTTTGTAGCAGAGCGGGCTTCCACGCCCGCATTTCGGCGAATTTGTGCGAGAATTCGCCGCCTATTCGCCGGCCGCGTTCATTATTTTCTTCGCTGCCCGTGCCTGGCGTTCGCGCACCAGGTCTACGATTTCCGCAGCCACTTCTTCGATGGATTTGGCCGTGACATCCACGACGGGCCAGCGCGGCGGCCGCCGGAAAATCAGGTTGGCGTGGGCCAGTTCCGATTGCACATAATCTATGTCGGCATAGCGAAGGTTCGGCATGTTCTTGGACATCGCCTTGATCCGCGCGCGGCGCAGGGTGGCCAGCCGCTCCGGGCTGATCGTCAAGCCCACGATCTTGGCCGGGTTGACGTCAAACAGGGTCTGCGGCGGTTCGACCCCCACGGCCAGTGGCACATTGGCCACCCGCCACCCGCGATAGGCCAGATAGACCGACACCGGCGTTTTGTACGTGCGCGAAATGCCGACCAGCACAATTTCAGCTTCGTGCAACCCGTCGGGATGTTTGCCGTCGTCGTGTTGCAACATGTATTCCATCGTCTCCGTTCCACGGAAGTGTTGGCCATTGATCTGGCGAAATCGTCCGGGATGGATGGAGGGGGGGGATTGCAACAGGTCAGTTAACTCGGTCATGATCGGACCGAGCAAATCGACTACGCGCACGTGGTGGGTCTGCGCCGCCTGGATGATGGCTTGCCGCAGCGTCAGCATGACCAGTGTATAGAGGACCGGCGTCTCGTTCTTGCCGGCTTCAGCCAGAATGTTCCGTATTTCTGTTTCGGTGCGCACATGCGCGAAGCGACGAACGCGCACGTCCGAATCGGGAAACTGGGTGAGCGTTGCCTTGAGCACGGTTTCGGCGGTAGCGCCGGTGCCATCGGAGACGATGTAGATTTCAGGCATGGGCCTTCCTCTCTCTACCTCTTCCGTTCATCGTTCATCATTCTCCAGGGTGTCCCGGCCCTTCTTCGATCCATTCTTCGCCGCCCTCCCAGACCTCTTTCTTCCAGACGGGGAGAATCTCTTTGATGCGGTCGATGGCGTAGCGGCAAGCGTCGAAGGCTGCGGCGCGGTGACCGGTGGAGAGGGCGATGACCACGCTGGCCTCGCCGATTTCCATGCGCCCGACGCGGTGTTCGATGGCTACGCCGGTGACCGGCCAACGTTCGCGGATTTCTGCGGCAATGCGCTGCAAGACCCGCTCGGCCATCTCCGGATAGGCCTCGTATTCGAGGTATTCGACGCGCCGCTCGCCGGTATGGTCGCGGACGGTGCCCACGAATGAGATGACCGCGCCGGCTGCCGGGTCGGCAACAGCGTCGCGCAGCGCCTGCTCGTCGATGGGGTCGCGCACAATGCGGAATGGGCCGTCTGCGCCGCCGGCGACCGGGGGGATGAAGGCCACCTCGTCACCTTCGTGCAGAACCGATTCGAACGTGGCAAAATCGGTGTTGACAGCTACAGCCGGCTTACCGGTAAACGCTTGCAGGCGGGGATAAGCGGCCTGCAAGCGTGCCCACGCTCCGGCTGCGGTGGCTCCCGCCGGCACCTCCAAATCAAGTTGGCCCGTGCCCACAGTTTCGCGGTGGATGGCAAACAGGCGTACATGAATCTTCATCAGTGGGTGTGTCCTTTCGTGTTTCGTGTGCCGTGCGTTTTCCCGTCGCTCTATGCCTCCTCCGGAGCCGGCCGGAAGCGGTATCCACGACCACGCGAACTGGTGATGTACTGTGGCTTGTCCGGGTCGTCTTCGAAAGACTTACGCAGGTTGTAGATGTAGACGCGGGCATAGTGAACACGGCCGGAGAAGCTGTCGCCCCAAATTCCTCGGAGCAATTCGTTTGCGGTGACAAAGCGCCCCGCCCGCCTGGCAAGGTAGCAGAGGATGAGCGCTTCCGTATGCGATAGTACGACCGGCTCTCCCCTTTTTTTGACTTCGAGTGTACGGTAATTGATGTACACGATTCCGTCGTCATACGTTTGCTGATATGCGGGTTCCCCTTGACGGAATCTGCGCAGCACAGAGCTTATGCGCAGGAGCAGCTCGTCCAGATTGAATGGCTTGGGCACGTAGTCATCGGCACCGAAAGAAAGCCCGCGAATGCGATCGCCCACTTCGCCTTTTGCGGTCAGCATGATGACGGGGATGTCGGAGGCGGCGCGAATGCGGCGCAACACTTCAATGCCGTCCAGCTTGGGCATCATCACATCCAGGATGATCAGGTCGGGGTGGTATTCGGCCATCGCCTCCAACCCGAGCCGGCCTGATTGGGCCGTGCGAACCCCGTATCCTTCGGACCGAAAGGCTACTTCCAGCAGGCGGAGCAAAGGCGAGTCATCGTCTATGATCAGCAGTTTGGTCCTATCTAAATCTGGAGAGATGGTCATGGCGTTCCCCGGTACTCCCTCGTCATAGATGGAGGTGGGCGATGCGAAACGGGCAATCGTACGTGGAAAGTGGATCCCGTGCCAACCTGGCTCTCTGCGGTCAGTGTTCCCCCTTGTGCCTCGACCATTTTCCGCGAAAGGTATAGGCCCAATCCGGTGCCATAGCTTTCTCTATCGTCGCTGCCGTCAATTCGGAAGAATTTCTCGAATATTTGCTCGGTATGCCGGGCACTGATACCGGGACCCTGGTCACGAACCTGAATGTCGACAAAGTCTTGGCCCGGCGTATAAACAGCCGACAAGCGCACTTCCTGGGCATCGGGGCCGTACTTCACGGCATTGTCTACCAGATGGCTCAGTATCGAAATCAAATGCCCTTCGTCAGCCATGACAGCCAATGCGTTTGCTCCCTCTACATCACTGATGATGTGCGCATCCCGAAGGTGTGGTTGGGCCAGCATGGCAACGCGCTCCAGCAGGGGGGCAAGCGCGACGGGCCGAACATTGATCGGCAACGCACCGACCGAAAGTTGGGCGGCGTCCATGATTTGTCTGGCCAGGCGCTCCAGTCTTTTGCTCTGAGTTTCCACGATCCCCAGCACTTCCTGCACGGTTTCCGGGGCGATATTCCTGCCCTGATTGCGGAGCAGTTGGCTGGCCAGGCTGATATTGTTGATGGGAGTGCGCAGTTCATGTCCGATCATGGACAGGAACTCATCCTTTAGCTGGGAGATCCGTTCTTCGCCACGAGCGTCCCACAAGGCGACGACCTTCCCCCGTTCGGTGCCTGTTTCGTCCAGCCAGGGGGTGAATGTCAGGTAGATAGGGACCGCAGTTCCGCTGCGGTGCCGAATCGTGTGCCGATGATAGCTTGGGAGCGCGCCAGCATGTGCACTTTGCTTGCCTTGCTGGATGACGCAGCCTTCCATTCCGCAGAGAAGCTGTCCGTTTTCATTTCTCATGCCCAGTATGGCGCTGCAGGGCTTGCCGATGACGTTATCGGCCCGATAGCCGGTGAGCTGTTCTGCGCCCTGACTGAAGTGTCGAATGCGGAAATCTGAGTCAATGACGCACACGCCGTCGGCAAGACTGGAGAGTACCGATTCGACATGCTTCTTCTCGTGTACGATCTGGCGGAACAACTCGGCATTGTGAACGGCCAGGGAGGCTTGGTTGGCCAAATGGGAGAGGAACTGTGCGTTCTGTTCGGTGAACGTGTGTCGTTCGCCGACTTTGTCCACGAGCAGGAACCCCTGCACCTCGTCTCGATAGAGGACGGGGACGGCAAGAAAAGAATATAGATCGTAGAGAGCTGGGCGATCAGCGGCGAGCGCGCCTGCCTGCACCAGTTCCTGGATATCGTTGATAATTAGGGGTTCCCTGGTTGCGGCCAGACGACTGAGTATGTGCGTGGCCTGCAGCGGACTGGTTCTGCCGACCAGGCCGGGTTGATTAGGGTTGGGCGTGACCTCAGCGACACAGACAACACTTTCGTTTCGCAACAACCAGAAGTTGGCACGATCCACGCCAAGCGTTTGGACCACAGTCTGGAGAATGGCCTGGGCCACTTCTTCTGTTTGCAGGGACGCCGACTGTTTTCTACCCAGGTCATAGAGTATCTCTAAGCGGTCTCTTTCCTCCTTGAGATTTGCATGAGCCTGCGCATTTACCATGGCCAGTCCGATTTGTCTGGCCATGGCCACAAACAGATCCGTGCTGCGCACCGCCAAATTCGTTTTTTTGCCCAGCGCATACACGCCGAAGACCGCTCCCTCTGTGGTGATGGGGACGACAACAGTGTGTGCAAAACCTGCCTGCTCCAGCCGGTTGCGCAAGGCGCCGGCCCAGTGTTGAGCGATGGCTATTTGCATCCAGGCCTCGTCCTCTTCGTCATCCCCATCTTCCGGGTCTGCAGGCGGAGCACGAAGGCCGTCGGACAACAGCCTACCCGGAATGCTGACCACTTCAAAATAATTGCTATCGTGGGGGGGATAGGTGAAGTGTACGGCGAGGCCGGCATCAGAATCGCTCACGTCCATCATCTTCTGCAGGGACAAATGGAGAAGTTCGGAGAGCTTCAGTGTGCTGCCGGCCGCAGCAGCAACCTCGGCCAGTGCCTCAACCTCCGTGTTCGGCCCTGTCTGGGCGGGGATAGGCTCGCTCTTCGGCAAATGTTCAGACATGCAGTCGTTCCAATTCAATTCAATAAACCACGTCTCAGAGATGCGCGCCTCGCAATTATAACATGGCTCATCCTTCTTGACAACCACATTGACATTGTGGGGAAAATATGATATATTATGGTCAGATAGGCCAATTGGAAGACCATCTCGAGATCGCCGGCGTACTGCCGGGGATGCGAATCGTGTGGCAGATGTGAGGACTTGGTAAACGGATGAAGGGGGGGGTGAAGATATGCAACTAAGTCGGCGTGGAGATTATGGCATACGGGCAATGCTGGACATAGCTTCGATGGTTGACGGAAAACGTGCTTTGACGCACCAGATTGCCGAACGGCAAGAGATACCGCGTGTGTTCTTGACGAAGATCATTGCCCAACTGACGCGGGCAGGCTTGCTTCGTACCTATCGCGGGGCTTCTGGTGGGGTTACGCTGGCTCGTTCGGCAGATTCGATCACGCTGTTGGACATCGTGGAGGCCGTGGAGGGTCCGCTGGCGCTCAATCGCTGCACGATGCGGCCCAGCACGTGCAATCTCGACGACACGTGCTCGGTGTGCGGCGTCTGGAAGCAAGCGCAGGTGCAATTAGAAACGTTGCTGCACGGGGTGAGCCTGTCCAGCGTTGCGCTGCAAAACGATGGCGAGGCGGAGGGCCAATAGGCAGTCGCCGATTCCCGGACCGGTCCGCGGCGTTGGGGTCAAACGAATTCAACGCCAATACGGTCTATGCGACGTTCACTCATTGCCTCAACCGTTAAGCGCACGCCGCCCGCTACAATGATTGTATCCCCCTGTTTTGCCATGCGGCCCAGCTTTCCCAACATGTAGCCCGCGATCGTGTCATAGTTGGGGTCTCTGAGTTGCACCGCAAACCGTTCGTTGAATTCGTCTATGGTCATCAGACCGCTCAAAACAATTGTGCCATCCGCAAGACGACGATACTCCGGTTCATCTGCGTCAAATTCACTTTGTATGTCGCCCACGATTTCCTCCACCACATCTTCCAGCGTTACAATTCCCGAAGTGCCGCCAAATTCGTCAATCAACACAGCCGCGTGGACATGATGCTTGCGAAATACCGCCAGCAAGTCGGCTATGTGCAGCGTCTCCGGAACGGTCAGTGCCGGGCGCATTAAATCTGCCACGCTCGTCTTACCATCTTTGTCCCGCATGGCCCGAAGCAGGTCCTTCGTGTGAACGATTCCCACGATATGGTCCAGGTCCTCGCGAAAGACCGGAAATTTCGTGTACGGGTGATCTATGGCCAGATCCAGCACGGTATTTGCCGGCTCTTCTTCGGCCACGGCGACCATCTCCGTTCGCGGGACCATGACGTGACGAGCCAGAACATCGCGAAAGTCGAAGACGGCGTACAGCATTTGTCGTTCCTGCTCCTGCAGTATTCCCTCCTGTTGACTTTGTACGACCAGTTGTTTCAATTCGTCCACGGAGAATATCGTGTGATGGCCGGGTACCGGATCAATGCGGAGCAACCGCATGACCACCTCGGCCAGGAAATCCATCAGGGCGACGAACGGGTGAAAAATGCGCAAGAACCAGGTCATCGGGCGGGCGGCAAACAGCGCGACCTTTTCCGGATAGCGAATGGTGATACTTTTGGGCACCTGCTCGCCAATGATCACGTGTAGTGTGGTAATCAGGGTGAGGGAGATGGCCAAAGGGAGGCCCGCCGCGACGGTTGCGGTGAGAAACGGGGGCAGCCCATGCAGCCACGGCTCGATGAGTTGGGCAATCGTCTGCTCGCCCAAGTATCCCAAGGCCAAGCTGGCCAACGTGATTCCCAGTTGGGCGGCGGCGATGACCCGGTCCGGGTCGGCGACCCAACCTTCTACGGCGCGCGCGCTTGCATTGCCGGCCTGTGCCATTTTCCGGATACGAATCTGCCGCACCGTGACGAGAGAAAACTCAACGGCTACAAAAAAGCTATTGATCAGGATCAGGAGTGCGACCAGTATAAATTTTATCAGCAGAGATATAGTCATGGCACAATTTTTTCCTCCCCCAGATTCTAACACAATACAAGCCATGCGTCAACATCGTTGGAGACAGGGACACTGTTTCAATTTAGTAGGTGGTACTTGTTTACCGCTCTCAGATACACCG
>CAYWAK010000162.1:0-6931 GCA_964455755.1 uncultured Ardenticatenales bacterium | reverse complement strand
ATTGACCATTTGCCCTCCGCTCTACGTCCCAAAATCCTCCTCCCCCATCAGCCGGCCCATCTTTTGCAGCTCGCGGCGGGTGCCGTGAAGCAAGTGGCCCATCGTGACCCGGCCACCGTCGCTGGCCGCCAGGTATGCCGCATTGACCAGGATGTTGCGGATGCTACCGCCGGCCAGCTTGAAGCGGCGAGCCAGCAAGCCAAAGTCCAGCTCCGCATCGCGCGGCACGTCCGGCGGGAAGAGCGTCCGCCAGATGCGCAAGCGGTCCTCTTCCTCCGGGAAGGGGAAGTCCACGGCAAATTGCAAGCGGCGGGTGAAGGCCTCGTCCAGGTTCGCGCGCAGGTTCGTGGCCAGGATGGTCACGCCGTCGTACATCTCCATGCGTTGCAACAGGTAGCTGATTTCGATGTTGGCGTAGCGGTCGTGCGAATCGCGCACCTCGGAACGCTTGCCGAAGAGGGCGTCCGCTTCGTCGAAGAAGAGGATGGAGTTGCTGGCCTGCGCCTCGGTAAAGATACGCTCCAGGTTCTTTTCGGTCTCGCCGATATACTTGCTCACGATTGTGGACAGGTCGATCTTATACAAGTCCTGGTTCAACTCGTGGGCGATGATTTCCGCAGACATCGTCTTGCCGGTGCCGGGCGGGCCGGCGAAGAGGGCGGTCACGCCGGCGCTGGAGGCCAGCTTCTTCCCGACGCCCCACGTTTCCAGTACCTGCGGACGTCCGCGCACCGTGTCCACGATCTCGTGCAGCAACGATACCTGGTCTTCCGGCAAGACAATGTCGTCCCAATCGTAGCGGGGCACGATCTTGCGGGCCAGACTGGAAAGGCGCGGGTTCGAATATGCGCGCGCTGCCGCAAAGAGGTCCGCACTTTGCAAAGGAGTGCCGCGTTGGGCCACAGTGTCTTTCGCCGCAGCCACCGCATCGCGAATCTGGCCGGCGGTCAGCAAGAACTGGCCGGCCAGCGCAGAAATGTCCGCCGATTCATCGGTTCCCAAATAGTGGCGCCAAAGTGCCTGCCGCTGGGCATAGCCGGGGGTTGGAAATTCCAGCCAAAGCAGGTTTCGGTCACGCTCCATGTCTGCCGGTTGCCAGGGGGCCTGGCCACCGACGATGGCTACTTCGGGGTAGGCCAACACTTCTGCCAGCAGGTTGGGTGGCGGCGAACCGTTGGTCAGGCAAGCGTCCCAGCCGGATAGAAACGGGATCGCCCCGTTCAGTCGCGCGTCGCGCAGTGCCAGACGGACGGCACGCGTCGGAGACAGGCCCCCGTCAATCGCCGCATCGAGATCAACGACCAAAAGGACCCGGCCACGGCATGTCGCCGTGAAATGCGCAGCGGCCTGCTGGGCGGCCCGGTCCGGGCCATAGAAGGCAATCACCGGCATCTCCGCCAGGTCGCGTTCCAGGAGGGTGCGCATTTCCGCCGGCAGCATCCACTCCGCTTCGTCGGTGCGGGGGATCAGCAAGGTGGCATGGGTGCCCAGATCGGCATGAGGATGGTATGCGCCCAGCAGCCAGGACACGACCGCATCGTCCACACGCAGCGTTTGACGCAGCAGCGACGGCTTCGTCTCGCCCGATTCGGACACGCGCTCTAAAAGATAATTCCTGAACAGGGGAGCATCATTGGCAAACCGGGGTAGCAGCGTCAATCGTGCAGGGCCGGATGCGCACAGCAGGTTGAGCATGAGGTTAACCGTCGGACGCTTTCGGGTAACATCGTCCTGGAGATAGCCGTAGAACCGTTCGTAGCGCAGGTCGAGCGTGGGTGCCAGGCAAATCAAGAATGTGTCGAGGTCAAAGCGGTCGAGGCCGAAAACGTGCGCCAGATGGCCCAGACGCAGCGGATGGCCCTGCTGCTTTGCCATTTCGGCCAGGGATTGCGCCTGCTGCGCGGCCTGAAGCAGGGCTTCGGAGAACATCTGGTCTTCGTCCGGGCCCAATGTGACCGTGTCTCCCCAACTGCTGGCGAAGGGGCGGTCGAGCAGGGCGTTGGCCTCGTCGTCGGAGACATACAGGCCGCGGAAGGCGTCGTTCTGGTCCTGGCCGGCCATTTGCCAGCGACGAATCTCGCGACCGAGCAGCACGTCAATGCGTGCCAGTTCAGCCTGCAGATGGCTGAGGCTCAGGTCATGCTTTGTAGCAGCCTCTATGAACGGGACGTCTTTCTGCTGCGGACCGGTCATCTCTTACATCCACCCAAAACCTTTTCACAAGCAACTTTTTCCCTTCCCCTGTCAAAGTCAGCCACGCGGCTGCGGGGAATGGCGTAGATAGAGAGATTCATGTTGTAAAGGGGGCTGCAACAATATTGTACCATGACATGCATCACATGTCAATAGGTGTCTTGACAACTTACTTCCCTTGTGCTATGATATGCCTACCGACCGGTCGGTTGTTACATTCATCCAAGGAGATAAACGCCATCAAGGAACCCCGGGCAAGAGAGAGCGAAATCTATGCCGTAGCAGCCCGGCTGTTTCGTGAACGAGGCTATCACGCAACCTCCATGAGCGAGATCGCGCGGGCCGTGGGATTGCAGAAAGCAAGCCTCTACCACTACGTGTCGGGTAAGGAAGATTTCCTTTTCCGGACCTCCCAGCAAGGCATTCTTGCCCTGAACCAGGCGGTTGATGAGATTGTGCACGCGGCGTTGCCGCCTGACGAAAAACTGAAGCGGGCAATTGCAGCGCATATCCAGATTCTATGCCAAAACATGGACTGGCTTGCTGTTTTCCTCCGCGACCGGCGGTCCCTGCCGGCCAAGCAGCAGGATGAAATCCTGGCCGAAGGCAAACGTTACGAGAAGATGATCCAGCAGATCCTGCAGGAAGGGGTGGATGCCGGATTGTTCCGGCCGGTGGACGTGGTGATGACCTCCTATGCCTTGCTTGGCGCTACGAACTGGCTGCACCAGTGGTTCCGAACGGACGGACGGCTATCCCCCGAAGAGATTGCGGAAATCTTCATTGATCTGTTTTTCGAAGGTCTACTGGCAGACGATAGGCCCACGACAAAGGAGGAATACTTGAAATGTTAGAGATCGGCACGCCGGCACCCGAAATCGTAGGGGAAAACCTGAGCACAGACAATTTTTCGTGGGCGGCACTTCAAGGAAAGAAATCAGCGGTCCTGGTGTTTTCCACGTCGGCCATTAACCCGGCCGAAGTCATGGCACTCCGCGGCATGTACGAACGATACCGCGACCAGATAGAAGTCATTACCTTCCTGCGATCGGTGCCCAGCACAGGCATGGCCCGTATTTTCATCCGGCAGATGGGCATTTCATGGCCGGTCATTTTGGATCGGGACGGGCACGTCTTCCAGGAATATGGGGTCGTGAATCCGCCAGCCGTGTATTTCGTGGATGCGAATGCCCGGATCGCCGGTATCGCGGTGCCGGAGCCGGGTCGTGCCCCCTCCGTGACGGACATTGAGGCCGGAATACAAAAATATTTGACCCAAGAACAGGGAGGTGCTTGAAATGATCGGCTTTGAGCTTACCGGCGAACAGCGCGAACTGCGGGATTGGGCGCACGAATTTGCGGTACGAGAAATGCGCCCCGTGGCCGGAGAGTTTGACGAGCGGGAGGAAATGCCTTGGGATGTGTTGCAGAAGGCGTACGACGCCGGCCTGATGACGTATGGCATTCCGGAGGAATATGGGGGCGGTGGAGTCACGGAGACGGTGACCTATGTGCTGATCCAGGAAGAGCTTTTTTGGGGATGCGCAGGGATCGGGACCGCGATCGGCGCCTCCGGATTGGCGGCGTCACCGATACTCGTTGCCGGCACCGATGAACAGAAGAGTCGCCTCCTGCCCCTGTTCACCGCGCCGGGGAAACCCAAACTGGGCGCGTTTGCCCTGACCGAGCCGCAAGCCGGTTCCGACGTTTCTTCTCTCGCTACGACAGCCGTGCGAAAAGGGGATCATTATGTGCTCAACGGCCAGAAACGCTTCATCAGCAACGGGGGCATTGCCGATATCTACGTGGTCTTTGCCACGGTAGATAAGTCGCGCGGTCATGAGGGGATCACGGCCTTCGTTGTGCCGGGCGATACGCCAGGGATCGTGGCCGGCAAAAAGGAAAGGAAAATGGGCATTCGGGCCTCGCACACCGGTGACGTCGTCTTTGAGGACGTGGAAGTGCCGGTAGAGAACCGCTTGGGCGAGGAAGGCCAGGGGTTCCTGAACGCGATGAAAGTTTTCGAGCATACACGGCCTGGGGTTGGCGCCGGCGCTGTGGGCATTGCGCGGGCCGCGTACGAATACGCCTTGCAGTATGCCAACGAGCGGGTGCAGTTTGGCAAGCCGATTATCGCCAAACAGGCCATCCGCTTTCTCCTGGCCGATATGGCCATGCGGATTGACGCGGCACGGCTGCTCGTCTGGCGCGCAGCGTGGATGAACGATCAGGGCCTCCCCGTCAACAAGGAAGCGAGCATGGCCAAGGCCTTCGCGTCCGATGTCGCCATGCAGGCGACAACCGATGCCGTGCAGATTTTGGGGGGCTACGGCTACATACGCGACTATCCGGTGGAGAAATGGATGCGCGACGCGAAGATCACCCAGATTTACGAGGGCACGAGCCAGATTCAGCGGGTGATCATCAGCCAGATGCTGGCCATGGGGATGTGATCCGGGGGTACATTCCTCCTTCTGCCGCCCTCTGCCAAACGGGCTTGCGCAGTAAACAGAATTAGCCCGCTTGTGGTGGATGACAATCCGCCGACCAGGAGCGCGGACTGTCGTCCGTTTGAGCAAGAAAGCCACAGTTACAGGAACTGCTGCGCCAGCTCTCAAACAAGCGCAAACTTGACCAACGGGGCGAAGCAGATTATAATGCGGCCAGTGACCAACCCGCGTTCCAGCTCAGAGGAGGAGCAATCATGGCACAGCAATACGCATTCTTCAAGGGAGAATTCGTGCCCATTGAACAGGCCAATATCAGTATACGCACCCATGCCTTTAACTATGGAACCGGATGCTTTGCCGGCATTCGTGGCTACTGGAATGAAGAACAGCAGCAGCTTTACCTCTTTCGGCTGGCCGATCACTTCCGCCGATTCTTGCAATCCTGCCGTCTGCTGATGATCGACCTGCCCTATAGCGTGCAGGAGCTGTGTGACATCACTGTCGAAGTGGCCCGTCGCCAAGAAGCGCGCGAGGACACTTATTTTCGTCCGTTGGGGTACAAAAGCAGTGAAGCAATTAGCGTACGCTTGCATGATATGGAAGGAGATTTCGCACTCTTCGCCGTTCCCTTTGGAAGGTATATCCAATCAGAGGAGGGGGCGCGGGCTACCATCTCGTCATGGCGCAGACTGGACGACAATACCATTCCCCCACGTGGCAAAATCACCGGCGCCTATGCAAGCTCCGCTATCATCAAGACGGAAGCGATGCTCAATGGGTATGACGAAGCCATTGTTCTCGACCAAAATGGCCACATCTCTGAAGGCAGCGCAGAGAATGTCTTCATCGTGCGCGATGGTTCTTTGGTCACACCGCCCGTCACAGAGAACATACTGGAAGGAATCACGCGGCGCACGATGATGGAGTTGGCCCGCAACGAGATGGGCATTGAGACGGTCGAGCGTCCGATTGACCGGACGGAGCTGTATGTGTGTGACGAGGCGTTCTTCTGCGGCACAGGGGTGCAGATGGCTGCCATCACCGAGGTCGACCACCGTCCGGTAGGCAACGGGAGCCTGGGGCCGGTATGCTCCAAGTTGCGAACACTCTACTTCGATGTGGTACGGGGACGGATCCCCAAGTATCGTCACTGGTGTACGCCGGTCTATGGCGGGGGCGAGTAGCCGCGTGCCAGAGGACGACGCGCCGCCGACGCACGAAGACCATTCGTCGCTGCCGCTGGAACGCGACCGGCTGAGCCTGGGCATGTTGCTGCTGGCGCTGGCCGGAAACGCGGCGCTCTTCCTCTACATACGCGTGCAGTTTGCCGCTTTGCCGGCGGTCGTTCCGCTTCATTTTGACGCTTCCGGCTACCCGGATCGCCTGGCCGAAAAATCGGGCCTGTTTACGTTGCCTACCATTGGATTGCTGATTGTGGGCACGAACTTGTTGTTGGGGTTGCTGCTACGCCGGCGCTTCGAACTGGCCTCGCGCTTTCTTTGGGGGGGCGCGGTCGTCGCGCAGATACTACTGGCCGTCGCCGTCTACAACATCATCCACTAGCAACAGGGACCCGTCGCTCATCAAAGACATTATGGGATACTTCCGAAGTCTTCCTAAGAAAACAAGCCCCCCTTACACCTGGGCGAACCACAGGGAAGGGGGGCAAAGGGGTATGGGTGTGGGGCCAGTAAAGACGTGCGAATTTCATCTCCACTGGTCCCACGCCACATCAGATGATGTCTAAGGCAAGGGCCTCCCGGTGGTCAGGGCAGCGAGAGCTGGCCAAGAGGCGACGGAAACAATTCTTAAAATACCCGGCCTCCTGGATTGGGTAGGGGTCGGGCAATTCAAACCAAAACTTCTCCTGGCAGTTGTAACACCGCACCCAATGCATTTGTTTGCCAGAACGACCAAACTGGCTACGATGAGATTCTCGAGACGGATGAATGCGCACGTTTGTGCCTCCTCTATATTTCTGAGGCCGGGATGAAGCGATCTCCACGCTCGCGAACGAGTCGGCAACACCGGGCCTGCTCTGGAGACCTTCGCCCATTTGGTATCTGACTACGGATTTCATTTTTCATGTACCACAAAATCGCATATATGTTAGTTGAATTATAACACAGTTTAGTTGAAATTGCAAATAGGCCGTTGGTACGGGGTGTTTTCCAAAAGAGGCATTGACAAAGGGGAAGCGGTCAGGTATAATGATCTCACGGAAAACGGTGCTTTGTCCGGTGAGTCTGTGCCGTTGTCCATGTCCCGCGTGAAGGCCGGCATAAACA
>CAYWAK010000161.1:0-6935 GCA_964455755.1 uncultured Ardenticatenales bacterium | reverse complement strand
GCGGTAAACAAGTACCCTTAAAAAAATGGTTTCACGAACCAGGTGAGGATGAGTTTCCAGAATCTGCTCCATCAATTCGCCGGCGGCTCACGGTCCCCACATGCCGGAGGTGTGTTCGATGGCTTCGGTCTGCCAGTCCAGCAGGCGGGCGGCCTCTTGCAATGAGTCGGCCTTGCCCTCGGCCACCATATCTTCCAGCACCTTGTGTTGCTTCGTGGTCAGCTTGCCTGCGGCCAGGGCTTGCGCCCAACTAGACACGCTTCCCACGTTCGTAGTTTGTTCGGACATTTGTCACCCTCCTGAAAACAGTCGACATGAGCGTTTGTACGCTACCAAGGATGAAAATGCATGGAGCGTCGAGCGTGGAGCGTAAGGCGTCCAACGTGACACCTGACACTTTATTTTCGTAACAGTGTAGCAGGGGAAAGCATTTTTGTCAAGCCCACTTGACCCGAAGCTCAGCGGATAGGCGGGCGAGGGAGCCCGCAGGTTGATCATTCGGCAACGCGCCTGGGCGCGTTTTGGGTGGCAGGCCGCGAATTCATTCGGGGCTGCTGCTAATTCCGCGGTTCGACGCGGTACAGCCCGTCCATAATACGCCGCAGCCGGAACCTGGGAAGCAGCTCGCGGTGGGCAGTCGTCACGTAGATGGGCCGGCCGGGCAGGTTCGCTTGCACAAACTCGACCAGGTTGGCCGTGCCGGACCACTGAATATGCTCCCCGTTGCGTCGCAGTGTATCCCGGTACCACGGAAACGCGAGCAACCCCTCGGCCAGCACGGTAGCGTCGCTGCGAGACGTCTCCACGTAGCGGTAGTACCACAGCGCAAACACGTGCTTGTCTTCATCGCCGAGTATCAGCGCATTTTGCGTCACGTTTTGAAAGGTCGTCGCAGCATACGTCTGGGCGGCAACGTCTGTGCGCAGATCCATAGCCCGGTGATTTTGCCACCAATTTGCGCCGGGGATGGCCAGCAGCGCGAGTGCCAGCAGCGCAACTGTCCATCCGCGCGTCTGCTGCCGGTGGGGGATGATTTGGTTGCTGATCCAGAGCAAGCCCACGACCATCCACAAAGCGCTGACCAGGTAGGCCGGAATCAGGTAGACGTATGAGTCGGTCGTATTGTAGCCGATCGCGTAACCGGCGTTTAGCGCGAAGTAGAGCAGCAGCGCGGCCGCCGGTCGCCGCCGGGTCTGCCACAGGTGCCATGCCCCAACGAGTACGAAGGCCAACCCCAGCGGCCCGAATTGTTGCAGCCAGAGCGTCGCCCCGGCCAGTAGTCGTGTCGGCAAAAAGTGTGCGGGTAGCGCGAAGGCGTACGAGCGGTACGGGGCGGCCGACAGCATCCACCACAGGCCGGAAACGTTTTGCGGATTTCCCCAGTTGATCGGCGGCCAGGCCCGCGCGCGCCACGGCAGGTACGCATACACCGCCAGCCCGGCAGTCGCCAGCAGCGCAAGCCGGCCCCACCCTTTCCAACGCAGCTCCGTATCCGCAAGCAGGATCACGGCGGCCGGGGCCATGAAAACGAGCGTCAGGTGGTTGCCCAACCCGATTCCGAAGAGCAAGGCGGCCACCGGAGGCCAAAAGCTCGGCCGGCTGCCCCCTGACTCGTACTGCAGCAGACAAAAGAGAATCGCGCCGGCAAAGGCGGCGTGCAGCGCATACACTTCCGTGATGACACTCTGCGACCAAAGCGTGGGCGAGAAGGCCAGGGCGAGCGCGGCTGTGGCAGCGATTCCGTCGTCGCGCAGGGGGGAAGGCGCGGCCGCCCGCAGTAACATCCGGCGGGCGGTCAGGAAGATGAAGATCACGGCTACCGTCGCTGCTGCCGCCGAAAAGAGGTTGGTACGGTAGGCCAGCGAGCCGCCCAGCGGAAGGCGGGTGAATGCGCGCGCCAGAAGGACATAGGTCGGATAGCCTGGCGGGTGTGGAATGCCCAGCGTCTGGACCGCGGCAATCAGGTCGCCGCCGTCGGCGCCGTCGTGTTGCCAGGTGAGGCCGGGGGCCATCGTGCTCACGTACCCGGCCAGGGTGATCGCGGCCACCACAGCAGCCGGAATCAGCGGGGTGTGGCGCAGGTCGGTCCCGATGGCCAAATGCGGGGGTTGTCTTTGCTCCATGGCCTTGAACGTTTCCCTGCCCTAGTTCACCGGCAGGGAATGGGTGATCCCGGTGAACCGGATGCGGTACCGGCCGGCAAACACTGTTGTGGCCAGGATGTTGTTGGTCTCGCTCTCTTCGGTCAGCGCATTGTCGGGATCAAGCTGCGCGTAGATTTCGTGGCTGCCGGGCGGCGCCGCAGGCCAAAGGAAGGTCACCACCGTTTTCGCTCCGCAGCCGTCCAGCCCGGAGGGGATGGGTACGTCGCCCAGCAGCGTTCCGCCGGCTTGGGGGTCGCCGTCCCACACGCGGACGGTATTGGTGACCGGCAGAGACACGTTGCCGGCGTTGGCCACGGAAACATGTACGGCGATGGCGACAGGCCCTTCCGGCGGCCCGTCCGGCGCAACCGGCACAGCCCAAATCTCCGCCGGCAAGAGGTCTGCCTGGGCCGGTATCTGCTGCGCATAGTTCTGGAATGCGATGCCCAACGGCGTGGCCTGCTTCGTGAACGCATCGAAGAGGGCCCCGTTGAAATACCGGTCGTTCAGACTGTACCAGGCCCAGCCCTGAAGCAATCGCGTATCGTCGGCAGGGAGGCCGTACTGCGGATCACGCAGGCTGCGAAACAGGTCGAACGAGCCGGTGAGGAAGGCAGCCACGCGGTCGGACGTGAAGTTGCGGCCATCTTCGTCCACGATATATTCGGGGAAGAGCACCCCGTACTCGGAGATGATCAGGGGCTTGTTTCGTTCACCTTGGTCAGCCATCCAACGGCGAAAGTCGCGGACTTGCTGTTCGACGAGGTCGAGCCGGTCGTGATCGCGGATCGCATACAACATGCTGGGGTAGGGATCGTCGTCCGGCACGGCGTTGGCGCCGGCCGATGCGGCATGAAACTCGTCGAGGGCGAGTTTGCCATCGCCCACAACCTCCAGCGACAGAGCGTGGCGGCCGTAGCCGAGGCCGTTCAGGGCAAACGTGCGACTGGTCGTCGTGACGGCGTATGTGCTTGCCGTGCTCCGCATCTGATGGTCTACCGAAACTTGTACGTTGCCGCCCTGGGGGCCGGCGAGCGCCGTCCACGATGCCCAGTCCCCCTCAAAGGAGAGGACGGCCTGGTCGCCGGCCGTGACCGAGCTGTGCACTGTGCCGTCTCCCGTAGGCTCTATGCTCCAGGTGCCCTCGTAGCCAATGGCGGTGTTGATGCCCGGCGGGAGGTCTGCCCCCCAGGAATCGGCCTCTTCGCGGAGTACAAAGGTATGGATGTTCCACAGGTCGGCCGGCAGCTTCGCTCCGTAGCGCTCGCGATAGGCTTGCAACACCATGTCCAGGTATTTCAAGCGGATGGGCGTCGCCTGGACAATGCCTCCAACGGCGATGCGGGCTGTCGGATCGGTCTCTTTCAGGAGGATGTACAGTTCGTGGTAGGCTTGTGCGTACAGGTCTGGCGGCAATTCGTCCTGGTAGGTCCGCCGGTCCGGTTCGTTTCCGATCAGCCAGATGGACCCCGGGTTGGCCGTCGCCGTCTGTTGGATCTCGCTTGCTGTCGGTTTGAAGCTATAGCCGGCGGAGGCTGTTTGCTGAAGGCGAATCATTTGGGCAAATTGCGCCCCGCCCGGATGTAGGGGATGCAAGTCCGTGCGCCAGTTGACGTACCAGCCCAGATTCAGCGTCTCCATGGGATAGGCTGCGATGTCTCCGGAGGCACCAACGGCCAGACGGCAGTTCGCGTACGGCGTTTGCGCCGGATGGGCGAGCGCGTTGGCTCCGGCTTCGTTGCCCGCGGTATCGGCCGGGGTTCCTGGCGGCGTGGGGCCTTGGGCGCCGGCGGTTGCCCAGTTTATGATGAGGAGCAGAATCAACCCGGCAGCCAGAAGGCTTCTTCTCAACGGAGAACCTCGAAGTAGTAGATCGGGTCTGGCCCAACGTACAGGGTGGTCTGGCCGTCCGCTTCTCCGTCATCCGCATCGTTGACGCTTTCGCCGCTTCCGTACATGTCCAGGACAACCAGCCGGTCGGTAGGCACGGAGAATGTGTGCGTAATCCCGTCATTCGACCAGGCAATCGTTACATCGGACGAGACTTGCAGGTCGGGTGCGGTGAAATGATAGCCTTCCACTTCCTGGGAATGCGTTTCAAAGTAGCTGAGTGGGCGGTCATATTGAGCGTTGCTCAACACATTGATTGCGGTTTGGTAAGCTTGGTAAGCGGGTTTGGGCCGGTCTTGAAGGTCGAGCAATCCGCTGAAATAGGGGTATGTTTCGGTGTCGGTTAGCCGGAACCAGATGATAGCCTCCAGGCCTGTGACCGTGCCGCGCGTCATGATCTTGACCAGATATTGGCTCTGGGTCGCGGGCGTGCTGTCTATGTTGCTGTGCCATCCCGTTTCAGAGCAGAGCATGGGTTTGTATACGTGATGCCATTCCATGCGTGATTGTAAGTAGTTTGCCTTGCCGCGGATGCCGGGGCCGTAGGCAGCCCAGTCGTCCGCGAAGGCCGGATAGTAGTGGAAATCGAGGATGTCGAAGTACCGGCCGCCCCAGGCGTTGAGCACATCGTCCAGAAATTCTCGGACAAAAGGCCCTCCATTTTCCTCAAACCAGTCATACGCCAATCCTCCGAAGAGAATCTTGGTCTCGTCGTCATGGCGTCGCACGGCCTTGTTGATGTGTTTCAGCAGGTCGGCGTAGCCGGCACCGTTGTGTCCCCAGTACCCCCATCCGGCCTCGGCGTGCAAGATGTCGGCGTTGTCCGGCTCGTTGTAGATTTCGTAGTAGCGCACTACCGGTGAGCCGGGGGCATCCTCGAAGCCGTTGCCATTGTACCGCTCGACCATTGCGCCAAAGAACTCCTCCAACTCACTGATGTCCGTCCGGTCGATCGGGCCGGCCGGAAAGGTGGCGGCCCATTCGGGGTTGCCGGTGAAGGTCAGAATTACGTTCATGTGATGTTGATTCGCGTAGAGCAGGAAGGAGTCCCATTTTCCCCACTGGTAGTGTTCCGGCGTCGTGTTGACCGGCTCAATCTGGGACCAAAAGATGGGCAGGCGAATCCATTCCACTCCCAGCCGCTCGGTCTCCGAGTAGGCACGGGAGGGGGCATTGTTGTTATACACCTGGACGCCAAAGGGGTTGGCCGGGGGCCTGTAAAAGTAGGGATAAAGGTGCCGCACGATTGGAAGATAGAGTTGGGTGGGAGCGGGCGGCAGCGTCCCGTTGCCGATCGCCGGCGCCGGCCAGGGCGTGCCGCCATCGGCCGATAGCGGGACAGCGGTAAACGTCAGCACAACCTGGAAGACCAGCAAGGCGGTCAGGCCCATGCCCAGCGCGAGGGCCAGGTACGTCCGCCTGTGCGGCGCGGAAATCCGGCGCAGGTCGTTCAACTTAATGCTCTCGTATCAACGGAATGTACAGGCAGCGGGCAGCGACAGACGTGGGATACCAAACGATATTGCCATGCACGGCGATTCCGGCCGGCGCGTTGTACGTGGTGGCGGCGGGAAACCGCTCGATATTGCCTACGTTGCGGTCGGCCAACAGTGCTGCACCGGCAGAGTCGGTGAACCAGGGCCGGTTGCTGCTGTCGAAAGCGATGCCCGCGGGCCGGACCTGTCCGGCTTCCAGCGAATACCAGCGGGTGACCTGCAACGTACCGGCCTGATACCAGCCGATCTGGTTGCCCTCGATGTCCGTGAACCATGGGTCGCCGAGGGAATCCAGGGCGATGTCGTACGGGTGGTCGCCGGCAGATAGCACCTCCACGAAAGTTCCGGGGTTTGGGGCAAACGAAGGGCGTAGTCGTCCGAGCTTCTGCCCTTGCGATTCCGTGAACCAGATGAGGTCTTCTCCGGCGACGGCCAAGCTGTGCGGTGCGCTGTTGTACGTCGGGACGCGGTAGTCCTGGTACGAGCTATCGCCGGGATCGAAGCGTCCGATCCGGTTCGCGTTCTCTTCGGTGAACCATACGCGGCCGCTGGGCGCAAGGTCAACGTCGGTCGGGCGACTGTTTGCCAGGGGCAGCGTATGCTCAACGATTGCGCCCGTGGCCGTGTTCAGCTCGCCGAGGGCGTTGGCCCCCGCCTCCGCGACCCAGACGCGGCTGCCATCGGGCGTGATGGCCAGACCTCGCGGCTCGGCGCTGGCCGTGGGCGGGTGAAAGGCGGCGATGGCGTAGGTCGTGGTGCCGGTGACCGTGATGTGGCCGATGATGTTCGAGACCGGTTGGGTGAACCACACGCTGCCGTCTGGCGCGACGGCGAAGTCGGTGGGGGTTTCATCGGAAAAGGGGATGGCGTATGGCACGGCTGCGGCCGGGTACGCCATGCGGCTCACTGCTGCGCGACAGTAGCCGGTAGAGCCGGTCGCAGGAGAAGCTGCCCTTCCCGTGCCCGGTTCGTTGAAAACCACTCCGGTGACAATCAGAATGGCAGAGAAAAGCAGGACGAGGAGAGCAGAGTTCCAACGTTTTGTCCAACGAGTGCCCGGCTTTGGGCCAGAACCTGTACGAGGCATGTTCCTTCCTTTCGGTATATCGTTGGTATCATCTCAATAACTTGAGAAAGGCCCTTTGGCTTGGGGAAGACCCCCTGGCCCCCAATTCTGGGGGAGCACATTTCCCCCAAAGTTTTTTGGGAGGGTAGGAGGGTGAGACGGGCTGCTCCCCCCGGAATATTGAGCAGATACTATTGCTGTATGTCAAGAGCAGTGCCGGCTCATGCTTCGACCCAAAAGGGGCAATGTACGCGGGGAATCCGCGATTCGGCGACGGCCGCGCTTTCAAGGTATGATTATAGCATAGCTCCGCATTATCTGCAATCGTATTTGCGTGAG
>CAYWAK010000160.1:4357-6939 GCA_964455755.1 uncultured Ardenticatenales bacterium | reverse complement strand
CTCTGCTGTGCCGAAATCGAACCACCAAGAGGCGAGGGCGCACAAGACATCACGCTCATCGCGTGCGGTAATATTCTACCACCCGTTCGATGATCTGGTCAATCCCCAGGGACGGGCTATACCCGATTGTCCGGTGAATGCGGGATATGTCGGGCACGCGGCGGGGCATATCTTCGAAGCCGGCCTCGTAGGCTTCGTCGTAGGGCACGTAGACGATCTCCGAATCGCTGCCGGTGATCGCTTTTACCCGCTCTGCCAATGCTGCGATGCTGATCTCCTCGTTACCGCCGATGTTGAACACCTGCCCAACGGCCTCGTCTTTGGTGGACAACCGGATCACAGCGTCTACGACGTCACGCACGTAGGTGAAGCAGCGGGACTGTGTACCATCCCCATAGACGGTAATCGGCTGGCCGGCCAAGGCCTGGCGCACGAAGGTGGGCAGCACCATGCCGTAGCGCCCCGTCTGGCGCGGCCCGACCGTGTTGAAGAAGCGCACGATAATCACCGGTAGTTTGCGCTCCTTCCAATAGGCCAGGCCGAGGAATTCGTCAATCGCTTTGGAGCAGGCATAGCTCCAGCGCCCTTTGTGCGGCGCGCCGATGACCAGGTCGCCATCTTCCCGAAATGGCTGGTCTGTACTTTTTCCATAGACCTCCGAGGTGGAGGCGATGAACACTTTCTTGCGCTTCTTGCTGGCCATCTCCAGCACGACTTCGGTGCCCCGCAGGTTCGTCTCGATGGTCCGTACCGGGCTTTCCACCACCAGCCGCACACCAACTGCTGCCGCCAGGTGGTACACCACGTCGGCGTAGTCCACCAGTTCCGCCAGCACGGGCCCATTCATGACCGTGTCAATGGTGTAGTGGAAGCGGTCGAAGGGTTTGAGATGAGCGATGTTGGTGATGTTTCCCGTGGAGAGGTCGTCAATCACGTAGACCGTGTCCCCACGGGCCAGTAACGCTTCAGCCAGATGGGAGCCGATGAATCCTGCGCCGCCGGTGATTAGTGCTTTCATGGTATTGCTCCCTCTTCTAAATGTCCTCTGGCCCGATCGATCTGGGCGCGGATGGCCGATGGCGCTGTTCCCCCCGGCACGTCCCGCGTTTCTACCGAGCGCCGAAAATCGAAAACGTTGTGTACATCCGCACTGAAATGTGGCGATTCGGACTGGAAGGCGGCGAGCGGCAACTTGCTCAACGACACGCCATCCCTTTCGGCGCGCCGGACCAGCCGGCCGACAATGCCATGGCTTTCGCGGAAGGGGAGGCCCCGTCGCACCAGATAGTCGGCCAGGTCGGTGGCCAGCATGGCGTCGTCCAGCGCCCCTTGCATCCGTGCGGGCTGGGGACGCAGCGTACTGACCACGCCGGCCAGTACGGGCAGCATCAGCGATAGCGTGTCAATCGTGTCGAACAGCGGCTCCTTGTCCTCCTGCAAGTCCTTGTCGTAAGCCGACGGCAACCCTTTGACGGTGACCAAAAGGGAGACCAGGTTGCCGATCAGCCGGCCGCATTTGCCCCGGGCCAGCTCCAGCGAATCGGGGTTCTTCTTTTGAGGCATCAGGCTGGAGCCGGTGGCATAGGCGTCATCCAGTTTCAGGAACGCGAATTCGGAGGAAGCGTAGAGGATCACGTCCTCGGCCAGGCTGCTGAGATGTGTGCCGAGGATGGCGGCCCAGCTCAGGAACTCCAGGATGAAGTCGCGGTCGGCCACGGCGTCCAGACTGTTCTCACTGACGGCGTCAAAGCCGAGTTCGCGAGCCAGAAAGTCGCGATCGACGTTCAGCGCATTGCCGGCCAACGCGCCGGCACCGAGCGGACAGACGCTGACCCGCCGGCGCAGGTCCGCCAGCCGATCCCGGTCTCGCTGGAGTTTCCAGAAGTAGGAGAGCACCCAGTGGGCGTAGAGAATCGGTTGGGCACGTTGCAGATGGGTGTAGCCGGGCATGATCAGGTCGGGATACGATTCGGCGTGGCCCAGCAGCGCGCCTTGCAGAGCGGCTACCTGCTCGAACAGGGCGGCAATTTGCCCCAGCAGATAGAGTCGCGTATCGGTCGCCACCTGGTCGTTGCGGCTGCGGCCGGTGTGCAGCTTGCCGGCCACCGCGCCGGCCAGTTCGTACAACCGGCGCTCGACGGCCGTGTGCACGTCTTCGTCGCCCGGGCGGATTTCGAACGTATTGGCGGCGAACTCGTCCCGTACCTGGGCCAGTCCGGCGACCAGTTTGTCGCGCTCGTGCGGGGTGAGCAGGCCGGCGCGGGCCAGCGCCTTCGCATAGGCGACGCTGCCGCGAATGTCAGCGTCGTACAGCCGCCGGTCGAAGCGAATCGAGTCGTTGAACTGGGACATAAGCTCGTCCGGGGGCTTGTCGAATCGCCCGCCCCACAGCTTGTGCGGGGCCGGTTGTTGTTTCGGTTCGTGGGATTTGTTCATCGTGACCTCATCTCTCCGTATTATACACCAGCATGGAAGATTTGTCATGTTGAAGGGGGGTTGCGGTTTCGGTGGAGTTGGGGTAAAATACTTTCAGGCCCTTGGCGGGAAAAGGGGGAAGCGTGTGAAAATCGCTTGGCCTGCGG
>CAYWAK010000160.1:0-4257 GCA_964455755.1 uncultured Ardenticatenales bacterium | reverse complement strand
TAACCTCTGACGGCCAGAGACATAAAAGGAGCAATGATAATGAAGGAAGTAGTAATCGTAGACGGGGTGCGCACCCCGATTGGTAGTCACGGTGGGGGACTGAAGGACGTCACGGCGCAGAAGTTGGCCGAGATTGTAATCCGCGAAGTGTTGCAACGAACGAAACTGGACCCCCAGCACATTGACGAAGTCATCTTTGGCTGCGGAGGCCAGATGAGCGACGCGCCCAACCTGGCCCGTGTGGCCGCGTTGATGGCCGGCATTCCCGTGGAGACGCCGGGCTACACGGTCCAGCGCAACTGTGCTTCGGGGATGGAGGCGATCACCTCGGCGTGCCAGGCGATTAAGGCCGGAGACGGCGATGTCTTCCTGGTCGGCGGTACGGAGAGCATGTCCGGGTTTCCCTATATGGTGCGGGGCGCGCGCTGGGGATTGAAGCTGCGCCACAGCACGTTCATCGACAGCCTGTGGGAGGGGCTGACCGATCCGGTTTGCGGGCAAATCATGGGCCGTACCGCCGAGAACCTGGCGGAAGAATTCGAGATCACCCGCGAGGAGCAGGACAAATTCGCGGTGCAGTCGCACAAGAAGGCCTTCCGCGCGACACGCATGGGCCTGTTCAAGGACGAGATTGTGCCAGTGGAAGTACCGAAGCGAGTCGCCGGTCAGGAAGTGCCGTCGGATATTGTTTCGCAGGACGAGTGTATCAATCCGGCTTTGACCCTTCAGAAAGCGGCGCTTTATCCGACAATATTTAAGAAGGAGGGTGGCACGGTCACGCCGGCCAACTCCTGCCCCATCAGCGACGGCGCAGCGGCCTTGCTGGTGATGAGCCGGGAGAAGGCGGATGAGCTGGGCATGAAGCCTCGCGCGGTTGTGCGGGGCTATGCCTATGCCGGTGTGCCGCCGTACATCATGGGCATTGGGCCGGCGCGCTCAACGCCGAAAGCGCTGGCCCGCGCCGGCATGTCCCTGACCGACATTGACCTGATCGAGTTGAACGAGGCCTTTGCCGTGCAGGTGCTGACCGTAGGCCGCGAGCTGGAAGGGGACGGCTGGGACTGGGATAAGGTCAACCCGAACGGCGGAGCGATTGCCCTGGGGCATCCGGTCGGTTGCACCGGCTCCCGCCTGGTCATCACGCTCATGCACGAGCTGGAACGTGCGGACAAGGCGGTGGGGCTGGCTACGCTCTGCGTGGGCGGCGGTCAGGGAGGCAGCTTGATCATCGAGCGCCTGTGAGCCGGGTCGGGGTGAGGAGCGACCGGCAACGACTGAAAACGCGCTCCCTGCGGCACCGGCCACGGGATTCCTGATGGCAGTAGACCAGTACACATCGACATAACTCCTTTGGCAGTATGGCTCGTTAAAATCACCGCAGAGACGCGGAGAAGACCGAGTCATGCACGGTTTTCTCTGCAGCCCCGGCGTCTCTGCGGCGGAAACAATGACCAACGTAATTGCGCCGTCATGTACTAAGGAGGATATTGCAAATGACGAAAGTACAATGGGCCATACTCGGCACCCTGGCCACAGCCGTGCTGTGCGTGTTCGGCTCGCTTGGTTTCCTGGTTGTGCAAAACCTGCGGCAAGATGTGGGCAGCAGCGCGGTTGCTGTCCAATCGCCTACGGCGGCCGTCGCCACTCCGACGGCAAGTGCGCAGAAAGCGGGCGATGCGGTGGTTCCGGCTACGCCGCCGGCCGGCACGGAGTCTGGTCAGGCTGCCGGCGGCGTGGTGGCGACTCCGTCCCCGGGTGGCGGAGGAGCGGAAGGGGGAGGCAGCGCGAAAGGCCCGGCTCCTTCCGGTGGAGTAGTCGCCAGCACATTCACCGGCGAGTTGCCGGCCGATCCCCTGGCAGCGACCAAGCTCATCCAGACACAGGCGCAGGCCCTTCAGTCTGCCCATTTCGTGATGGACTTCGGCATTCAGATGAAAGCAACGCCGGCCGCGAGCGACAACAGCTCCGGCATGCCCTTCCCTGACGACATAAAGGTCGCTGCGGAGGGCGACTTTGTAGGCCACGGGCCCAACCAAATGCCCGACTTACACATGACCCTGCGTGTGCAAGCCCAAGGGGAATCGCATACTGTTGAGATCGTACAGGTTGATGGTCACCAGTGGGCGAATGCAGACGGCAAGTGGGAAGAGAACAAGGATTTTCAACAGCAATCGGCCGGCAGTGTGGACGTCACGACCAACCCGCTGGCTTTCTTAACCGGCATGGAATCGATGGGCAACGTGGACCGCTTGCCCGACGAAAGCATAGATGGGGTTCCAACGTACCACTACCGTTTCACGGCGGACGCGCAGAAACTGCTTTCCTCGGAGGAGTTCAGCAATGGGCCGGTGGATAGTTCCATGTTTGCCTCTCTTTTTCAGGACCTAACCTTGCAAGCGGAGATGTGGGCAGACCAGGAACACCTGTGGATGCGTCAGGAGAAACTGCTGTTGCATGCGAAAATAGCCGGGCCGGCGGAAAATGGCCAGCCTGCTTCGAGCGTGGAACTCCAGATAGACGGCCTCATCAAACTGTCGCACTTCAACGAGCCGGTGACGATCAAACCTCCGATGTAGGGCGCTGCCATGAGCAAGATATACGATCGATTGGCAGATTTGCTTTCCGAGGGGGAAAGTGTCGCCCTTGCTACGGTTGTTGACGTCAAAGGCTCCGTGCCCCGGGGTGTGGGCACGAAGATGATCATTCACCCCCTGGGCCGGCACGTGGGCACGGTGGGTGGCGGCTGTGGCGAAGCGGAGGTCATCCGCGCCGGCCTGGAGACGCTCCACACCGGCCGGCCCCAGATTGTGCATGTGGACCTGACCGAGGAGATCTCCATGCAAGCTCTGGGGGTGTGCGGCGGAACCATGCGGGTCTTCGTGGAACCCTGGTCGCCGGAAAAAGCGAGATCGGGGGAAAAGTAAGGCCCCCCGCTCGTGCGTTCCGGCGGACTTGTTATGGCCCTTCCTCGATGGTGACCTTGTCCATCACGTCCCCGACGCGAATGGATTGCACGACATCCATCCCTTCGCGTACCTGGCCAAAGACGGTGTATTGCCCGTCCAGATGGGGCGTAGGAGCCAGCGTAATGTAGAATTGGCTGCCGGCACTGTTGGGATCGCTCGTGCGGGCCATGGCCAGAGCACCCGTAATGTGTTTCACGTCGCTGAACTCGGCCGGCAAGGTGTAGCCCGGTCCGCCCGATCCGGTGCCATTTGGGTCCCCTCCCTGAACGACAAAGCCGGGGACGACGCGATGAAAGGTCAGCCCGTCGTAGAAACCTTCTCTCGCCAGGAACACAAAACTGTTCACGGTTTGCGGGGCCACCTTGGGGTAAAGCTCCAGGACGATGTTTCCTTTGGCCGTTTCGATTGTCGCCGTGTAATGTTTCGCGGCGTCAATGCTCATAGGAGGCGGCGCGTCGTACGTCTTCGCCTGGGGACGCGGGGTTCGGGTTGCCGATGTGGTCGCCTGGGATGCGGCTGTCGGTGTTGTCTGCCCCTCGGCAGCGTTGTTCGTTGCTGGTGTCATGGGTGCGCTCCTTACTACGCTGATGAACCGGAAGGCTAGAAACGCCGCCAGGATCAGCAGTCCGGCAATTACCGCCTGCGTCGTACGGTCTTCCTTCCAGTTCACGGGTTGTGGTTCACGGGATTCTTGTTGCGTTTGTTGTTGCCGCTCGTTGAATTTCTTGGAGCTGCGGTCGCGATCTTTGCGTGGTTTCTTTGCCATACGGCTTACCTCTCCTGCAGACGGCCAAGCCATCGAACAAATTCGACGGTTGTTATCACAAACCTGCTGAAAGGAAGCAGGTTGATCGCCCGGCAACGCGCCTGGGCGCGTTTTGGGTGGCAGGCCGCGAATTTATTCGGGGCTGCTCTGCTCCGGGCGAACAGGGGCAGTGTACAACATCTTACGCAGATTGTCAAACAGCGCGCGTTGCCGGAATGTGCGTCGTTTTTTTGCGGCCGGCCAAGCCATCGAATAAATTCGACGGCTGTTATCACAAACCTGCTGAAAGGAAGCAGGTTGATCGCCCGGCAACGCGCCTGGGCGCGTTTTAGCACGCCTCAGTGCCCATCAAATCCAACATTTGCTGGACACTCCCCTCCAGATCCGCTTCGAGCCTCCGTAGCACCTTGGCCTCTGTGTTCCAGTGTTTGCCCCCAACAACTGAATTCTACCCTATCCTCTGCCTTTTGTCCAGCTTGCCCCCCCAGGCTGGGACAGTCCCGCCTGCCTTGCCGCCGCATAGGT
>CAYWAK010000159.1:0-6958 GCA_964455755.1 uncultured Ardenticatenales bacterium | reverse complement strand
TGTTTATCCGTGTCATCTGTGTCCTATTTACACAGGAGAAGGTATGGTTTCGTCGCAGGAAAATGGTATGGTATGGCGCGGGCCGTTGTTGGTGGCGGGCGCAGCCGGCTTGTGGGGCAGCCTGGGCCTGGTCTTCAAATATTTGATGACCGTTTACCCGCTCTCGCCGCAAAACATCGGTTTCTTTCGCGCCTCTGTTGGCTTCGTTATCATGTTGTTTCTGTTGGGGGTGCGCCGGCGCGATTTGCTCAAAGTCTCCTGGCACGATTTCCCCTTTTTCGCGGCCTATGGTTTTGTGGCCATTACCATCTTTTTTATTGTCTATCCGGCGGCCGTTCAGGCGACGACTGTCTCCGTGGCCGCCGTCCTGCTCTACACTGCGCCGGCGTTCGTCACCGTGTTGGCGTGGCGGCTCTTTGGCGAAGCGCTTACCACACACAAAGTCGCTGCACTGCTGCTCACATTTCTCGGCTGCGTGCTTGTCGCCCGGGCTTATGACCCAATTGCCTTGCGCCTGAACGGTTGGGGCATATTCCTGGGGCTTGCCTCCGGCTTCACGTATGGGACGTACAGCATTTTTGGAAAGGTTGGCCTGCGCCGCTATAATTCCTGGACCGTGATGACGTACGCGTTGGGATTTGGGGCCATCTTTCTGTTGCCGCTGCAACCGCTGGGCGAATTGACGCATCTGTTGCGGAGCAGTTGGGAAGCGGGCATACTCGTGGTGACCATGGGCATTGTACATACGGCGGGAGCGTTTGGTCTCTATACGGCGGGACTGAGTCTCATTCCCGCAAGCACGGCAAGCATCATAGCAACCTTGGAGCCGGTTGTGGCAGCCGTGCTTTCTTTTTGGCTGTTGGGCGAGCGCTCGTCTCCGGCGCAACTGCTGGGGGGGGCGGCGATTATTGCCGGGGTGGTCATCTTGCAGATGGAACCGGTTGTCGTGGAATCGGCCGGCCGGTCATAGGTCACATCGCCGGTACGGCCGCCGGCAAGAGCCTTGGGTTACCAATGCAACGGTGTCTGGCTGAACAGAACGCCCAATCCAAAACCGAACACCCAGACGAACTCGATTAACATGGTGCGGGACAATCGGCCAACCAGCAGACGCTGCTGGGCCAGGCCGGTCAGCACGTAAAAAATCAGCATGAGCAGAGTGCCACCGGAAAGGCCGTTGAGCCCCCAATAATTGAGCGCCCAGAGGAATTCGCCCATGAGCAGCCCGATGACGGCGGCATACAGCCACCCACGCAAGCGCTCTCTTCTGTTCACGGGAAGTATGGCCAGAGCCAGCAGGGTTACAAGGAGCGTAATGACGGTGGCGGAGAGCAGGCTCCTGGCCTTCGCTCCGTATACGGCTGCAAATAGCACGAGCGCCAGGGCATAGGCAAGAAAGTTGAGACTCAGTTGTGCAGCAGTGTGACGTCTCGACTGCGGATCGAAGATCGTGTACTCGGCGAGGAGTGTGAGCGATAGGATTATACCGGTTACGCCCAGCGCACCCAGCCACAGTAGACGGTTGAGAGCCAGGAGCGGGATGAGCAGGGCACTGACCAGCGTGATGAGGGCGGGCAGTATCCAGAATGTGAAGCTGTACTGCTCCCGGAAGCGTGCGAAATGCGGATGGCCGCGGATCACGTGGTCTGTGCCCACCGCGGTCAGCGCGCTCAGCAAGCCGGCCATCAGCCAGCGGGGCGATAGGACAACAGAGACGGAGGAGCCAAGTACCTGCCCTCCGAATGTTTGTGTCGGTAGGTTGATGATGAGCGAGAATACCAGACCTACAAGAACCAGGCCTACGACTACACTCACTCGGTCGAGAAGTTTCATGTGCTTATCGGGTGAATCTTCAAGGGTTCGCTCCCTGTGCAATACCTGTGATTGTAACTTGCAAGGGAGTTTCTGTCAAGTGTTGTGTAGCGTGTTCAGCGCACAGCAACGTACCGGACGGGGGGAGGCGGCATGATCACAATTCTTGGGCTGATCGGAGCGGGCTGGCCGGCCGGAATCCTGTTGAATTGGCTGGCAGACGTGACCCCTCGCACCGGGCCGGGGGTAGGCTATCCTGTCTGTGCGTATTGTGGCAGCAAGCTTCCTCATATCGAGTGGAGCGGTTTGCTGAGTGCTTTGCTGTGGCGTGGCAAGTGCCCGCAGTGTGCATCGCCGATCCCGTGGCGCAGGCTATGGGTGGAGCTGGGCACGATGGCCACGTGGGCATTGCTAGGTATTCGTTTTGACCCGGGCTTGCACCTGGCCGGCGCGCTCTTCTACACCGCTGTACTCATCGTAGTCACCGTGACCGACCTGGAGCACCGCCTCATCCCGAACCGCGTTGTGTACCCTGCGATAGCGGTCGCGCTGCTGATGAGTGCGGTTGATCCCACGATCTCGCCGCTGCAAGCGCTGGCCGGCGCGCTGCTGGGGTTCGGGCTATTCCTGGTCTTCGCCATAATCGGGCGGGGTGCACTCGGCATGGGCGACGTGAAACTGGCGGCGTTCCTGGGCGCAGCCTTAGGTTTGCCCGTCGTCCTGATCGCGTTGATCGGCGGGATTATGCTGGGCGGCGTGATTTCCGCCGCTTTGCTGGTCACCCGCCGGGTAGGGCTAAAGAGCTACATTCCGTATGGCCCTTTCTTGACTGTGGCGGGATGGATCGCCCTCGTACAGGGCGACATGATCATCCGCTGGTGGTTTGGCCGTTGAGCACCACGTTGTCTATGAGCCGCGCCGGACCGATACGCACGGCCATGGAAGCAAGGGCCGGCTCCTTTATCTGATTGACCTCGTCCAACGTATTCATGCTGGCAACGCTGACATACTCTACGTGGGCCAGAGGCTCTGCCCGCAAGGCTTTCTGCATGGTGGCTCGAAGTGTGGCCGCGTCGCGCTCGCCGGCCCGGTAGCGGGCTTCGGCGGCCCGCAGGGCGCGGTTGAGCACCAACGCTGCTTCTCGCTCGGCAGGGGACAGGTAGCTGTTCCGCGAACTCATCGCCACGCCGTCTTCCTCGCGCACCGTCGGGCAGACAACGATTTCAAGGTCATAGTTCAGGTCCTTGACCATCTGCTGAATCACACGGACCTGTTGGGCGTCCTTCTGGCCGAAGTAGGCACGATGGGGGCGGGTCAGATTGAACAGCTTGGCGACCACAGTGGTTACACCTCGAAAATGGCTGGGGCGGGCAGCGCCCTCTAGCAGTTTGGTAACTTTCTCCACGTTCACATACGTTTGGTAGTCTGGCGGATACATCTGCCGGTCTGCCGGGATGAATACGAAGTCGGTTCCGGCCTGTTCGAGCACTTCGCAGTCCCGTCGCAGATCGCGTGGATAGCTGTCCAGGTCTTCGCCCTTGCCAAATTGGGTGGGATTGACAAAGATCGTGGCAATGACAGTGTCATTTTCCAGGCGTGCCCGGCGCACCAGGGACATGTGACCTTTGTGAAGGTAGCCCATCGTCGGCACAACCCCCACAGAGCCGCGGCATTGCCGGCGGATTTGGTGCATTTCGGATACGGTTTCGATGACCTTCATAAGATTCTGCTCCTTTCAAGAATCATGTCAATGAGTCATGCGGCACGCTGCGTTGCACTGACTCGTTTTTCAGGTATTTCCTTACGCAGTTGAAAAGTGTGCGTTTTGTCGGGAAACGCGCTTTCTTGCACTTCCTGCACGTACCGGCCAACAGCACGGCGAATCTCTGGCGCCAGCGCAGCGTATTGTTTCGCGTGTTTGGGTACGAAATCTTCGAACAGTCCCAGCATATCGTGCAACACCTGCACTTGTCCGCTGCATCCAGCACCTGCCCCAATGCCGATGGTGGGAATGCGCAGGCGGGCGGTAATCATGTCGGCCAGCCGCGCAGGAATCGCTTCCAGGACGACGGAGAAAGCGCCGGCATCCTCGATAGCCAAGGCATCGTCAATCAGCCTGTGGGCCGCCTGTGTTGTCTTGCCCTGTACACGGAAGCCGCCCAACTGGTTGACCGATTGGGGCGTAAGCCCGATGTGGCCCATCACCGGGATACCGGCCTCCACCAGCCGGCGGGTGGTAGCCGCCATCGTCTGTCCTCCTTCCAACTTGACCGCCTGGCATCCACCCTCTTGCAAGAATCGTCCCGCATTGCGCAATGCCTGTTCCGGGCTGATCTGATAACTCATAAAAGGCATGTCCCCGACGATCAGGGCACGGGTAGTCCCTCGTACCACAGCGCGGATGTGGTGAATCATTTCTGCCAGGGTGACCGGCACCGTTGAATCGTAGCCCAACACAACCATGCCCAAGGAATCGCCCACCAGAATGAGGGGGATTCCGGCTTGTTCTACCAGACGGGCCGAAGTGTAGTCATACGCAGTAAGCATGGGGATGATTTCGCCGCGGTCCTTCATTGCCTGTATGTCACGAATCGTCGTGCGCATCTGCTTCCTCCTTGTACCGCGGGTCTCTGTTTTCGGTTTTCTCGACCTGATGTCTCCGCTTGCCGTCGCGCTCTCGTTCCACATTCGGCCCCGCTCCCGGCTCCAGTTCCCATTTGGCTACTGCCAGCGGAAGGGTGGCCCGTCCCAGGAGGCGGTAGAGATCGCCGAGCGCCGGCTCATGTTTGTCCAGGGCGCGGACGTGCCGTTCAACGGTGCCCACATCGCCCCGCGCGAGGGGGCCGGTCAGGGCATCCGGCAGTCCAACGGCGCGCAGGTTGCGCACAGTACTTTCGAGCAGGGGGAGCAAGGCAACTTCGGCGTCCGTCGCCGGAATGCCTAGATTCTGCAGCAGGTGTACGGCAACACCGAAAATTCCGACGACGTAGTTGCAGGCCATTACAGCAGAAGCATGGTAGAGTGTTTTGTCCACTGGCGAGATCGGAAGGATGTGGCCTCCCACAGCGGCGACGATGGCGTTGAGTATTGGCCTCAGGGCATCGTCTGCTTCCACACCGAAATAGGATCCGGGAAGGCACTCGATAGCTGTTTCGACATCGGCAAACGATTGCAGGGGGTGCAGGCCGCCAACGTGGGCGCCGGTTGCTGCCGCCGGGGCCAGAACCTCTTGCGCAGGCAGGGCGCCGCTGCAATGCACCACAGCCTGTCCGGCGTACCATCCGCCGGCATCGGCCACAGCCTGGCAGACCGTGGCAATCGCGTCGTCGGGGGTCGTGATGAAGACCAAGTCGGCATCGTGGGTGGCTTCTTCGGCGCGGGTAGCTGCTTGCGCGCCGACTTGTTCGGCCAGACGGTAGCAGGAGTTCATGCTTCGATTGTACAAGGAGACGATGGAGTAGCCTTGAGTGAGCAGCCGGCGTGCCAGTGCGCTTCCCACCCTGCCGGTACCCAAGAAAGCGAGTGTTGGTTTGGGTGATGTCGAACCGGTGATCTCGTCCAACAAAAAAACCTCCCGGAAGAACCCCGAGAGGCAGAGGAAACGAAGCTGATATGCCGTGCCGCCAATTGAACGGCCGGACAACGCTAGCTCCGCTTCCCATGCCGTCTCGGTCTGACGATCCAAGCGGCCAGAGAGCTGCGTGCTCTATGCCGGTATGTCGTGTGCTCACCGCCGGAATGAATCCGGTCGGTGGCAAAGTCATGCTATAGATATTATACAGTTATTTGATCAGAGAGTCAAATAGCGGCGGTACTCTAGTCCGAGGCTTCGGCCATAGCCAGAGCAAACCGTATTGCAAGGTCGCGGGTCGATTGTTGCTCACTCAGTCGGAATTTGCGCTTGTCGCTCTGCAGCGCCGGCTCCACAATGTTCCATAGAGCCAACTCGTACAGTTCCCGGTGAACCAACTGGGGATTTCTCCCAATTTCCCTGGCGATTTCTTTTGTGCTGACCGGCTGTTCCGGATGATTGCCCAGGTAGCCGAGGACTTCAGAGCGGATGGGATTACACGCATGAAGCTCGATGAAGGTAAGGAACTGGAGATCTACCTCTTTATCACCGGGGCATTGTGAAGGAATCTCAGAACACAATTCTTGTCGCTCTCGTCGCCTCCCGTTATTACTGGAAGCGACGGTGCTCCTTGAAGGTTTGGTCATGTTTCTCCTTAATGACTGGCAAGGGATTTACACCGATAATGTATCATGCTTTGTACACGCGGTCAATAGGAGAAACTTCCCAGCGAACACCTTGGAGGGAGACGACGATGATTTCATACCGGTGAATGCCGGCAGGGACCAAGCAACGGCCGGCACCTTCACAGGCCCGGCGACCGGTGGTCTAAATCGCGAATGGCTGAGGCCCCATCGCTTGATGGGAGCTTGTCTATCGTCCGAATCAGTTCAACTGGCGAATGATGGCGACCACTTTTCCTTGCGGCTGAACGTTATGCGCGTCGAAGTACATAGGCGCCATTGCCGGGTTCGCCGGCTGCAGGCGTACGCGCTCCCCCTCGCGGTAGTAACGCTTCAGGGTTGTCTCCTCCCGATCGACAATCCATGCAGCCACCATGTCGCCATTGTTCACGTCCTCGTTTGGTGTCATGACCACAATGTCGCCATCGTTTACCAGGGCGTCAATCATGGAATCCCCCTCAACGCGCAAGGCGTAAAGATTCTGGCTTTGGGGGACAATGTCTTGCGTGAGTTCCAGCCAGTCGTCGCTCTCGTCAACGGCGACCGGATCAAACGGTGGCGTCAGTTCACCGGCGTGGATGAGCCCCAAAACCGGCACGTTGATCAAAGCGGTGCCCTGCTTCAGTTCTTCGATTATACGAATTCCACGAGATACATGTGGGTTGCGGGTCAGGTAGCCTTTCTTGGCCAAGGCGTTCAGGTTGTAATCTACTACGGATGTAGAACTGATTCCAACCGCTGAACCAATCTCGCGGAGCGTAGGCGGGCTACCCTCCTCGCGGGTAAACTCGCGTATGAACTGCAAGATTTGCTCTTGGCGCTCCGACAACCCTTTCTTTGCTTTCCGTGCAGCCATATTACACCTCCTTCGTGTAACAGAACATTTGTCCCT
>CAYWAK010000158.1:0-6996 GCA_964455755.1 uncultured Ardenticatenales bacterium | reverse complement strand
CCGCTCTGGCAGGCTAGAAAGCCTGCCCTACAGAGCAGTTTTCTCAAGTACTGATGATTTCTTCCTCCACATTTCCTCGTGACCGCTGACTGCGGCTTACTGGCCCAGCGTGGATGACAATCCGCCACGAGCAGCCTAATTTTTTTGTTGCGCAAGCCCACATTCCTCCACAGTTTGCGCCGAAGGCCAAAATCAGCTACAATGAGAGCCACAGTTGGAGCGGCGAGCGCTCCGCCGATTTTGGCTTGTCGGGTAACGTGACAACGTAAAACGTGTTGCGTGCTGCGTAACGTTTGACTACTGACTACTGACTACCGGCACCTGATTACTGTCTTCAAAACAGCGGAAAGGACACGGCCATGGCCGGACGCACAGCGTTGATCTACAGTCCCGAATACGAAGGGCGTGGTATGTCTCCCATCACCCAGGCCTGGGCACGCTACGGGGCAACGTTCCGACTGGTGCGTGAACTCGGCCTGCTGGACAACGGGGTGGAAATCGTCGAACCGGTGCCGGCCACGGAGGCGGAGTTGCAACTGGCCCACGCCGAATCGTACGTCCACTATGTACAGAAGATGGATCAGTTGGGCGAAGGGTTTCTGGATGGCGTGGAGACGCCGGCCTATCCGGGCGTCTATCGCCGCGCGGCCCTGAGCGTCGGCGGCTCCCTGCACGCGGCCCGGCGCATCTCCCGGGGCGATTTCGACCACGCTTTCAACCCGGGCGGCGGGCTGCATCACGCCCGCGAGCATAGGGCCGGTGGATTCTGCGTGTTCAACGATCTGGCCATGGTTGCCCGTCTGCTGCGCCGCGAACTGGGCATGGAGCGCATCGCCATCGTGGACGTGGACGGACACCATGCCGACGGTACGCAAGCCATTTTGTATGCAGAGCCGATCTTGAAAATCTCGCTGCACATGTACAGCGCCCTGTTCTATCCGGGAACCGGCACGCTGGACGAAACGGGCGAAGGGGAGGGTACAGGCTACGCCATCAACGTCCCCCTCCCGCCGCACACCGGTCATGCCGCCTATCTCCACGCCTTCGACGAGGTGGTGGAACCGTTGCTACGCCGCATGGCACCCCAGTTCCTGCTGCTCCAATTCGGCGTGGACGGCCACTATCGCGACCCGATGGTGCTGCTGGACCTGACCGCGCGAACGTACCAAGGCATTGCCGGACGCATGCACCGCCTGGCACACGAACTTTGCGATGGCCGCCTGTTGGTCCTCGGGGGCGGCGGCTACCAGCCGGACGACGTGGCCCGCTGCTGGGCCGTTATGCTGGCCACGATCTCCGGCGTGCTACCCGCAGAATCGCGTGCCCGCTTTGAAGCGCTGTTCGACGAGTCACCGCCGCCGGAACGGGAAAAAGTGACCGGGCGGGTGGAGCAAATAATCTTTGAACTGAAGGCGCGGAACTTTCCCCTCTTCTGGCAGGCGACCGGAGAACCTGCATGAGCGCGAACATCATCCTGTTCAACCTGCTCGGCGGGGTGAGCCTGCTGCTCTACGGCATGAGGCTGGCCGGCGAAGGCATGCAGGCCGCTGCCGGCAGCCGGCTGCGCCTCTGGCTGGGCACACTCACCGATCACCGCTTGATGGGCGTTGCCGTTGGCGCGGTGGTCACCGCCGTGATCCAGTCGAGCAGCGCCACCACGGTCATGCTGGTTGGGCTCGTTTCCGCCGGCTTCATGAGCCTGCAACAGACGTTGGGCGTGATCCTCGGGGCGGACATCGGCACGACTCTCACCGTGCAGCTAATCGCCTTTCACGTGCTGGACTACGCCCTGCTCCTGATCGGCGTGGCTGTGCCGATGATGTTTGCGACCCGCCGAAAGCAGATCAACTATTTCGGACAAGTGCTGCTCGGGTTCGGCCTGATCTTCCTGGGCATGAAGCTGATCACGGAGACGACCGGGCCGTTGCAGGGCAATCCCCTCTTCGAAGAAGTTCTGTTGAGCATGGTCAACGCGCCGCTGATGGTGATTCTGCTCAGCACGGCGTTCACCGCCGTGATTCAATCGAGCGCGGTCACGATCGGCATCGCCCTGACCTTTGCCAGCCAGGGACTTGTGCCGTTGATCCTGGCCATTCCGATCATCATCGGCGCGAACATCGGCACCAGCGCGACCGCGCTCCTCTCCAGCATCGGCACGACACCGGAGGCCCGACGGGTCGCTCTGGCACACACGCTGTTCAAGATCATCGGGGCAGTGTTGGTCTACCCGCTCATCCCCTGGTTTGCCTGGGCGATTACGTTGCTGGGGGGGGACGCAGCGCGGCAGATCGCCAACGCGCACACCCTGTTCAACATAGGTATCGCTGCCTTGTTGATTCCGTTCACCGGCCCGCTGGCGCAGGTGATCCGGCGCATGATCCCCGATGAGCCGACTGCGGCCGCGGCATGGCACCCGCGCTACCTGGACGAGCAGGTCCTCGATTCGCCCGGGCTGGCCATCGGTCAGGCCACCCGCGAGACACTGCGGCTGGCCGACTTCGCCCAAACGATGTTGCGTGACAGCTTGCTGGTTCTGGAAAAAGATGACGAAGTACTTCTGGAGGACGTGATCCGCCGCGATGATCAGGTAGACCGGCTCAACGCCGCCATCAAACATTACCTGACCCGTCTGGCCGAACAAAATATTTCCCCCGATCTGTCGCAGCAAGAGACCGGCCTGCTCTACGTGATCAGCGATCTGGAACACATCGGGGACATCATCAGCAAGAGCTTGATGTTGCTGGCTCGTAAGAAAATCGAGAGAAAGCACGTTTTCTCCGAGGAAGGGCAAGAAGAAATCCGCGCGCTGCACGCCCAGGTGTCGGAGAATCTGGATTTGGCTCTGGCCGCTCTTGCCACGCAAAATTTCGAGATAGCCCAGCGAGTGTTACGGCGCAAAGTTGTCGTCAACCAGATGGAGCGCGATCTGCGACAGGCGCACATCGAACGGCTGCACAAGGGACTGCGCGAATCGATGGACACCAGCGCGATCCACATGGACGTGCTCAACGATTTGAAGCGCATCAATTCCCACGCGACCAACATCGCCTATGTCGTGATGGGGGAACTCTGACGTGCGGCTTACCCACCTGACCCTCTACAACTTTCGCAACTATGCCCGCCTGGATGTGGATGTGCCGGCCGGCGTTATCCTGCTCCAGGGCGCAAACGGGCAGGGCAAATCGAATTTACTGGAGGCCATCTATTATCTGGCAACCACCCGTTCGCTCTACACGAACACCGATCAACAGTTGCTCAGTTGGATGGTCGTTGACGAAGAAATGCCCTTCATCCGGCTGGAAGGCCGCATACAGCGAGACGATGGCCGGCACAAGTTGGAGATCACCTTGATCCAGCAGCCGGCCAAGAATGGCGGCACGGTGCGCCTGCGCAAGGAGATTCGGGCGGACGGCTTGAAGCGTCGAGCGATAGATTATCTGGGCAACCTGAACGTGGTTTTGTTTCGCCCGGAAGACATTGACCTGATCGCCCAAGGGCCGTCGCTGCGCCGCCGCTACCTGGACATCACCCTGTCGCAGATTGACCCCCGCTACCGAAGCGACCTTTCCCGCTACAATCAGACGATCACCCAAAGGAATGCTCTGCTGCGGCAACTTCAGGAGACAGGCGGCGACCCAGACCAACTCGCTTTTTGGGACGAAACGCTGGTCACGACGGGCAGTTACCTGATTTTGCGTCGCCTGCAAACGATCACGCGGCTGGATGAGTTGGTCGCTTCGCTGCACCCCTCTCTGACCGGCGGAATCGAGCGGCTGCGCCTGGTCTTCGTCCCTCGCGTAGACCTGAACCATGTGGGCACGGATTCGGGTGCGACCCAACTGCCGCTACGCTTCACCCCCCAGTTCGCCCAGACCTTTGCGCTGCCGTCGCTGGAATTGGAAGAGATCGCGGAACGTTTCCAGCGCCAGTTGCACGAACGCCGTTCGCTCGACCTCATACGTGGCGTGACCAGCGTGGGCCCGCATCGAGACGACCTGCGCTTCCTCGTGGATGGCGTGGACATGACCGCATTCGGCTCGCGGGGCCAGCAACGCACGGCAACGCTCTCGCTGAAGCTGGCCGAAGTTACGCTCATGCGGGAGGAGACGGGCGAATCGCCGGTGCTTCTGCTGGACGACGTGATGTCCGAATTGGATGAGCAGCGCCGCGCATACGTGACCGGTGTCATCGGGGAATGGGAACAGGTCATCGTCACCACAACCGACCTGGCCGACTTCCCGGCCGGCTTCCCGGAGGGGGGCGCCTTGTGGCACGTGGAGGAGGGCCGCATTTCGGAAATTGCTCGGCCGGAATGAATCGACAAACCGCTATGAATGCTGTATAATCAGTACTTGAGAAAACCGCACATCACTCGACGCTCTCCGCGTCTCTGCGGTGAGAAAGACCATCAACGTATTCGCGCCGTGATGCACCAGACGCTCGACGCCCAACGTCCATTCTGACGTAGTTTTACCGGAGGAGAGTTTCATGTCTAACGAAAAAGAGTGGGAGGCCCTATACGCGGAAGTTCGGCAATGCACACGGTGCTCGCTGCACCAGGGGCGCACCAACGCTGTGCCCGGCGAAGGCCCCCGCGACGCGCGCATCATGTTCATCGGGGAGGGGCCCGGTTTTCACGAAGACCGGCAGGGCCGGCCATTTGTCGGTGCTGCCGGCAAGTTCCTGGAGGAAATGCTGGCCGGCATCGGCTTGCAGCGCGAGGAAGTGTACATTGCCAACGTGATCAAGTGTCGCCCCCCGAAGAACCGTGACCCGCTTCCCGAAGAGTTGCAGGCCTGCACCGCATACCTGGAACGCCAGATCGAGATGATCAACCCCCCGGTGTTGGTTACGCTGGGCCGCTTCTCGATGGCCCGGTATTTCCCCGGCGCGAAAATCTCGGCTATCCACGGGCAGGCCCGCCGATTCGGGAACCGCATCGTCGTGCCCATGCTCCATCCGGCGGCGGCGTTGCACCAACCAAAATGGAAAACGACGGCCATCGCGGACATGCAAAAGCTCCCCCAGATTCTGGCCGAGGCGACTGAAGTGGAAGAGGCCAAACCGGAACCACAGGTGGAACAACTCAGCCTGTTTTGAACCGTGCCTGAAGCCGAAACGCGGGCGTAGGAGCCCGCTCTGCTGATGGTTTGGAAAACCGGTAGAGGCGACTCCTCTGCCGCCGGTCCTCTTGCGTCCTATAAAGAACACAGGTAACATGCTCAGGAAGTTATATTGAAAGGAAAGCGGGTATCATGAAAGACAATGGCGTTTTACGAGTCATCCCCTTGGGGGGATTGGGAGAAGTGGGCCGCAACATGCTCGTGCTGGAATACGACGAGCAGATGGTGGTCATAGATTGCGGTCTGATGTTTCCCGAACACGATATGTTGGGCATTGACGTGGTCATTCCCGACATCGAGTATGTGGTTGAGCGGCAGGACAAGCTCCTGGGCGTGTTGATCACGCACGGACACGAAGACCATCATGGCGCGTTGCCCTTTTTGCTGAGCGCCATGGACAGGAAAGTGCCCATTTACGGGGGGAGGCTTACGCGCGGGCTGATTGACGTGAAGCTGCGCGAGCACAAGGTACGCGACAAGGCAGACCTTCACGTTGTTGACCCGGGTGATCACGTGGGGCTGGGTCCGTTCGAAGCAGAATTCTTCCACGTGTGCCACAGCATACCGGACGCAATGGGCATCGCTGTGGATACGCCCGTTGGCTTGATTGTGCACAGCGGCGAGTACAAGTTCGATTATACGCCGACCGATGGGCATCTTACGGACACGCAGCGGCTGGCCGATTATGGCGGACGAGGCGTGTTGGCCCTTTTCTCCGATAGCACAAACGTGGAGCACGCCGACTACACGCCGTCCGAACACGTGATTGACGAAGCATTTGAAAAGATATTTGTGCAGGCCAAGGGGCGAATCATCGTTGCCACGTTTGCCTCGAATGTTTCGCGCGTCCAGCAGGTGATTACGGCCGCGCGCCGGCACAACCGGCGGATCGGTCTCGTTGGGCGGAGCATGGTGAACAACGGTCGCATGGCCATAGACCTGGGATATCTCGATATCGGCCATGACGAACTGCTCCAGCCGGGAAATCTGGAATCTCTGCCGCCAAAAAAGGTCGCCATTGTCTGTACCGGTACACAAGGGGAGCCGACGTCAGCCTTGGTGCGTATGGCCAACCAAGAGCACCGCTGGGTCAGTATCCAGGAGGGCGATACGGTCATTATTTCGGCCAGCGCCATTCCGGGTAACGAAGAATTGGTGCATCGCACGATCAACAGCCTGTTCCGCTTGGGCGCCAACGTTTTTTATCCGCCCATGCAGAACGTTCACGTCTCCGGTCACGCCAGTCGCGAAGAGCAGAAACTTCTCCTGACTTTGACGCAGCCACGCTTCTTCATTCCTGTGGGGGGGGAATACCGCCATCTGGTTTTGCACAGCCAGTTGGCCCAGCAGGTTGGCATTCCTCGCGAAAACATCTTGGTGCTGGAGTCGGGGCAGGTCGTCGAATTCACGGAAGATTCGATGGAGATTGCGGAGGACGTGGGCGGCCGCTACGTCTACGTAGACGGCTTGGGCATTGGCGACGTGGGCAACGTGGTGTTGCGCGACCGGCACCACCTGGCTTCGGACGGATTCTTTATCGTCGTTGTAGCGCTCAATCGGGAAACGGGCAAACCGCTGGACGATGTATACATCATCTCCAGGGGCTTCGTCTATGTGCGCGAATCGGAAGAGTTGCTGGAGGAAGCCAAGCAGCAGGTGCTGAAGGCCTTACAAAAGCATGGCCGTCATCCGGCCCGCCTGGATGATACGATCAAGGCGACCCTGAGCCAGTTCCTTTACGAGCAGACCAAGCGCCGGCCCATGATTCTGCCCATGGTGATGGAGATATAGCGGATATCGTTTATACCCGTGTCCTTCCTTTATCACCAAGGCACGAAGCATCAGAACGCTGCAACGTTCAACCTGTTTTCCT
>CAYWAK010000157.1:0-7021 GCA_964455755.1 uncultured Ardenticatenales bacterium | reverse complement strand
GCCAGCCCAACGGCTACGGCCACACCGACGGCTACCGCTACCCCAACAGCTACGCCTTCGCCGACCGTCCAGCCAATGCCCGACCTGGTCATCTACAAAGGCATTGACGGCGTGGCGACCGCGGGGGGAACAGCCCTGTTTCGAATAAACTACCATAATGTGGGTACGGCAGATGCCCACAATGCCCACGTGACGGACACGCTGCCCGCCGGTATGGCTTTCATCACCGCAACGCTGGACACGAACGGTGCGCTTGTTCCTTTGAACCCGGAAACCTTGGCCGGCAACCAGATTTCCTGGAACGTGGGAACCGTGCCGTTTAGCGGCACACAATCTATCATGGTGCTGACTGCGCTGGATGCTACTATCGCTGCCGGAGGTACAATCACCAACCATGTCGAGATCGGCAGCACAGACCCGGAGCTGCAGGCATACAACAATGTGTTCGATTTCAGCACCGCGCTTTACGAGCCAAACATTACCGGAGCCGTCCTCGACCCGACAGGCCATCCGGTGGAGCTGGCGGAAATCGTAGCCTCAAACGCGCTGGCTACCTACACAGCCGGCCGTACCTGGTCGCGGGCCGACGGGGGGTTTGCTCTGGGCGGATTGCTGCCGGGAACGTATCACGTGCAAGTGCATAGCCCTGCCAATTCCACCTGGCCGGATGCCCGCCCCTTCACAGTCACATTGCCCACAACCGGCACGCTTGACGTCGGCAAGGTCTACCTTGGCCCGCCTCTGATTGCCGGGGTGGTCACGTTGCCAGATGGTGTTACCGCACTGGCCGGAGCGCAAGTGGTCGCCGATAGCATTGATGGCACACTCCATACCGTCGTGGCCGCTGATAGTGTGGGGCACTTCGAGTTTTGGGGCATTCTACCGGGCACGTACCGCATTCAAGCGTATCCTCCGCCGGGTAATACGTCCTACACCCCCTCTTTACCAAACTGGGTATACTTGAACGAAGCCACCTATCACCATGATATGGGATTCATTCCGGTCACCTATCCCAATATCACGGGGGGGGTACAGGATCCGGCGGGCAATCCCGTAGCAGATGCCGTCGTCTCACTCTTTGAGCCGGATGGCTCTCTCTCCCTCACCACAATAACAGGACCTCAAGGAGAATTTGCTTTTGGCGGTGTGCCGGCCGGCGCGTACCAACTCCTGGCCCAACCACCCGATGGCTCACCCTTTGCTTCGTCCGTTGCTATGCCCATCTCAACCTACCTGGCCACCACGGGTTTCTACACGCTATACTTGACCGATCCTTCCATCATCGGCCAAGTCACTGACCCAACGATGCAATCGGGCATTCCGGAAGCGATCGCGTTCTTGCACGACCCCATCTGGCAGCAGATGACAACCGCGACCACAGATAACAACGGTTTCTTCAAACTGGGCGGCCTGCCCGACGGGACGTACGTGCTTGAAGCATCTCCCCCGGATGGCGTTGCGGCGTACGCACCTTCCACACCCGCGGACGTGACAGTCGTTGTGGGGACAGCAACCGATGTGGGCGAAGTTCCCTTGAGTTGGACCATGGTCGAAGGGAAAGTGCTCGAGCCGACAGGATTTCCGCACCACGACGCCCATGTGCGCGTGCAAGCCGGTTTGGTTTCTCCGCAGGATGAATGGGATGTACAGGCCAACTGGGCCGGACAGTTCCGGCTGGGCAACTTGAATGCCGGTACTGCCTACTGGGCCCAGGCCTACCCACGGAATTACGGGCTGGGCTGGGCTGATTCCGATTTCGTGCCGTTCAGCACGTCTTCGCAGAACGTGCCCACGGTTACCCTGATGTTACATCGCGCCAATCTCATGGGACAGGTTGTTGACGACCAAGGCGACCCTCTCGAGGGCACGCCCGTCCTGTTGTACCATGACACGAATGCCGTCTCCCCAACCGTCGCCGGCCCCTCTCTGTCCGCCCAGAGTGTTGTTTCTTCCACCGAGAGATGGGTCGGCACGGACCACAACGGACAATTTGCCTTCGGTGCCCTCCCTGCGGGAACCTATTGGGTGCAAGCATTCCCACCACCCGACCGCGCCGATCTCTTCCGTACGGACCCAATGCAAGTGGTGATCGTAGCAGGCACCCTCAACAAACTAACCTCCCCGTTGACGTTGCAAACGGCCGGGAAGCAGTTGACCGTAAACGTACAGCGGACCGATTCGACTGCTGTTACCGATGGGCTGGTCCATGCCAATCAGCGCGGAAGCACCTTGGACGTTGCGGCCATCGCCGGCTCCGACGGACTGTACCATCTGGGGTTGGCCGGCGGCGAGTGGGAAGTCTCTGTCGAACCGGCTGTGGCCACGGCAAACTGGATTTACACAGATCCGCCACAGATTGTGACTTTCGACAAAACGAACCGGCCAGAGAACAAGTCCATCACCATGACCGTGATGACGGCCGATGCTCGCGTAACGGGGCTGGTATTGAATCCAGACGATACGTTCCCGGCGTACGGGAGCGTGTACGTAGATGTGCGCGGTGACGACGGCGTCGGCAACGGCCAGATGGTCAACAGCGACGGACACTTTGATATCGCCATAGCCGCCGGGACGTACAATGTCTCCATCTACGTACTGGATGGCGACCTGTTCGCCCCTCAGCTTCCCCCTGTTCGTGTGACATCGGGTGAAGTGGCCGACCTGGGCACAATCCATCTCCAACAAAAGACGGCGCATATCACGGGACAAGTAGTCCGTACCGATACAGGGGATGGCGTTCCCGACTTGGAGGTAAAAGCCGGCACACTCGCCGGGAACCAGGCACAGGCGGTAACGGACGCCGGTGGATACTACACCCTGACTGTGGCCACCGGAGTGTGGTACGTGGGCGTTGATGTACCGGCTAATGTTTCTCTTCTGGGCGACGTCCCGATCCAGAGAGTCAAAGTGAAATCCCCCGGCGAGACGGTAAGCGGGGTAAACTTTGCCCTGATGCCCGCACCGGCCACAGTGCAAGGCTCGGTCGTGAATGACTTTGGCCAACTTCTGCCAGATGTTGACGCATGGGTTTATGCCCGCGATGCGAACAGCGCCACAGATGACATCATCGGCGGCGCGGCCGTCAGCCGGGGAAATTTCTCGTTCCAGTTGCCGGCCGGCAGCTACCAAATAGGCCTCTATCTCCCGCCGGGGTCTCCTTACGTCGCCGATCCGGAACAAAGCGTCACCCTCGGCACCGGCGACGTGGTTACATTGGACATGACCGTACGGGCAGCGGATGCCCTCATCATTGGGCAATTTGACTTGGGAATGGCCGCCCTTACGCAGATTGCGCCGCAGTCACAGGATGTTTTGGGGTACGTCTACGCCTCCGGCGGCGATGGCCAGGATTGGCACTCCGCGCCGATCTATGCGGATGGACACTTTGCCCTGACCGTGGCCGCCGGCACGTGGCACGTTAGCTACGAACTGCTCACGGACGATTACGTGGCCCCTGCCCAACAGCATTACCGGGTCAGCGTACAAGCCGGCGAAACATACGACCTGGGCACGATCCAGCTGCTCCGCGTCGATTCTGAAATCCGGGGCGTGGTTCAGAAACCAAGCACAGTTCCCTATCCGGGGGCGACCGTTTGGGCCGTACGCCAGGCTGACGGACGCCAGATTCGGTTTACGGCGGAAGCAGCAGACCCCGACGGTTCGTTCGTACTCCGCGTGCCGGCCGGCGTTTATCGGGTCGGGGCGACCGCGCCCGACGGCAGTGGATTCCATGCGCCACCCATTCAGACCGTGGCCACCAGCCCGCAAACTCCGGCCGAAGTCACCCTGCGGTTTTGGACGGCCAGCGCCCGCCTTAATGGCGTCGTCGGCTTTCCGGGCACCGGGGGCATTATCGGCGTAGAGGGGGCCTACGTGTGGGGTTGGTCGGAGGAAGGCGCGCACATTGAAGGGACCACCAACGCCAATGGCTCATACCAACTGTGGCTGAGCCCGGGCAAATGGCACCTTGGAGCAATCTACCAGGACGAAAATCGCACGATATTCAGCAGCGACGAAGCTGTGCTGGACGTGGCCAGAAGTCAGATTCTCACCCACGATTTTGCCTTGCACCCTGCCGGCACCCTGCCACCCGGACGTACGGTCTCCTTCAACGCCAACGAAGTGCAGGTGATTCGGCTGGATGACGGCACGGAAGTGCGCATACCGGCCGGTGCGTTGGCCACATCCGGCCGCGTGTGGGTGGTCATCGCGCCCATGGTCAACGACGTGCCCCACACCTGGGAAGCCAAACCACTTACCTTCGGCTACGCGCTGCAGGCCTTCGACGACAGCGGACGCGAGATCACGGGCAACTTCAACAAGAAAGTCCTGGTCAGCTTCCCGTACAACGAGAGCGACCTGCCCACCGGTGTTTCCGAAGAGAACATTGTGCCGCTCTACTACTCCACCACGACCGACTCCTGGACGCCGGTGGATAGCTATGTTTTGGATACGCTGAACAACCGGGTGACTGTGGAGATCACCCACTTTTCCATCTGGATGGACAGTATATGGATGGACAGTATATGGATGGACGGAGGAGGCGTACAGTTCCTGCCCCTCATTATCCGGGGAGAATAAGAAGCAGAGGCACGGGACCTCAGATACCGGCAGCCGCGCGCCTACGGCATCCACAGAGGAGGGGGGAGGCATTCGGCGGCGATGGTTATGGCCGCCAGCGGTCATGAAAGGATTGTGATGCGACGGGCGGAAAGTCGCGGATGTCCGTCCAGCCGGCCAGCGGCCCAGGCAGCGCCGCAATGCGCCCGTCGCGCACAAACGGCCGTTGCAGGAAGTACGCCATGCGCGTGGCCAGGCGGTACAAGGCCGGCACGCCCGCAACCCACCGGTACAGCCAAAATGCCCAACGCAGCGCCGGCGGCGCGACCGCCGGCACGCGTTGCACCTCATCGTCACGCAGGTCAAGCAACATGCGTGGAAGGTCAATGCGCACCGGACAGGCATCCCGGCAGGCCCCGCACAGCGTTGAAGCATGGGGCAATTCTGCAAATTCGTCCAGCCCATCATAAAGTGGTGTGAGCACCGCGCCAATCGGCCCGGGATACGTGCTTCCGTATGCGTGTCCGCCGATCTTGCGATAGACCGGACAGACGTTCAGACAGGCCCCGCAACGAATGCAGGAAAGGATTTCCTCGTACTTGGTCCCCAACAGGTCGCTCCGCCCGTTGTCCAGAATCACCAGGTGGAACTCGTCTGGGCCATCCCCTTCGCCCGCACGCCGTGGGCCGGTCACCATCGTGACGTAACTGCTGGCCCGCTGTCCGGTCGCACTCCTCGGCAAAAGTGTAAGCAAGAGGGCCAGATCCTCCCAAGTGGGGACGACCTTCTCAATGCCGATGACGGCCACGTGAATGCGCGGCAAGCCGGTCGTGAATCGCCCGTTGCCTTCGTTGGTGACGATGACGACGGTGCCGGTTTCAGCCACGGCGAAGTTGCCGCCCGAAATCCCCATGTCGGCGGCCAGGAACCGCCGCCGCAACGACTGGCGGGCGACTTCGGTCAGAGCGGGGATGTCGTTCGGGATGTCCGGCTGCCCCGTCTCCGCGCGAAATAGTTCGGCCACCTGCTTCTTTGTCTTGTGGATGGCGGGCGCGATGATGTGTGAGGGGGTTTCGCCGGCAAGTTGGATGATCCATTCTCCCAAATCGGTTTCGTCTACGGTGATGTCCGCGTCCTCCAACGCCCGGTTGAGGTGAATTTCCTCGGATGTCATAGACTTGGATTTTACGATGTGGTTCACCACCTGCTGCACGCCCCGTTCGCGCGCCATTGTTGTGATAATGCGCGCGGCGTGATAGCCGTCGTGCGCCCAATGTACCGTGCCGCCGTTGCGCGTGACCGAGTCGGCCAACTGCGGCAGGTAACGATCCAGGTGCGCGATCGTGTGCCGGCGAATCGCCTGGGCCTGGGTGCGCAAGGCCTCCACATCCTCCAGCTCAGCCCATGCCCGCTCTCGCCCCACGAGGAATCGCTCCGCAGCGGAGCCTAGCGCCCGTTGAAGCTGTCCATCGGCCAACGCCTGGCAAACCCGCGCATCAAAAGAGGTCGACGCCGTGCTATGGTTCATGTTGTGTCCTCCGCCGTGTGGGCCAGGATTTGTGCCAGGTGCATCATGCGGACCGGGGAGCGCTGCCTGCTCAAGCCTCCGCCGATATGCGCGATGCAGCCGGCGTCGCTGGTCACGACGACGGGAGCACCGGCGGCCTGAATGCGCGCAATCTTTTGCTCCAGAAGCGCGCCCGACACGCCGGCCATGCGCACCGCAAACGTACCCCCGAAACCGCAACACCAATCGGCCCGCTCCATCTCCACCAGCTCCAGGCCCCGGACAGCACGCAGCAAGCGGCGCGGCTGCTCCCGCACGGCCAGCCCCCGGCTCAGGTGACAGGCATCGTGGTAGGTGACCACCCCGTTGTAGGTCGCCCCGACATCTTCGACGCCAAGCACGTCTACCAGAAACTCCGAAAACGCATAGGTGCGCGCTGCAATCGCTTCGGCCCGTTCCCGCCAGACGGAATCGTCTGCAAAGAGGGCCGGATATTCGTGGCGCACCATGTACGCGCAGGACCCGGAGGGGGCGACGATGGTTTCGGCCTGCTCGAAGGTGCGGAGGAAGTGCTGGGCGAGCGGACGCGCATCATCGCGGTAGCCGGTGTTGAAGGCCGGCTGGCCGCAGCACGTCTGGGCCGGCGGAAACTCCACCTCCACACCCAACCGGCGCAGGACGCGGACAACGTCCTCCCCCACGGAGGGATAAAACAAATCTATCAGGCAAGTCACGAAAAGAGAAACACGCATAAAGTGATACCTGTCGTGTCAGTCGTCGGATGTCAGCGATCAGAAACCGCTATCAGCGGTTCGACGTGTCACATCGTTTTCCCTGGAGCGGTGGGAATCGGCAAGTACGCTGACCAAGAAGTTCAACCTCTCGGAGAAGTCGAACTTCTAAGCATAATTGTAGCACAAGTTGTGAAAATTCGCGAAAGGGCATGCGCAGCAA
>CAYWAK010000156.1:0-7050 GCA_964455755.1 uncultured Ardenticatenales bacterium | reverse complement strand
CCCAGGGCAGAATGCTTCGCCCAGGGCAGAATGCTTCGCCCAGGCGCAGAATGCTGCGCCCCTACCTCTGCGTCTCGGCGGTAAACAAATACCTATTAAGATACGCTTCGCATGGACAAGCTGCGTAGTAGCTAGGTCCGTGAAAACCTGGCTGCACCGGCGTCATCTGCACCCCATTCCAGCGGAGCTGAACGGGTATTCCGAGAGAGGCATGATCATGGACAGCTATAGCGTCCGAGTAACGAAAGACTACCTCGTGTTTAGCGCAGCCCATTTCGTAACCTACGGCGAGGGGCAATGTGAACACTTGCATGGCCACAACTATCGTGTGACCGCCACACTGCACGGAAGCCTGGACGAACACGCTATCGTCTATGACTTCGTGATCCTCAAAGAGCGCTTGCGCGACCTGGTCAATGAGTTGGACCACCGTACACTGTTGCCCACACAGAACCCGCTGTTGGATATCGAAGACGGTGGACAAAACGTCACCGTGCGCTACAATCTGCGGAAATATTCCTTCCCCAAACAGGACGTAGTCTTGCTGGAGATTCCCAACACCACCGCAGAAATGCTGGCTACCTGGTTTGCCCAGGGCATCCGCGCGTTTCTTGTGCGCGAGCGGGCTACCCACATCGCTGCTATCGCTGTCGGCGTAGAGGAGTCTTTTGGCCAGCAGGCCACCTTTCGTGAAGAGATAACGTGGACGTAACCGATCATTCGGTCTATCTCGCTTTGGGATCAAACATCGGAAATCGCCAGGCCCATCTGCTGGCCGCGTTGTCCGCCCTGCCCCCGCGCGTGCATCCGGTGGCCATATCGTCTGCCTACGAGACGGCGCCCGTGTACTACGCAGACCAGCCGGCCTTCTTGAACGCGGTTTGCTGTACGCGCACAACCTTGTCCCCCCCACGGTTACTGGCCTTTCTCAAGGATTTGGAACACGATATGGGCCGGCAAGCGGGCGCAGTACGCTTTGGCCCGCGCATCATAGATTTGGACATCCTTTTCTATGATGACCTTGAAATGCAAACAGAAAGTCTTACCATTCCTCATCCCCGGCTGGCAGAACGGGGATTTGTGCTTATCCCCCTGGCCGAAATCGCCTCGGCCCTGATCCATCCGACCAGCGGCCTCTCCGTCGCCGAAATGCTGGGAAAGTTGCCGGAACCAAAGGGGGTTCTGAACGTCCGGCGTGGCTTCGCAGCGCAAGCATGGGAGGCTATCGGCAATAGGCAGGCAGGAGGCAGGCAATGAACGGCACAAGTCACGCGAGAAAGAAGATCGGGCTGGCACTCGGCGGGGGAGGTGCTCGCGGCATCGCACACATCGGGGCCTTGGACGTGCTGATGAAAGCGGGACTCCGTGCCGACATGGTGGCCGGCGTCTCCGCCGGAGCGATTGTCGGAGCCGGCTACTGTGCCGGCCTCTCCAGTGACAGCATGGTGAATCTGGCCAGCCAAATGGGTTGGCATCGCTTGCTGCGTCCCACAATCCCCACGCTTTCCCTGTTTGACACCACGCCCCTGGAAGAATTTGTGACCAAAGAGACCGGCTGCCAAACTTTCGAGGACTTGAAAATTCCGCTGGCCGTGGTGACCTGTGACATCCTCACTGGCTCGGAAATCGTGTTTCAAGCGGGACCGCTGGGGCCGGCGGTGCGGGCCAGTGCCGCCTTTCCGGGTCTGTTTGCCCCCTTTGAGCAAGATGATCGGTTGCTGGTGGATGGCGGCGTGGTGAACAACCTTCCGGTATCCGTGCTACTGGCCGCCGGCTGTGACTACGTGATCGCGGTTGATCTGGTGCCACCTCCATCGGAGATGCCGCGCCCGGCCAACGTGGTTGATCTATGGCAGATGGCTCTCTTCCTCATGGTGCGTGGCACGCAACCCCCGCCGGAGGAAGTGGATTGCCTCATCGCCCCGGCCGTCGGCAGCTTCTCCTTTGCCGATTTCAGTCGCCGCCAGGATCTATTGAACCTGGGCCGCGAAGGTGCCCAGGTCATGCTGCCTCAACTCAGAGACGACCTTGGATTGGCTTTGTGAGCCGTACGGCCATACCGGTTTGCGTATAGAACGAGACCCTTCGCTCAAGGTGACAAACGCCACCCGGCCTGGAAACAGATCAGGATGCGAGCTGTACGGGCAAATGTGAAACAATCACAATGAAAGGAGACAACCCGTGAGCAACGATGGAATGACGAACACCGGCTATGCCTTTGAACCGCGCTACTACACGATAGCCGACATTGAACCGAAGGAAATTGTAGATGACGTCCATATCCGCATCTTCAGCGGGAACGCCGCAACTTTAAGCTACGTAACCATTGCCCCGGGGGCCCTGGTCCCTGAGCATAACCACCCTCACGAACAACTCGGCCTCATTCTCGAAGGCGACGCAGAGTTCTGGGTGGGAGAGGACCGTCGCCGCTTGCAGCCCGGCGACGCATACCGCATTCCCCCACACGCGCCACACGGAGCGCTCGGTGGAGAAAACGGTTGCGTGGTGCTGGATGTCTTTTCGCCGGTGCGCGAAGAATACGAAGCACTCTACGAGGAGCGCAATTCGTAGTACCGTACCTTTGGTGTCTTGATGGTTACTTTGAAAATGGAGATTGCCCGTAAATAAATACGAAAGGAGAGAAAAATGCCTCAGTGTTCGAATTGTGGAACGACCGTAGAAACAGGTGCCCAGACTTGCCCATCTTGTAATGCCCCGCTTGGGGGGACCGAAACGGCCCCTCTCCGACCTACAGGAAACCTTGCCTACCGGATAGAAGGTACGATTATGCCCGTGGTCACCATTGACCTGCAGCCCGGGCAAACCATCTACTCCGAATCGGGCGGCATGTCCTGGATGACCGGCACTATCGAGATGGAAACGAGCTCCGGCGGCGGGCTGGGAAAAATGTTCAAGCGTGCCATTTCCGGCGAATCGCTCTTCATCGTCAATTTCACGAGCCGTGGGGGCACGGGTAGCGTAGCCTTTGCCTCAGAATTTCCGGGAAAGATAATCCCCTTCCAGCTCTCCGCCGGGGAAAGCCTCGTACTCCAAAAAGATGCCTTCATGTGCGCGGAGAAGAGCGTGGACCTGGACATTCACTTCCGCAAACGTCTGGGGGCCGGCCTCTTTGGCGGCGAGGGTTTCATTATGCAGCGCATCACCGGGCCCGGGCTGGCTTTCGTGGAGATGGATGGCGAAGTCGTCGAATACACGTTGGGGCCCGGAGAACTGCTGCGTGTGGATACCGGCCACGTCGGCATCCTGGAACCGTCGGTCAGCTTCGACGTCGAAATCGTCAAGGGGTTCAAGAACATCCTGCTAGGCGGCGAGGGTCTCTTCCTGGCCACGCTTCGTGGTCCCGGCCGGGTCTGGCTTCAGACCATGCCGATGATGAACCTGGCCAAGAAGGTGGGCGAGTACATGCCGCAAGTCGGTGGCAAAGGGCCCAGCGGCCTCACCAACATCAACCTGGGCAGTCTGCTCAGCGACTAGCCTTTTGTCAACCACACCCTTCATCTTTTTGGCAGATTCCGGACCGTTGTGGTATAATTGTATTGACACTGAATGTGTCTTGACCATTGGAATTTGCTTAGCCCGCGCACAGCTTGCCGGACAGCACATTTTGACAAGGAGGTCTTATGCTCACGCCGGTGCGGATGCCCCAATTGGGGGAGAGCGTTGTTGAGGGTACTATCGGTAAGTGGCTGAAACAAGTCGGTGACGACGTCAAGCAATATGAACCGTTACTGGAGGTGCTTACCGACAAGGTGGATACAGAAGTGACGGCTACAGATTCTGGTGTCCTCGTGCAAATCCTGGCCCAGGAGGGTGAAACCGTGCACGCCGGTGCAACGATCGCCTATTTGGGCGAGAAGGGCGAAAGTGTGCCGGAGACCCCGGCCGGCGAGCAGGCCGGAGAGCCAGAGCCTGCTCCCCAGCAAGAACCGGCCGCCGGAGAACCGCCGAAAGCACCGACAACGAAAGAACCGCCCTCTGTGCGCGTCACGCCGGTGGTCAAACGGATGGCCGCCGAACATGATATTGATTTGAGTGAAGTGCAGGGCACAGGGGCGAGAGGGCGCATCACCAAAAAGGATCTGCTCCGCTACATCGAGACTCAAAAGGCCATGGAACCGGTTGAGCAAGAGCCGGGCACATTTTTCCACGAGGCGCCCGCCGAGCTTGCCACGGCAGCACAGGCCCCGGCCGAACGGGCCACCGCACCCGTGCCCGCACAGGCTCCGGCCGAGCCGAAAGCGCAGGGAGAGCGGGTTGTTCCCTTGGGCCGAATGCGTACGCTGATTGCCGAGCACATGGTGCGCAGCAAGCAAACAGCTCCGCACGTGACCACGGTCATGGAGGCCGACCTGAGCGGTGTTGTTGCCTATCGTCAGGCCAAACGAGATGAATTCGCGCGCCAAGGCATTCGCCTGACCTACACGCCCTTTTTCGTGCAGGCCACGGCCCAGGCGTTGCGTGCCCATCCCCTGGCCAACAGCTCGTTTACCGACCAGGGCATTCTCGTGCATCCGGAAGTGAATATCGGCGTGGCGGTCGCCCTCGACGAAGGCTTGATTGTGCCGGTGATTCGCCGGGCGGACGAGATGAGTCTCATTGGCCTGGCCCGCGCCGTGCAAGATGTGGCCGAGCGCGCGCGGGCCGGCACGCTAAAACCGGACGATGTGCAAGGCGGAACCTTTAGCATAACCAATCATGGAACGGCCGGCAGCCTTTTTGCTACCCCCATCATCAATCAGCCGCAAGCGGCCATCCTTGGGGTCGGCGCAATCCAGAAGCGCGTGATAGTCTTGGAGAATGATGCCTTGGCCATACGGCCCATGGTCTATTTGAGCCTCTCCTTTGATCACCGCATCTTGGATGGGGCGACAGCCGATGCATTCCTGGCGGAAATTGTGAAGAATTTGGAACGAGCGATTCCCTGACCCGGACAAGCTGAAACCAAACAGGCTTGCAACGCAAGGGCGCAAAGAGTCAAAAGAAGTTCTTTCCATTGTGTCTTCGTGGAAAAGAAAAAAACAGGCCTCTCCGACAGCCTGCTAGAAGGAGAAATGGGTACGTGGCATTGTTGAAAATTGTAGTTGTGGAGGATAATGACCCGGTCTTGCGCAAAACGGCAAAACCGGTCAAGAAGTTTACGCCGAAAGTGCGTCGTCTGGTGCGCAACATGATCGAGACGATGCAGTCGGCTCCGGGCGTTGGCCTGGCCGCGCCGCAAGTTGGCGTCTCCCAGCGGATCATCGTGATCGATCTACCGGAAGAAGAAGACCAGCCGCTGTCGGGTAGGCCGATAGCTTTTATCAACCCCGAATTCAGGGCGGTGACAGAGGAAGAAGAGGAAGCAATCGAAGGCTGTCTTTCTGTGCCCGGCCTTGTTGGGGATGTCATGCGGCCTACAAGAATCCATCTGAAGGCGCGCGATGAATGGGGCAAGTTGCTGGATATGGAAATCGGAGGTTTTCCGGCCCGTGTGATTCAGCACGAAGCGGATCACTTGGAAGGCGTGCTTTTCATTGACCGTACGGACAAGATCTACGAGATCGTACCGGAAGACGAAGAGGACGAGGCCCAGCAAGAAGAGATTCGGGGTCTGGCTTTCGCGTAGTTGCGCTATCCTCGCGTGAGGCGTGTGTCTGTGCTCTGGACGCCTGGTATTGCCATGATTTGGTCTACGACCTGGCCCAGCCCGTCCAGGTCGTTTGCGACGATGTAGGCGATGGCGTCCAGCGGTCCGAAGAGCGCATGAACCTGCTTGACGGCCGGAAAGGCCTGGACAGCACGAACTGCGTCTAAAGCCTCGGTACTGCAATTGATGAACACGTACGCGGCGATGGTCATTTCAGCCATCCTTATCTTGGAGTGCAGCCACGCCGGGGAGCGTGCGCCCCTCCAGAAATTCCATCGCTGCGCCGCCGCCGGTTGAAACGTGGGTCATGCGCTCGGCCAGGCCGGATTGTCGCGCGGCTGCGGCCGAATCGCCCCCACCGACAATGGTGACGGCCGGCAAATCGGCCAGTGCGCGCGCGACGGCAAAGGTGCCCTCGGCAAAACGGGGAAACTCGAACACGCCCATTGGCCCGTTCCAGATGACGGTCTGTGCCCCTTGCAGCGCCTGTATGAACGTGCGCACGGTGTCCGGCCCGATGTCCAGGATGCGCCAGCCGGCCGGCACCTCCGCCGCCGGTACGATCCGGCGTTCCGCATCGGCGTCGAAACGGTCGGCGATAGCTACGTCGGTGGGGAGCAGCAACTTAGCTCCGGCCTTCTTCAGGATGGCTTGTGCGGCCGGCAGACTCTCCCGCTCTACGAGAGAATCGCCCACCTCCAGACCCTGGGCCAACAAGAAAGTGTTGGCCATCCCTCCGCCGATGATGAGCCGGTCTACGCGCTCCAGGAATCGCTCCAGGATGGCGACCTTGTCCGAAATCTTCGCCCCCCCCTGAATGGCCACGAAGGGGTGATCGGGAGATTGCAGGGCCTTCCCCAGGAAACGCAGCTCCTTTTCCATCAAGAACCCGGCCACGGCCGGCAGATAGGCGGGTACGCCGGTGGTGGAGGCATGGGCACGGTGCGCCGTGCCGAAGGCATCGTCCACGTAGAGGTCGGCGAGTGCGGCCAGTTGCCTGGCGAATGCCGGATCGTTGGCCTTTTCTTCGGGATGGAAGCGCAAGTTTTCCAGTAGCAGCGTCTCTCCGGGAGCCAGCTCCTGCACCGCAGCCGCTACGGCCGGTCCCACACAATCGCGGACGGTGCGCACGTCTTCGCCCAACAGTACAGAGAGTCGCCGGGCGACGGGGGCCATGCGCAGGTCGTCACGTACCTGCCCCTTGGGGCGCCCCAGGTGCGACATAAGAATCAGCCGTGCACCCTGCTCGCGCAGGTACTGAATCGTGGGCAGCGTGGCGCGAATGCGCATATCATCGGCCACTTTGCCATCGGCCAGGGGCACGTTGAAGTCCGCGCGCATCAAGACTCGCCGGCCCCGAACGTCTATGTCACGGACGGTTTTCTTGTCCATTGAATTTCCTC
>CAYWAK010000155.1:0-7056 GCA_964455755.1 uncultured Ardenticatenales bacterium | reverse complement strand
TTCCTCCGCGTTCTCCGCGTCTCTGCGGTGTATCTGAGAGCGGTAAACAAGTACGCGTGGTTTTTTCATGGCAAGAGGCTCCTGCAGGGCGCATGCTTGCCACAGGGTTTTGGCAAGCAAAGGTTGCTGCTTAGCCGTTTCGCAATGACGAATTGAGCGGCAACACACACGGAAACAAGCCTGAGCGAATCACCCTCACGGTTTGGAAAGGGCCTCAATCTCCCGGTCCAGCCCGTGCAGTCGGGCTTTGATCTCCGCCAGGCCGTTGGAGATTTCGGTCATGCGCGTGTACTCGGCGCGGACAAAGCGGCTGTAGGGAGCCACCGAATCTTCCAGGCGGGCCACCGAATTGTCCAATTGCTTGTCGAATGCTTCGTGCAGGGCCAGTTCCAGGCGACCGCGCAGCTCCTCTATCTTGTTCCGCAGCTCGGATTTTGCTTGCCGCTTCTTGTAGGGCAGAATCGCGAATCCCAGCACCCCGATCACGCCGGCGGCCAGCACGCCGGAAACGTCGGCCGCGGTGGAAACGAGCAGCACCTTCAGCAGTACGCCCAATCCGATGGCGCCGGCTTCGATCACGGCCATTTTGGCCAGCGAATCTTGCACACTGACGACCAATCGCCGCGCCTCGGTCTTGCGGTCGTAGCTGGCGATGATGTTCGTGGCCGATTTGCCCAGGTTGTCGAGCAGCGCCTGGCGGTTGTATTCGAAACCGCTGGCCGCGCCCTGGGCCGCGTCTTGCAAGAATTCGGTGCGTTTGCGCTTGCCCAGTTGGTCGGCCATAGACCGCCACTGGCTGAGTTCGCGCTGTACCATCCAGTCTATCATCTCCTGCACGTGCGACTCGACTTTCTCCGGCGCGTCGCCGACGACAATCTGCTCGTAGTCTTCCTGCATGCGCTGGGTGTTGACCAGGTCCAGGACGCGGCGAATGCGCAGCTTCTCGTCGAAGAATTCCTCGCCACGGGTGCGAATGTGCAGCAGTTCGTTGTCCACGCGGGCAAAGTGGCGCTCGAATTCATGGTCCATGTCGTTGCGGAAAACCTGCAGGTGGCGGTCGAGCGTTTCCAGGGTTTGGCGGTCGTCGGCCAGCAGGCCGAGCCGTTCCGTGGCGGTCTCCATGTAGGTCGCAATGAGCTTGTTGCCCACACCCACGGGATTGCCGAGCTTGATTTGGATGCGGTGGCTTTCGTTCAACATTTCCAAGAGATGGCTTTCCAGCAATCGGAAATCCTCGGGGATTTCAGACCCGGCTTGTTTGGCTTCCAGCGCCCGGCGTGCCGAAATCGGGAAAACTTCTGGAATATGGCCCAAAAGAAGGGCCGCATTCTCGGCAACGAATTTCACCACGGTGGCGACATCGTCTGCGCTGGGGAGAATGTCGGTTTTGTTGATGATCAGGATTACTTTCTTGCCCCATTCACGGATGGCCGAAAGAAACTCTCGTTCACTTTGCGTAAAGGGTTGGTCGGCCGAGGTGATGAAGAGAACCAGGTCGCTGCGCGGGATGAAGTCGCGGACGATGGCTTCATGTTCGCGCAGGACAGCGTTTGTGCCCGGCGTATCCACAATGTTGAGGTGCTCCAGGAAGGGGGCCGGGTAGGTGCTGACCTCTAAGCCGTCTTGAAACGACCGGGCCGGGTTCTTCTCCCCGTGTCGGAGGATGTGAATCTGGCTGGTCGTAGGCGTGACCCCTTCTGGCATGGTTCGTTCCCCCAGCAGGGCGTTGATGAAGGCCGACTTTCCTGCATTAAACTCCCCAACCGTGACAAGCAGGAAGAGGTCGTCTATGTGGCTGAGGGTTTGGCGGAGTACGGTCAGGTCCTTGGGTTCGGCTTCCCAGCCGCTCAGCAGGGCCAACAAGTCTTGCAAGGCTTCACGTTCGCGTTTCAGGATGGCGGATTGTTGCTCCGAAAGCAGGTCATTCAGCATAATTTGCCCTCCGAGGTAGCATAGTTGGCAGACCATTTGCCATTATAGCATAATTGTTTCAAAATGAGAAAGTGAAGTGTCATGCAATTTGCCAACACGCCCGTACCATGTTAGAATCAACCTGTTGGGGGGACGAACCAACAAATCCTACGCGCGTTATTGCGCAAGGATGAGTACGGAGCAATGCTCCCGCAGAGTACACCGTCGTATACCGGAGGGAGGTGAGGGGACGCAAGAATAGAAAGCAAGTGTTCCGCTTTAATTAGCAGTATGAAACGGTTTTATGTATTCACGCAAGCTTAAGGAGGAAAAACATGTCGAGAAACAATACTGTTAAGTTGGCAATTCTGTTCTTGCTCATCTTGAGCATTACAGCAGTGGCCTGCGCTCCTACGCCGACCGCGGCGCCAAAGGAAGCTCCGGCGACGGCCAAGACACTCGTTATCGGCTTCACCGCTTCGCAGACCGGCAAGCTCAACGTCTCGTCCACGCGGCAGGTCAATGGCCTGAACCTGTGGATCAAGGACGTGAACGACGCCGGCGGTATTAAGCTGAGTGATGGCACCGTTCTCACGTTCAAAGCCAAATCGTACGACGACGAATCGAACAAAGACCGCGTGCAAGAGCTGTATACGAAGCTGGCCACCGAAGACAAGGCCGATTTTCTGATCAGCCCTTATTCCAGTGGCCTGACTTCAGCCGCATCCGTAATTGCGGAGCAATACGGCAAGATCATGATCACCACCGGGGCAGCTTCGGACGCAAACTACAAGCAGGGCTATACGCGGGTCTATCAGGCCTACACGCCGGCCAGCCGCTATCTGACCGGTGCTGTGGATATGCTGGCGAAACTGGACCCGAACGTTAAGAAGGTGGCCATGGTGTACGAGAACAGCAAGTTCTCCACGGGCGTCGTCGAGGCGGCCAAGTCCTACGCAGAAGAGAAGGGCTACGAAGTCGTGCTCTTTGAGGGTTACGACCCAGGCACGACCGATTTTGCTCCCTTCATCAACAAGATTCAACAGGCTGCGCCAGAGGCAATCATGGGCGGCGGCCACTTCCAGGATGGCAGCACGTTCACCAAGCAGCTGTTCGAGAAGGCCGTTCCGGTGAAATACGTCGCTTTGCTCGTTGCCCCGCCGGAGCCGACTTTCGCCGAGCTGGGCGATGCCGCACTTGGCGTGATTGGCCCCAGTCAGTGGGAACCGCTGGCCGCCTTCACGGCTGAATCGGCCAAGTCTGCCGGCCTGAAATGGTTTGGTCCGACCGGCGCCGACTTTACGGCGGAATACACTGCCGCCTATGGCGAGGAACCTTCGTACCACTCCGCCGGCGGCTATGCGGCCGGCCTGATTCTGCAGGAGGCTATCGTCCGGGCCGATTCAATCGATCCTGATGCTGTCAAGAAGGCGCTGGACGAAACCGACGTGCTGAGCTTCTATGGTCACGTCAAATTTGACTCCGGCGAGGCGGCACACGGCCTGCAGCTTGCACACGATATGGTGTACATCCAGTGGCAGAAGGACGCCTCTGGCAATTTGGTCAAGCAGGTTGTCTGGCCTTCTGAAGGCAAGACTGCCGATCCTCTTTATCCCATCCGCTAACGTGCCTGTGCAGGGCGCATTTGGTTGAGGCTCCCCCTGATCATAATACTCAGGGGGAGCCTTGGCTCTCTATACCTTTGGGAGGGCGCTTATGACTGACGTACTGTTGGCATCCGTGATCGACGGTCTCCTTATCGGTGTCATTTATGGTATCGCCGCTATGGGGTTGACCCTGATCTTTGGCGTGATGGATGTGATTAACCTGGCCCACGGCCCCATCATCGCCCTGGGGATGTTTGGCGTGTATCTTCTCTTTACGCTTGCCGGCCTGAACCCCTTTATTGCCCTCCTGCTGGTCGCCGTGGCAGGGCTAGTATTTGGGTTCTTCGTGTACAGCGTAGCGGTCCACCGCGTGATTGACTCATCACCCCTTTCCAGTCTGCTGTCCACTTTCTCCGTAAACATGATGATCATTGGGATCGGCACCGGCCTGTTTTCTACTTCTTTTCGAAACGTGGACTACAGTCTAGGTATTTTCGACGCCGGCCCGATCAGCGTTACCTACACGCGTTTGGTAGCCTGTCTGATCGCTATCCTGGTGACGGCCGGTCTCTACTATTTCCTCTACCGGACGCGGCCCGGCAAATACGTCCGTGCGGTGGCAAATAACCGCGCTGCGGCGGAGCTGATGGGCATCCCCTCGACCCGCATTCTGGCCTTGAGTTTTGGAATCGGGACGATGTTGGCGGCCATTGCCGGCGGTTTGATTGCCACCCTGCTTCCTTTCACCATCCTTTCCGGCGGCACCTACGAGCTGAAGAGTTTCGTTATCGTGGTCTTGGGCGGGTTGGGCAACCCTCTCGGAGCGCTGATCGGTGGCCTGATTCTGGGTGTGATCGAAGGTGTGGTGCCGGTCTTCATGAAGACTACGTGGGTTCCCGTGCTGGAGTTTGTCCTGTTCGTTCTGATTCTTTTGGTTCGCCCCCAAGGGCTATTCGGAGAGCGATCATGAAAACTTTCCGTACCCCTGGTTTGTGGATTACGCTGGGAATTGTCATTGTCGCCGCAGTCCTCCCCGTGCTCGCCGGCAGCGCCAGTTTGCGCGAAATGATCTTCGTCATCTTGATGTCCGTGGCCCTGGCTTCCAGCTTGAACATTTTGCTGGGCTATACCGGCTATGTCAGTTTCGGCCACATCGTCTTCTTCGGCCTGGGGGGGTACGTGGGCTTCTACACCATGGCCGAGCTTGGCTGGAACTTGTTGCCGGCGACTCTGGCCGGCGGCGCGGCGGCTGCCGTGTTGGCCTTCCTGCTGGGCAAATCAATTCTGCGTCTACGCGGCGCCTATTTTGCCCTGGCTACGATCGGCATCAACGAGGCGCTGAAGGCCTTCATAAACAATTTTGGCCCGTTCGGTGGGCCGACCGGAATGGAACTACATTTTTCCGTATACAAGAACTACGGCGGGGCTACCCAGGCGCTGTGGATTGCCTATTGGGGGTTGGTTTTCATTACGCTGATGGTCGTGGTAGCCAGTTTTCTGGTGAAGCGGTCCAAGTTCGGCCTGGGCCTGATGGCCATCCGCGAAGACGAAGACGCTGCAGAGGTGATGGGCGTCGTCGCTCCGGATGCCAAGACCTGGGCTTTTGTGCTTTCGGCCATCTTTCCCGGCCTGATCGGTGTACTCTTCTTCTTCAAGAACGGTAACATTGAACCGGAAGATGCCTTCCGGCTGCAACTTTCTATCGAGATGATTGTGATGGTCATGCTCGGCGGCCAGGGAACCGTGCTGGGACCGGTTATCGGCGGAGCTACCTACCAAAGGGTGCGCGGATTTTTGCTTACCAGCCCCATCTTTAAGAACGTTCAACTGGCGGTTGCCGGCCTGTTCTTGTTGCTGATTGTTTTGTTTATCCCGTCTGGTGCGGTTGGTTGGCTGCGTGCTCGAAATGCCACCCTGCGGAGGATGCTGGAATGATTCTAGAACTCAAGAACGTGACCAAACAATTTGGCGGCTTAACGGCGGTGGACAACGTCAGCTTCAGTCTGCCCAAAGGCCAAATCCTGGGCCTGATCGGGCCAAACGGCGCCGGCAAAACGACCTTGTTCAACTGCATTAGTGGCGTTTATTCGCCCACATCGGGCCATGTTATCTTCAACCAACAGGATATCACAGGCTGCAAACCGTACCATGCGGCCCATTTGGGACTGGCCCGCACGCACCAGATCGTGCGTCCGCTCAACGAGCTTACGGTGCGCGAAAACGTCATCGTGGGAGCTTGCTTTGGCCGGGAGAACCATGGCCTGGCCGAAGCCACCCGCATTGCCGATGAGATCCTGGAGTTCGTGGGCCTGGCAGACCGTACCGATATGCTGGCCGGAAGTCTCAACGTGGCCCACAAGAAGCGGCTGGAAATGGCGCGGGCGTTGGCGGCGCGGCCCTACCTGCTGCTGCTCGACGAGGTGCTGGCCGGCCTGAACCCCTCGGAAGTCACCGGGATGCTGGATACCATCTACCAGATTCAGGGCCAAGGGATCAGCATTATTATGATTGAACATATCATGCATGCCGTCATGAACGTTTCTGACCATGTCATTGTTCTGAACTATGGTGAGTTAATTGCCGAGGGTACACCGGAGGCGGTCGCCGAAAACCCGCAAGTCATCGAGGCCTATCTGGGTAGTCCCGAACTTGCCGACAAATTGCTGGAGGATTAACATGGCCTTGCTCGAAGTTCGTGACGTAACCTCAGGCTATGGGGAAGTGCAAATCTTGTGGGGCCCCAGCATGGAACTGGAAGAGGGCCGGCTGACCACTCTGGTTGGTTCCAATGGCGCTGGCAAATCCACCTTGTTGCGCACCATTATGGGGCAAATTCGACCGTGGACTGGGCAAGTCATCTTCCAGGGCGAGGATGTCAGCCGCCTGCCGGCCCATGCCAAGGCCGAGCTGGGCATGATCATGGTGCCGGAAGGTCGCCAGCTTTTTACGGACATGACTGTGCGCGAAAACCTGGAGATGGGAGCCACGCCCCGCCGGGCGCGGGCGAATGAATCCCGCAATCTGGAACGTGTCTTTGAACTGTTCCCCCGGCTCAAGGAACGTGAGAACCAGAAGACGGGAACCATGAGCGGTGGCGAGCAGCAGATGGTGGCCGTAGCGCGCGGCATTATGTCCGAGCCTGCCGTGCTGATGGTAGATGAGCTGTCGCTCGGTCTTGCCCCCGTGCTGGCGATCGACCTTTTCCGGGCATTGCGTATCTTGCGCAGGGAAGGTTTGACGATCTTGCTCGTCGAGCAGAACGTTACCATGGCGCTAAAGGTCAGCGATTATTCTTACGTACTCAGCAAAGGGCGCGTCGAGTTCCATGGCCCGGCTGCGGAGATCGCCCGCGACGAAAACGTGCGCAAGGCGTACCTGGGCATTTGAGGGAGAGCCGTTTTCGCTTAGAAGTTCAACTTCTCTGGGAAGTTGAACTTCTTGGCCCAGGCACGCTCTACGCTCCCCGCTAGACGCGATTTTCATCCCTGGTGGCCTGCATACGCTCATGCCGGCTGGGCCGCCAACCTGGTGATTAACC
>CAYWAK010000154.1:0-7057 GCA_964455755.1 uncultured Ardenticatenales bacterium | reverse complement strand
TCCTGTAGGGATGGTATACTTTTTCTCGGAAGATGGTTGACACTCAGCGTATTATAGCCAAGGTAGGAAGGTACGTCAAGCGGGGTGGCATATCCCTTTGTGAGCAAGAAGTTGAACTTCTAAGCACAAAACGAGGGCAGAGAGCGCAGTGAGCGAACAAACCACACCGGCAATCGAGTTGCGCAACGTGAGCAAGACCTTCTACGACGGGGGTACGTTGAAGACGTTGCACGACATCACCCTCTCCGTCTGGCCGGGCCAGTTTGTAGCCCTGATTGGCCCATCGGGTTGCGGAAAATCTACGCTGCTGCGCATGATCGCCGACCTGACCCCGGCTTCCGGCGGCGAGGTGCGACTGAAAGGGAAGCCGGCCCATCGGGCGCGCCTGGATCGGGACTACGGCATCGTCTTCCAGAATCCGGTGCTCTACGACTGGCGCACCGTCGAAAAGAATGTCCAGCTCCCCCTGGAGGTCGTACACGCGCCACGCGAACAACAGGAACGGCGCACATCGGAAATGCTCCGGCTGGTCGGCCTGGCCGACTTTGGGGACTATCATCCGGCGCAGCTCTCCGGCGGCATGCAGCAACGCGTTGCCATCGCCCGCGCCCTGACCCTGAACCCCTCGATCTTGCTCATGGACGAACCCTTTGGCTCGCTGGACGAGATCACCCGTGAACGGATGAACCTGGAACTCTTGCGCATTTGGGAAAACACGCAGACCACCATCCTCTTCGTTACGCATAGCGTCCCCGAAGCGGTCTTCCTTTCCGACCGGGTGGTGGTCATGACCCAACGTCCGGCGCAGATCGCGGCCGCCATTCCCATCCCCTTGAAACGTCCGCGCACGATGGAAATGCAGACCTCGACAGAATTCATCGCGTTGGTGCAAACGGTGCGCCAACATTTGCGGAAAGAATAGGCATGTTGATCCGGAACGCAGCCATTGTCACCGCCGGTGACGTCTTCACCGCGGACGTGCTCGTGTGGGGTGAGACGGTCGCCGCAATCGGTCGCGCCCTACCCTCCGAGGGCCGGCAGGTCATTGACGCCACCGGCAAGCTCTTGATGCCGGGCGGCATTGACGTGCACACGCATTTGGACATGCCCCTGGGAGACACTGCCTCCACAGACGATTTCAAAACGGGACACATCGCCGCCGCTTGTGGCGGAACGACGACGCACATAGACTTCGCCACCCAGGAGAAGGGCCAGACTTTGGCCCAAGCCCTGGAAACCTGGCACCTTCGCGCGGAAGGGAAAGCCTGCATAGACTACGGCTTTCACATCGCCGTGACCGACTGGACCGACGAGGTGGCCGCTTCCTTGCCCGACTTGATTCATGCGGGGGTGACCAGCCTCAAGCTCTACATGGCCTACAAAGGCCGGCTCATGATGAACGACGCGGTCATCCTGCGTGCCTTGCAAATTGCCGCCGAAGCGGATTTGCTGGTCATGATTCACGCGGAAAATGGCGACGTCATTGACCTGCTGACCGCGCAGCTTCTGGCAGCCGGTCACACCGCGCCACGCTACCACGCGGAGAGCCGCCCCGCAATTGCCGAAGCCGAAGCGACCCACCGCGCCATCGCTCTGGCCGGAATCGCCGGCGCGCCGGTCTACATTGTTCATCTTTCCTGCGCGCAAGCCCTGGACGCTGTACGCCATGCCCGCCATCGCGGCCTGCCGGTTTACGCCGAAACGTGCCCCCAGTACCTCACCTTCACCGCTGAGGACCTGGCCCGCCCGAATTTTGAAGGGGCCAAGTTCGTCTGCTCGCCCCCGTTGCGCACACGCGCCGACCAGGAAGCGCTGTGGCGCGGGCTGGCGCTGGGCGATTTGCAGGTCGTTGCCACGGACCACTGCCCGTGGAATTTCCATGGCCACAAAGATCGCGGGAAGTCAGACTTCAGCCGCATCCTCAACGGACTGCCCGGCATTGAAGAGCGCATGAAGATTCTGTACACCTATGGCGTGGCCACAGGCCGCCTGAGCTTGCCACAGTTCGTCGCCTTGACGGCAGCCACGCCGGCGAAGCTGTTCGGCATCTACCCGCGCAAAGGGACCATCGCACCGGGGAGCGACGCTGATCTGGTGCTGTGGGATCCGGAGGCGCGGGGGGCAATCTCCGTGCGAACGCAGCATTCGCGTGTGGATCACACGCCGTACGAGGGCATTCCCTGCCGGGGCCGGCCAGACCGCGTGTGGGTGCGTGGCCGGCTGGTCGTCGAGGGCGGTGCGTGGGTTGGCAAAACGGGGCAAGGAGAATTTCTAAAACGGGAAGCATTCCATCACGTAGATGGGCAAGGGGGGAAGCAATGAGCGAAAAAGATCGCCGCGCATTCATGGCGCGCGTGCAAACAGGGATCGAACGCGGGAAGAAATACCGGGCCGAGGACGCCAACACAACGTCATCCTCGTTTCCGCCTCCCAGGCATATGTCGGGACCGCTGGCCGACGCCTTCACCACCGCCCTGGAAGGGGCGGACGGCACGGTGATCCGCGTGCCGGATGCAGAGGGTGCCCGGCAAGCGGTGCGCGCGCAAATCAAGTTGTGGGAGGCAACACGGGTGTTCGTGGCCCGATCGGAGCGCGTTGCCGGCCTGCGCCTGCCCCGGTGGCTGCGCGCCGCCAAGGGCCTGGCCGTCGCCGAGCAGCAGGATGACGGAACCCTGGGCGGCGAAAAGGGCGTCGCAGAGACCGTGCGCGCGTTCTTGCGCACGGCAGACGTAGGCATTACCGGTGCGGACCTGGCCATTGCGGAGACCGGCACGTTGGTGCTCACGGCTGCCCCCGGCCATCCGCGCATGGCCAGCGCCCTGCCCCTGCGCCACATGGCCGTTCTCTGGGTCGACCAGATTGTTCCCACCCTGGCCGACGTCGTCCCCCGCTTGAAAGAAATGTTCATGGAGGGTGACGGCTCCTGGTCTACCAGCGCCATCTCCTTGATCACAGGGCCGAGCCGTACCGCAGACATTGAACAGACGCTGACCATTGGCGTGCATGGCCCCCGCGAGCTGACCGTCGTCCTCATCGATGGCCCATGATTTCGATGCGTCCCCCGGAATTCCCCTTTTGCGCATAATTTGATATAATCCGGTGGTGTTGACAAATGATAGCCAATAGACGACAGACGATGGACATGAGCGGCCGCGAATTACCGTCGGACGCGGAGTGCGGAGCGTAAAACGCGAAGACGTTCAAACGTGACACATATTTTCAGAGCAGCACACGTACGGAAAAGGAGGGGGATCAAACATGTTCAAGCACATCTTAGTTCCGATTGATGGCGCCGAGGATGGCTGGCGCGCTTTGCGACAGGCTACCGAGATCGCCCGTTTTGACCCGGAGACGACGATTAATGGCCTTTTTTGTGTCGAGCCTTCTGACCTTTCACACCCACGTGCCTATCTGAAGAGCGAGGGAGGCGTCATAACCTCCCCGGAGGTGAGCTCTGCCAAAGAGCTGGAAGAACAGTATGAACAATGGGGCCGGCAGGTACTGCAAGAATTTGTCAACCGCTGCCAGATGCGAAACATCCGGGCAGACACCCATATCCATCACGGGCAACGGTTGAAGGGCCTTGGCCATCATGGGGCCGATACCGACTTGGTCGTTTTGCCCCGAAACGACATATGGACAGGGACGCAGGGTTCGCCCTGTCCCGGTTGAGACAGGCCTATTTGGACATTCGCCGCCCCTTGTTGCTGACACTAGGCTATGCCCGCCCCATCGAACGCCTGATGGTTTGTTTCGACGGTGGCCGGCAATCGAAGAAAGCGCTCAACATTGCGGCTCATGTGGCCGATGCGTGGAAGGTGCCGCTGACCGTAGTCTCTGTGCAAGGGCGGGTGATTGATCCGGAGAAAGAATTACCGAAAGCAGAGCGCTATTTGAAACCCTATAACCTGGACGTGGACTACATCGTCCGGCGTGGAAATGTTTCTTCCGAACTTTCGTCAGTTGCAGAAGAGATCAATGCAGACGTCATCATCATCGGTGTGTACCGGCACAATTTCCTGCGCCGCTCTCTTTTGGGCAGTACGTTGGATCAGCTCACCCAACTGACTTTGCGGCCCGTCTTGTTGGCCAGCAGTGCAATCAGTTAGTACACTGTCGCATGAACTTTACCAAGCAGCAATCATGAACATTCGCACACAGCCACGCGCCGAAAACGAGCCGGTAGTCGATGGCCGGCAAGCAATGGCCGGCAGATCGTCATTGTTCGCCCGGGGTCTGGCGTTGGGGACTGATCGCCGCTTTCTGCTGGCGTTGGGCGTGTCGTATGCCGTGCTTACTTTCGCCGTGGCCGGCGCGATAGACCCGTTCTGGCGCAACAACTGGGACGTGCAGATTTTCGCCGGCGCCGGCAAATCGTTTTTCGACGGCGGGAGCCTTTTCGATTTGTATGCGCATTCGCGTGCCCAGTTCTACTGGCCCTTTCCGTACCCGCCGCTGTACGCCATGGTGCTCGCGCCGTTCGTCTGGCTTCACCAACTGTTGCCGGTCCTGCCGGAGGACCTGCTGGTGCGCGTGCCCGTGGTTATCGCCGACACGAGCATGGCCGCGCTGATATACGCGCTGCTGCGGAAGCTGGACCGCCCTGCCGCGCGCATCGGTGCACTGGTCTGGCTGCTGAATCCGGTGTTGTTCTACCAGACCGCCGTCCAGGCCCACCAAGAATCAGTCTGGCTGCTGCCGGTGGTGGCCGCCTATGCCTGGGTCTCGCGTTGGGGCCGGGACCGCGTGTGGGTTCCCAGCCTGCTGCTGACGCTGGCCGTGTCGCTGAAGCAATCGGCGGTGCTCTACCTGATCCCGTTTGGCGTGTATCTGTTGCTGGGAGACGGCAGATGGCGCAAGGTGCTAACCCTGACCGGTCTATTTGTCCTTGTCTTCGGGGGGCTGGCTTTGCCCTTCTACCTGTATTCCCACGACTTCTGGCAGATGGTGTTCGTGGAGGTGCCCAATATGCCGGTACAAACCCAATCGTGGGTCGTCTGGCTGCTGACCCTGACCGGGTATCTGAAATCGCAAACGGAAAGTACGTTTTTTCTGTTGCGCTACCAGGCCCCGATCACCTTGGCACTCGTGGGATGCTTTTCGCTGGTTGCCGTGCGGCGCGGCCTGGGCTGGTTCGAGAGCGGGTTGATCATCACCCTGCTCTTCTTCCTGACATCGAAGAAAGTGATGGCCTACCATTATCCGATGGTGTTGCCGTTCTTGTTGCTGACCTACATTCCCCGGCGAAGGTGGACTGTATTGACGATCAGCTTGCTATGGATCAGTTGGATCGTGGTCTCGCCGTATTACGCGCCGTGGGCCAGGCCGGAACACTTGCCGCTGTATGCCGTGCTGGGCACGCTGAACAGCCTCTTCTTCCTGTGGCTGGCGGCGGATACGTTCATGGAGGGGCGACTATCCATCTGGCGCGGGCTGGATGGCGGAAGCGGCGCACAACTCGCCTCGCTGGCCATCCTTTTGACCGGCGGGCTGGTCGCCGCGTCGTTGCTGCACCCGTTCAGCCAATGGCCGGTTGCGCCGGGACAGCGGGGAACGCTGGTAGGGGGGTTGTTGCTGGCTACGCTGCTGCTCACGCTCCTCTTCCATCGCATTGCCTGGCGTTCGCTGCGCACGCGTGTCGCGCCGGCAAGCGAATTCGGAGGGGGGGGCTGGCGGCCGGTAGCCGTGGCAGTCTTTTTCAGCCCCCTATTTTTCACCTGGTTTACGATGACCAAAGAAGTCACGAAGCTGATCGAGAGGGGACCTGGTGTGTGGGGGTTGTAGTACCCTGAACGAAGAGACAGCGAGCGAGGAGGCAAGAATAACGTTGTGCAAGAAGGACAGACAATGAACGTCGTACGCTACATGCCGCTGATTTTGGCTGGCGTGCTGTTGAATGCGGCAGCACAGCTTTTGCTAAAACAGGGCATGATTCAGATCGGGCAGTTTGAGCTGGAAATGGCCAACCTGCTGGCAATAGGCCCTCGTGTGGCCGTAAATCCTTTCGTCCTGCTGGGTTTGGCTTCTTACGTGATCAGCGTGGGGGCGTGGCTCGTCGTGCTCTCGCGCGTAGACGTGAGCGTTGCCTACCCCATGGTCAGCGTGGGCTACGTGGTCACGGTGATTCTGGGACGGGTGCTATTCAACGAGGCGGTCACGGCGCAGCGCGTGTTGGGCGTTTTGGTGATCTGTGTCGGCGTCTTCCTGGTTGCGCGGAGTTGAGCTGTGGAAACAGAATCAGCGCCCTTCCTCTCGATTTGCGCGCCGGCCTACAACGAGGCCGAATCGATTGCGCAGGTCGTACGCAGTTGGGAGGAAGTGCTGGAAGGTATAGACGGCGAAATCGTCATCGCCAATGACGGCAGCAGGGACCGCACGGGAGAAATCCTGTCCGCGTTGCAAGAAGAGTTTCCCAACCTGGTGGTCGTGAGCCACGAGGTGAACGGCGGGTACGGACGGGCTCTGGCCAGTGCCATCGCCCGGTCGCGCGGACAATACGTGCTGACCATCGACTCGGACGGCCAGTTCAACGCCGGCGAGTACCGGCGCCTCCTCGACGAGTTGCAACGGGGCGGCTACGACCTGGTCACTGGCTACCGGCGCGCGAAACAGGCGGGCGCCGTGCACGTGCTGGCCGATCGTGGGCTGAACGGCCTGATTCGGCTGGTCTTTGGCCTGCAACTGCGCGATACAAACTGTGCGCTTAAGCTATTCAAAGGAGAAGTAGTGCGCTCGTTGCACACGGAGGCCATGGGCTACCCGACGCCGACCGAGTTCCTGGTCAAGGCGCAAACCCTGGGCTACTGCATCGGCGAGGTGGGCATCACGCACTACCCGCGCGCCGGCGGCGAGACCAAGCTGAAGGCCTTTCGCACGAGCTGGCAGATGGCCCTCTTCCTTGCTTATCTCAAGTTCAAGCAGGTGTTGTACCGCGCGCGCATCGTGCGGGAGATATGAGGAAGAGCGGGGAGCGAATTCACAACGACAAATGCAGAATGATAAATCGCATTGGAGCAAAAGCCACACGTGGAGTAGCCTTTCCAGGCTGCTGACAGGC
>CAYWAK010000153.1:0-7090 GCA_964455755.1 uncultured Ardenticatenales bacterium | reverse complement strand
GGAGATGGAATGAAAACAACGGTGATGTCGCTGAAAGATGGTCACGCTTCACGCGAAAATGAGCCTGCCAACGTTGATTCTGACGGTCTGGTACAAAGGGCTGTACGTCAAATCTTATGCAACATCGGGGAGGACGCCAATCGCTCAGGATTACGACGCACCCCGGAACGCGTGGCTGCGATGTACAACGAGTTGACACGGGGCTACCAGATTGACCCCATCGCCATGGTGAACGACGCAATCTTTGAGATCAGCTATGACGAAATGGTATTGGTGCGCGAGATAGATTTCTATAGTCTGTGCGAACATCATCTTTTGCCGTTCTTTGGGAAGGCCCACGTCGCCTACCTGCCGCGAGGACGTGTCATTGGCCTATCCAAAATCCCACGTATCGTGGAGATGTACGCGCGCCGGCTGCAAGTCCAAGAGCGCATGACGGTGCAAATCGCAGACTTCCTGCAAGAGGTCCTGAACCCGCAGGGGGTTGGCGTCGTGGTCGAAGCAACGCACATGTGCATGGCCATGCGCGGCGTGGAAAAACCGAATAGCCGTATGATCACTACTTCGCTGAAAGGGCGGTTTAAGAGCGATCCGCGCACCCGCAACGAATTTCTGGCCCACATCGACCGGCAGGGGAGTTGAGCGACTCCCTACTTGACAAGCTGTTGCAAGCGACTCAAGTTCTCCACGTCTTCGTGCATGTCATTGCTCTTGGGCGTTTCTAATAGCCCCGGGAGGTCACGGAAGCGGGGGTCGTTCAAGATAAAGCGGAAAGGTTCCAGCCTCAATTCTCCTTCGCCGATGTGGGCGTGACGGTCTACCCGGCTGGCCAGCCCCTTCTTCGAGTCGTTGAGATGCCACACTTTCAGGCGGGAGAGGCCAATGAGTTCGTCGAACTGGGCAACCATCTCTTCATACCCGTCGCGCGTACGCAGTTCGTAACCGGCGGCAAACAGATGGCACGTATCGAGGCAGGTACCCAAGCGGTCCGGGGCAGCCACCAGCGCAAACACCTGACCAATCTCTTCCAGCGTATGGCATAGAGTCGTACCTTGGCCGGCGGTGCCCTCTATGCACACGGTGACCTGCGCCGTGGGTCGCTCACGAACCGCCCGGTCCAGCGCGGCGGCAACGCGCGTCAACCCCGCCTCCACCCCGGACCCCACGTGTGCCCCAGGATGGATGACCAGATAGGGGATAGCCAGGACATCGCAACGATCCATTTCCACGAGCAGGGCTTGGATGGACTTCTCCCAGAGGGTATCATCCGGAGTGCCCAAATTCAGAAGATACGAAGCGTGCGTGACAACCGGCCTGATGCCAGTCTCCGCCTGTCGTTCGTGATAGCGGGCGATTTCCGTATCTCGCAGAGGACGCGCGCGCCACTGATTGTTGTTCTTGGTAAATATCTGGATCGCTTGACAGCCGACCTTTTCTCCGCGATCAAAAGCGGTATCCACACCGCCGGCGATTGACATGTGTGCTCCTAAACGCATGGTCGTATCCTTTCTACGTCCGTACTTGTTACCCCTATTCTTTCCTTACCACGAAGATGCCAAGACACAAAGCGCACAACCTCGGGTATCTGGCGACTGTTTTCATAACCGCCAACGCTCCATCCCAATTGTACCATGCTCTTCTTCACGCCACAAATCGTCCCTGTGCGCAGAGGCGGCTCCCATGCCGCCGGCCCGCTATTTGACAAAAGCGGGCTTACGTGATAACATGAGGTGCTTCCGCGTGGAAGGCGAATTTCCAATATATTTAGCTGCAAGACTCTTATCCAGATGGGTGGAGGGACCGGCCCTGCGAAACCCCGGCAACCAGTCAACTGCCAACGGTGATGCGAACGATGGGAGAGGTGGTAAGAAACCCCTCTGATCCTCGTAGCGCGGCAACGGTGAAACAAACGAAGTTTGTCCGTTAGCTCTTGACATGGTGCCAATTCCGGCAGAAGTTTTCTGGAAGATGAGAGACGATAGCAGAGAACTGCCGGTTTTTCTATGCCGGCATGAAACTTCTGTGGTTCATCTGTCGCCTCTCTATCCTTGATAGGGGGGCGTTTTTTTGTTCAACACGATGTATGACACAATGTATGGCACTTCTCAATATGGGGAAAGCGGCGCAGCAGTTTCCATACCGCCTGCCGAAAGGCTGTCCCCTCGCAGTAGGGTGAAGAGGCCGCAAGATCACATGAAAGGAAGATGGCATGTCGAACGTAAAAGGGTTGCGTTGTCGAGAATGTGGACGAGAATACGACGAAGGGCCGTTCTATGTTTGTGAAGACTGCTTCGGCCCATTGGAAATCGTCTATGATTACGAAGAAATCGCCGCACAACTGAGCCGAGAGCGCATCGCCGCCTCGTCTCCGACCATGTGGCGCTACGGCCCGCTGCTGCCTGCTGCGCCGGACAAACTGCTCGTGGACATTGGCACCGGCCTGACCCCATTGATTCACGCGCGCAATCTGGGCAAAGCCTTGGGGCTGCAAAAGCTGTATGTCAAGAATGATTGCGTGAACCCCAGCTACTCCTTCAAGGATCGCGTAGTGGGAGTCGCCGTCAGCAAGGCGCGGGAATTTGGGTTCGACACCATCGCCTGCGCGTCCACCGGAAACCTGGCCAATTCGGTCGCTGCGCACGCTGCCCATTGCGGCATGGAAGCCTACGTGTTCGTGCCGACAGATCTCGAACAGGCGAAAATCGTTGCTTCCAGCGTCTATGGCCCCAACGTCTTGGCCGTGGATGGAAACTATGACCAGGTGAACCGCCTTTGCACGATGATTGCCGACGAGTACCACTGGGCCTTCGTAAACGTCAACGTGCGGCCCTACTACGCCGAAGGATCAAAGACGCTGGGCTACGAGGTGGCGGAGCAGTTGGGGTGGCACGCACCCGACCATGTGGTCGTGCCCATGGCCTCCGGTTCCTTGCTCACCAAGATCGCAAAATCATTTGGCGAACTGGCCAACCTGGGCCTCATCGAAGAACACCAGACGCACATATCGGGTGCACAGTCTGCCGGCTGCTCCCCGATTGCGACAGCTTTTGAAACTGCCTCGGACAGGATCATCCCCGTAAAGCCGCATACCATCGCCAAATCTCTGGCCATCGGCAGCCCGGCGGATGGACACTACGCGCTACGTGTGATCCGCGAGAGCGGCGGTTATGCCGCATCGGTCACCGAAGACGAGATTGTCGAAGGAATCAAGCTGCTGGCCAGTACGGAGGGCATCTTTGCCGAAACAGCCGGCGGCGTCACCGTGGGCGTCCTCAAGAAACTGGTCGAATCGGGACGTATCGCCCCCGACGAGCTTACTGTGGCCTACATCACCGGAAATGGGCTAAAGACCTCTGTGGCCGTGGAGGGCCGGCTCAACCCCCTCACCCACATCGGCCCGACGATGGGAGCCTTCGAACGGACAATGAAAGACAAATAGCTTTGCGTTCGTTCCCAACAAACTGGTGAGCGCCCACAATGTCTGGCACATGTTCTGATCGGCTCTTTACGCACAGCAGAGAGCGCAGAGTGGCAGCAGTTTTTCCTCTATCCTCTGCGTCTCAGCGGTGAGATACGGGTAATCACCGGCAACAAAGGTTTGACAAATCAGGGTGTTTGTGTATAATAGACTCAATATGGACTGCGGGTGTAGCTCAGTTGGCAGAGCGCTGGCTTCCCAAGCCAGGTGTCGTGGGTTCGAATCCCATCACCCGCTCTTTCTTTTGGAAGAGACCCCCCAACGCACAGTCCCCGGCCATCCGCACCGCAAACCTGCTTGGAGGAGCTGACCTTGGCTGCTTCGTCTCCCCGCCCGGCTGCCGGTGGCCGTTTGCCATTCGCTTTGCGCATCACCCTGGTCGCGTATTTGCTGCTGGCTGCGGCCTACAGCATTCTCGTTCCCCTGGGCGAAGCCCCCGACGAAGTGTCCCACTACGCCTACGTACGTACGTTGGCCCGTGAACATCGCCTGCCCTCTCCGGCCGGCATGGCCTTCGGAGAGACCTTCCAGCCCCCCCTGTACTACGCCACGGCCGCGCTGACAAACTTTTCCATCGCCGAAGGGGCCTTCCTCCCCCAGGCAAATGCCGACTTTCGCATCGAAGACACTTCCGGCCCTCCCAACTTGCTTTTGCACCCCCGGCAGGAGGATTTCCCCTATCACGACGGAGCCCTGGCCTGGCATTTGATCCGGCTCTATTCTGTGTTGCTCGGTCTGGTGACCATTTACGCCACGTATCGCCTGGCTTGCCTGCTGTTTCCCACACAACGGACTTTGCCCTGGGCCGTTGCCGCCTTCGTCGCTTTCTTGCCCGAGTTCCTATTTCTGAGTGGAGCGGTCAACAACGACAACCTCTCCACGGCTCTATCTGCCCTGCTGCTTTGGCAGATCTGCAGGATGGTGGTCGCGCAAGCGCATGCCCGCGACGACATCGTCTTGGGCCTCTTGCTTGGGCTTGGCGTGATCACCAAGACGAGCCTGTGGACGTTCTGGCCCATCGCCGGCCTCTTGCTCTTGCTTCATGCCAGACGGCGCGGGATTCGCCCGCTGCTTCTGGCCGGCGCCGGCGCAGCCCTGATCGCCGGCCCCTGGCTCATCCGCAATGCCGCGGTCTTTGGGGACCCCCTTGGCTGGGCAGCCGCACGCGCCGTCACAGACCCGCGCATTTCGTCCCTCACCCCCGATGACTACCTGGGCATCGTGACGGGAGCGTACGTTTCCTTCTGGGGTGCCATCGGGGGAGCCGGTCACCTGTTGCTGCCCAAGACGATACTCGCGCTGATTGTCCTCCTGACACTTCTGGCTATCGGGGGACTGGGCCGTCTCTTCGCAAGAAACTGGCAGGCGGGAAGGCTGCTCACAGCCGAAAAGGGTCCGCTCCTCATTCTCGTCGCTCACTTGGCGATCGTGCTGGCCGCCTTTCTGATTTGGAGCCGCAGCGTGTTGGGGACAGGCCAGGGACGCCTCCTTTTCCCCGCCCTGCCCACGATAGCGATCCTTTTCATACGCGGATGGACCGGCATCGGGCCCTTTCGCTGGCGAGAGAAGTTGCTTGCAGCCATTCCCGTTTTGATGTTCCTGTTCGGGTTCGCCGCCTTGTGGTTTTGGATCCGTCCCACCTACGCACAGGCAAAACAGACCGGCCATCCCCCGCTGCCGGCAGAAATCGAGCAGGCGGATTTCCGGTTTGGAGACGGGCTGCAACTGGCCGGCTACCATTGGCCCGCCAGCGTCGGAGACCGCGTCGCGCCCGGCACGACGATGACTCTCACGCTGGTCTGGCGCGCCGAAGAAGACCTGCACCAGGACATGCGCTTGCAGCTAAAACTGCTGGATCGCCACGGAAACGTTGTGTGGCTGAAAGAGGGAACCCCGTCTGCCGGCTGGGGCACAACAGACCGCTGGCATGACGGCGACGTCGTCGTGGCCTACCACAGAATCACGCTGCCCGACGACGCACCTTCGGGTTGGGCCCGCCTGCTGGCCAGCGTTCGCCCGGCAAACAACAAAGAAGGCTGGCTGGCCGTACGAAACGCCGAGGGGCAATCATTGGGCGACTCGATCATGCTGGGCCAGATGACCATAAAGAGAGCAGAGTAGGCCCGCAAGGCCACATTGTGCGGCTGCTCGCGGCCTTTGTCCCTGACGGCGTGCCCCTCCCGCCAGAGCTTGCCGGTGACGCCGCCGTGAAATTGTTGCCGTGGTACTTGCGGCCCCTACAAGTCTGGTGTATAATGACCCCATGAGAATACATTTTGTGACCCTGGGATGCAAGTTGAACCAAAGCGAATCGGAAGCGATGGCCCGACAATTCCGTCTGGCCGGCCACCAGATTGTGGCGGACCCGGCACAGGCCGACGTCTCCGTGATCAACACCTGCACCGTGACTCACGTGGCTGCCCAAAAATCTCGCACCGCCGTGCGACAAGCCAAGGGAGCTGCGCCGACGGCACACGTTGTGGTAACCGGCTGCCACGCAGAAATTGCGCCACACGATTTTCCCATCGCCGACCGGATCATTGATAACAGCCGGAAGCAACAGATTCCGGGCCGTGTATTGGGCGAACACTTGGATTCACCGGCTCAAGTCATCGCTCCGCCCGAAACAGATTCGCCCTTTTCTCATCTGTCGGCTCTGAGGAGAACACGCAGTTTCGTCAAGATTCAAGACGGCTGTGATATGCACTGCACATTTTGCCTGACACGCGTCGCCCGGGGGCCATCACGGAGCCGGCCCTTGCGGGAGATTCTGGACGAGGTGCGGCAGAACGTTGATGAAGGCGTCCAAGAAGTGGTTCTGACCGGCGTACACGTGGGGGCTTACGGGAAAGACCTGGATACCGACCTGGGTGAACTGATCCGTCGAATGTTGCGAGAGACAGATGTGCCCCGGCTTCGCGTTTCCTCCCTGGAGCCTTGGAACTTTCGGACGGAGTGGCTATCTTTGTGGGAGAATCCGCGCCTCTGCCGTCACCTGCACATGTCGCTGCAAAGCGGCTCGAACGACATCCTGAAACGGATGCGCCGCGCATACACGGCCGAGCAGTTCGCCGAAAAGGTGCAGATCGCCCGCCGGCGCATACCCGATTTGGCGGTAACCACCGATTTGATCGTCGGCTTCCCCGGCGAGACCGAAGAAACGTTTTCCGAAAGCGTGCAGTTTGTCCGCGAAATGAATTTCGCGCGGGCGCACGTTTTTCCATTCTCCCGCCGGCCTGGCACACCGGCCGCCGGCATGCCCAATCAGGTTCCCCACCGGGTTAAGAAAAGGCGCGCAGCGACTCTGCGGGCCATCACCGATGAGAGCAACTATCGATTCCGTGCTTCGCTGTTGGGTCAAACGTTTCCCGTCCTCTGGGAACAGCGCGACCCGCGGACGGCCATGTGGTCTGGCCTAACAGATCACTATGTGCGAGTCTTTGTCCACAGCACGCAGTCGCTGCACAACCAAATCTTGCCGGTGCAGATGACGGCCCTCAGCGATGCGGGCGTTGAGGGGGAGCTGGTTGGAACACGAATCATAAGCCAGGCGGGTGACGCCCACTAGACAGGATACAGCATGGGCGATTGCCCAGCACGAAGAATGAAAAC
>CAYWAK010000152.1:0-7100 GCA_964455755.1 uncultured Ardenticatenales bacterium | reverse complement strand
CAATTTCAACCACAAGGGATACACTACCCATCCAAAAAGGGGACTTGTCTCGTTGGCAATGGTATGGTACAATTAGTGTGAACGAGCAGATCCCAAACATCTATTGCTAACATCATTACTGTCGAGGGGGACCAGTCAACATGCAGCGGGTAGGCAGAGGTATATGGGTGCGCAACGGGCACCGCATGGTTAATTTGGGAATGGTTACCAGCCAGGATGGTGTGGTGCTGGTTGATACACCGATGTTACCTTCCGAAACATTGGCCTGGAAGGCCGAAGCCGATCAACGTGGGCCAGTCCAGTATGTGCTCAATACAGACCATCTCAACGATCATGTGGTGGGCAACTTCTTCCTCCCCGGGGTCATTATCGCCCATGCCGGTACGCGCACGCGCATGTCCCTGACGGAAAAAGCTCTGGAACAATTGCGGAAGCAAATCGTGAAAACGGACCCGGAATCGGAACAGTTGATGGAAAAGTACACGCCGCGATACCCCAACCTGACCCTGTTTGAACAGTTGACTCTCTACCATGGTGGCCGCGTACTGGAATTCGTGCATCTGCCCGGGCATACGGAAAACAATGTCGGACTTTACCTTCCCGAAGATGGTGTATTGTTTGCCGGCGACACGGTAGTCAACGGCTGGCGACCCTACATGGGCCAGTGCCAGGTTGATAGCTGGCTGGAAACCCTCGCGCGCATCGAAGCGATGGATATTCAAATGCTCGTTCCCGGGCGCGGAAAACCGGGCCGGCCTAGCCGTATGATCCGCTCGCTTGCCACCTATCTGACGGAGATACGCGGTCGCGTTCTGTCTCTGATTGCGGAAGGACGGGCGCGGGACGAAGTCGTCAGCCGCATGATGAGCTTCTTCGAACGCCTCCCCATCGATTACACCCGTCGCGACGAGGAGCGAAACCTGTTCCGCCAAGGCATCCGCGCGCTCTTCGACCAACTGAAGGACACAATGTAGATTGTGTTCGCTATGCGTAACCGTTCAGTGATGATTGAGAATCTGCTGTCGAACGACTATGCGTGAAACCTGGAGGTAAAAGCATGGCCAAGACCCCCACACGAGAAGAAGCCTGGGAACTGGTCAAAGAAACTACGCAAAACGAGAACTTGCGCAAACACATGTTGGCCGTAGAAGCGGCCATGCGTGCCTATGCACGACACTTTGGAGAAGACGAGATGTTGTGGGGCATCGTTGGCTTGCTCCACGATTTTGACTATGAGCAGCATCCCACGTTGGATGATCACCCGCGCCTGGGCGCGCCAATCCTGCGCGAACGGGGATGGCCCGAAGACATCATTCGCGCCATCCTTTCGCACGGCACCTATGACGGGGTTCCGGCCCGCGAAAGCCGCATGGAAAAGACCCTCTTTGCGGTTGACGAGCTGACCGGTTTGATTACGGCTGTTGCTTTGGTGCGCCCCAGCAAGAGTATCCAGGACGTGAAAGTCAAGTCGGTGCGCAAGAAATGGAAAGACCACCGCTTCGCTGCCGCCGTCAACCGCGAAGAGATCGAACAGGGCGCGGCCGACCTGGGTGTGGAGCTGAACGAGCACATCCGCATTGTGTTGGAGGCGATGCAGAGCGTCGCGTCGGCGTTGGGATTAGAGGGAAAGGAAGATAATGCGACATGAAAGGTACTTCCGATAACGAAACGAGTGCCCTCCTTCCTGCTACAGGCGCGGTTAGGACATGCTGAAATGCGCCGCTTCATCCGCCAGTTAGAACGTAGTCCTCTTCGATTTGAGCAACTGAGGAAAAGTGACTTGTCACGCATCCGTGAGATTCTGAAACAATATGCAGATGCCAGGCTCGATTTTGTAGATGCCTCGATTGTCGCATTGGCAGAGCGGTTGCGCATTCGACGAATCTTGACCGTGGATCAACGAGAGTTTCGTATCATTCGCCCCCGCCACTGTGACTACTTCGAACTGTTGCCCTGAAACTGGCGAATAGATGAAACTGATCATCCAGATTCCCTGCTACAACGAAGAGTTCACGTTGCCTATCACTGTGGCCGATCTGCCCAAAACGCTGCCGGGCATTGACCAGATCGAATTGCTGGTGATAGACGATGGCAGCACCGACCGCACGGCAGCCGTTGCGCGTGAACTTGGTGTACACCACCTGGTACAGTTCCGACGCAACCGGGGGCTGGCACGAGCCTTCCTGGCCGGGCTGGACGCGGCATTGCAGGCCGGCGCAGACATCATCGTCAACACCGACGCCGACAACCAGTATTGCGCCCAAGACATCGAAACCCTGATCGCGCCCATCCTGGCCGAAACCGCAGACATCGTCGTGGGGGACAGAGGTGTCGCCAACGTCCCCCACTTCTCGCCCCTCAAACGCTGGCTGCAACGCACCGGCAGTTGGATCGTCCAGCGCGCGGCCGGCCGGTCCATCCCCGATGCGGCCAGCGGCTTCCGTGCATTCAGCCGTGAAGCGGCCCTGCGCATTCACGTCCTGAGCGATTATTCCTACACCCTGGAGACCCTGATACAGGCGGGCGTACAGCGCATGGCCGTTGAGCACGTGCCCATTCGCATCAACCCACAGACGCGGAAGTCTCGCCTCATCCGCAGCCTGCCGCAATACCTCGTACACTCGGCCATCACCATCGTCCGCACGTACATCATGTACCAGCCGCTGCGCGCTTTCGTAGGCATCGGCACCCTTTTCCTGATCGGCGGCGGGGTGTTGGGCGTGCGCTTCCTGATCTTTTTCGTGCTCTCCCATGGCGCTGCGGGACACGTACAATCGCTCATCCTGGCCGCGATTCTGATCATCGTGGGCTTCCAGATTTGCCTGATCGGCCTCCTCGCCGACCTGATCGCCGTCAACCGCAAGATGCTGGAAGACGCCCTCTTTCGTGTGCAAAGGTTAGAGATTGGGGACGGGAAGGACGTTACCAGGTAATGGAGTCTGGTAATACCACCATGCGGTTCGCCGTCGTAGGCCCAACGTACCCCTTTCGGGGAGGAATAGCCCACCACACGACTCTGCTGGTGCAGCATTTGTCCGCTCGACATGACGTGCTCTTCATCTCGTTCCGCCGGCAATACCCCCGCTGGCTCTTCCCCGGACGGAGTGATCGGGACCCCAGCCAACAACCGGTGCGGGCAGATTGCGTCTACCTGTTGGATCCCCTCAACCCGCTCACTTGGTACGCCACTGCGCGGACGATTCTTGCCTTCGCGCCGGACGGTGTTATCGTTCCCTGGTGGGTGCCTTTCTGGGCACCGGCCTGGTGGACTCTGGGCAGGATGATTCGCCGACGCAGAAAATCGCGGCTGCTTTTCTTGTGCCACAACGTGCTGCCCCACGAGTCGGCCTTCTGGAACCGGTGGGTGGCTCGCCGCGTTTTGCAGGCGGGTGATGGCTTTGTCGTGCAGTCGGAGCGCGAAGCGGCCCGCTTGCGAGACATCCTCCCGCGCGGGGAGTCTGCCGCCATTCACGTGGTGCTCCATCCCAGCTACCGGGCGCTGGCCAGGGAGAGTACGATGGGACGAGAGGAGGCACGGTCGCTGCTCAAGTTGCCGGAGGAGACAAAAGCAATCCTCTTCTTCGGACTGGTTCGCCCCCATAAAGGAGTAGATTTGTTAATCGAGGCCCTGCCGGCGCTGCGCGAGCGGTTGCCGGTACACTTGTTCATCGTCGGGGAATGGTGGATACCGAAGGAGCCGCTGCTTGCTCGCATCGCCGCCCTAGGCCTCGACGACACCGTAACGCTGGTAGACCGCTACGTCCCGAACGAAGCGTTGGCGCAATACTTTCGGGCGGCCGACGTGGCCGTTTTCCCCTACCGGCACGCCACCGGCAGCGGCGCGGTGCAGTTGGCCCTGGGGTTCGGGTTGCCCATCGTGGCCGGCGATGTCGACGGCGTACGCGAGCTGGTGGACGAGGCGAAGGGCCACGTCTTGGTGCCGCCCGAAGATACCGATGCCCTGGCACACGCCCTGCAGCGCGTGTTGGAAAGCGCACCGGAAGGCAGTAACCGCGAAGAGGGCATAGAAGAGGAAACGCGCGACTCCTGGCAGGCGATGGTCACTGCTTTCGAGAAAATGATTGCCAATGGCCGGACAACAGTTTGACAGTTCGCCCCCGCTGGTCTATGTCGTTACGCTCAATTGGAACCGGCGGGAGGACACCTTGACCTGCCTGCATTCTTTGCAGCAATTGGCCTATCCAGCCTATCGCCTCCTGGTCATAGACAACGGATCGTCTGATGGATCTGTGGAGGCGATCCGCCGGGAGTTTCCGGCCGCCGAAGTGCTGGTGAATGAGCACAACCTCGGCTTTGCCGCCGGCGCAAATATTGGCTTGCGCCACGCCCTGTCGCAAGGAGCCGACTTCGTTTTCCTCGTAAACAACGACACGACCGTAGACCCCCGCGCCCTGCACGAACTGGTCCGCGCCGCCCACGCTTCTGACGTGGGTATGGCCGCCCCGATGATCTATTTCGATTCCGATCCGGCCGTCATCTGGTCGGTAGGCGGGGGCTGGAATCCGCTGCTGTTGGAGATGACCGGCGGGCACGGTCGCGGCCCCGATGATGGCCGTTGGTCGGAAGTTGTCGAGCGGCCCGTGTTGGTCGGTTGCGGTCTGCTCCTCCGGCGGGAGCTTTTGGAAGAGGTGGGCCTGTTCGACGAGCGCTTCTTCATGTACTACGAAGACTCGGACCTCTGCCTGCGGGCCCGTTCGGCAGGATTTCGCCTGATCCTCGTGCCCGCCGCCAAGATGTGGCACAAGGTGGCTACGAGCAGTGGCGGCAGCGATTCCCCTTCCGAACGCTATCAAATGGGGCGAAGCAGCGTGCTCTTCTTTCGGAAACAGGCCCATCCGTGGCAATGGCCCTTCATCGTGCCCTACCGGACGGCCAGCGCGGTCAAGACCGTCACCCGGCTTTTGTTGCACCGGCGGGCAGACGCTGCTCGCGCCTATCTGCGTGGCCTGCGCGACGGGTTGCGCTATCGGGGACCAAAATCCGCATGAAGCACGTGCTAATGATCTCCCCCTTTCATCCTTTCCCGCCCACCACGGGAAGCGAACGGCGCATCTACCATTTGGCCAGACACCTTTCTCGCTTGCACCGCGTCAGCCTGATTTGCCCAGCGCCGGCAAACCGCCCGCCTTCCACCGGCACGGATGTCTTGAGCGGCGACCTCATTCTGGTTCCGGAGCGGCACAAGCTGGAGAAATTCTTTAACGCGGCCATGCTCCGTGCTGCTGCCAAACTCGTTCGCAAACATGAAGTGGACAAGGTGCTTGCCGAATACTCCTGGCCGGGCATGACCGCCATTGCCCTCAAGCAGATGACCGGTGTCCCCTTTGCCGTTGACGAACATAACGTCGAGTTTTTGCGCTTCCGAGACCTGGGGCGCAAGTCCTGGCATCTGATTCGGTGGTACGAGAAACTGACTTGCCAACAAGCGGAACACGTTTATTGCGTTTCGCAGGAAGATAGGGACAGCCTGGCAATGCTGGGAATCTCGCCAGAGAAGACCTCCCTGCTGCCAAACGGGTTCGACGCCGATGATTTCTTCGCCAGTCATCCGGTGCGTTTGCAGACACGTCAAGCCCTGGGAGTACAGGAGAATACGCCGGTAGTGCTGTTCTTCGGTTCCCTGGATTACCCGCCCAATCAGGAAGCCGTGCAGATTCTGGCTGAAGAGATCCGCCCGCGCGTGTTGCAACACCGGCCGGGCGCGCAGTTTGTCATCGCCGGCCGGCAAGCATCGGCGATCGCGAATCGCGAGGGCATGTTGCTGCCCGGCTTCGTCGAGCGTATCCAGGATTACATCAACGCCGCCGATGTGATGGCCTGTCCGCTGCTGCGCGGTGGCGGCACGCGGCTGAAAATCGTGGAGAGCATCGCCTGCGGCACACCGGTGGTGAGCACCACCGTGGGCGCATCCGGTCTGGATGCCGCTGCCTGCACGTCACATTTGACAATTGCCGACGATTGGGATACCTTTGCCTTGCAGATTGTCCGACGATTGTCTGATCCGGTAGCCGTGCCGGTCTCGTCACAGTTCATCGAGCTGTACAGTTGGGAGAACATCGCCAAGCGCGTGGAGATTTGAATGAACCCGGAGCCGCAATCAGAAACAACCTGTTGCAACTTGTGCCGGTCGGACAACGCCGAAACGGTGTTCACTGGCCACGATTTGTTGCACGACCTGCCCGGCGAATTTTCCTGGAAGCGTTGTCGTCGTTGCGGGCTGCTCTATTTGAGTCCAAGACCAGGCCCCGAAAACATGGCGCGATATTACCCGGCCGACTACATGCCTTTTGTGTCGGCCATCGAGGAGGAGGCGCACATCTGGCGCAGGTGGGACCGGCGCTATGGCATGGCGAAACGGTGTAAGATCGTCACCCGACATGCCGGGCATCCCGGCCGGTTGCTCGATGTCGGGTGCGCAACGGGCGTTTTTCTGGACGCCATGCGCCGCTACGGATGGGACGTGCAGGGGGTAGAACCGAACGAGGCGGCGGCCACGTATGCCCGCGAAAAACTCGACCTGAACGTATTCGCCGGGGATTTATGCCAGGCCGAATTTCCCGCGCACGCCTTCGATGCGGTCACGTTGTGGGACGTGCTGGAACACGTCTATGACCCGCGCGCAACGCTCGCCGAGCTGGCTCGCATTTTGCGTCCGGGCGGCTTGTTGGTGCTGAGCTTGCCCAACCCGGAGAGCTGGGAGGTGCCGTTGCTCGGACGATATTGGGCCGGCTGGGATGTGCCCCGCCACCTGCACCTCTTCACCCGGCCGGTGCTGAATCGCTATCTGAACGAGAGTGGGTTTCGGATGGAGAATATGGTGTCCTTTTCGGGCCGCTATCACGTTTTGCTGTTGGGCCTGGAGATGTGGGCCGGCGAAAGGGTGTCAAGCGCTGCCGTTCGCCGGGCCATGATGGCGACGCTTCGTTCCTGGCCGGCACGGCTCGCCGGTTTGGCCTTCTACACCCTGGCCGACCGGGTGCGGCTCAGCTCTTCGACCACGGTATTCGCTCGCCGGCAAGAAACAGGAGTGTCCTGAACCATGCTTGAGATCCGGAAAGATCCGCAAGAAACCCAACCCG
>CAYWAK010000151.1:0-7118 GCA_964455755.1 uncultured Ardenticatenales bacterium | reverse complement strand
TTCGGTCCCATTTGTTGAAACGGCGTCATGCCATTCAGAGACTGGCTAAAGAGAGGCTTCCCCGTTTACCTTTGACCGGCATCGAAGCGCGTGGTCTGGTTTTTGGGACCAATTACAGGCTTTGTGAAACGTGTGTGCCCTTACGCATTACGGGGCTTGCTACCTCGTGGTCCGACTGCTCCACGATAGGCCCATTCATCTCAACGTCAACAAGCGTGCCGGCCGGAACGTGTGTGACATTCTCCGGTACGATCATGAGCGCGTTTGCCCACACCAAAGAGGAGAGAATGCCGGAGCCTTGCACATTTACATCGCTGCCGCGTGTGGTCACAGAATATTGGTCTCCACTGCGCGAAACCACGGCTCGCATGTAGTGACGCCGGCCGCTGTTGGTGACCGTTTCCTGCAACACGGCGCGCAGTTTTGGTTTCTCAAGATTCGTGTGGCCGGCCATGCGTAGAATCGCCGGCCGTGCGAAAACTTCGAACGCAACAATGGAAGATACCGGGTTTCCCGGCAGACCCAGGAGCGGCACACCCTGTATCTGCCCGAACGCCAAAGGTTTTCCCGGCTTGATGCGCACCTGCCAGAAGTGCATCTGTCCTTCGGCGGCGAGCACATTCTTCACGATGTCGTAATCGCCGAGGGAGACTCCCGCTGAGGTGAGGAACAAATCCACGTTCTGGGCCAGCCCCTGGCGAATCTTTGCCGTCAAATCGGCCACATTGTCGCGGGCAATACCCAGGCAAACAGGGATTCCTCCGTATTGGGCGACCAGGGCGGCGTTGCTATACTCGTTGCTGTTGCGTATTTGGCCCGGCTGCACCGCTTCGTCGAGGCCGACCAGTTCGTCGCCGGTGGCCAGGATCGCCACACGCGGTCGCCGGTACACGGCGACGTGGCTGCGTCCCAAGGCTGCCAGCACGCCGATTTCTTGGGGGCGCAGGAGGGTGTTCTTCGGCAAGATCGTCTGACCGGCGCGGATATCTTCGCCCGCCAGGCGGATGTTATGCTCCGACGGCACAGCGCGGAAAATGCGCACCAGGCCCTCCGTTGCTCCTTCCCTGCCTTCGTCCGTATCTTCAAAGCGGACGACTGCTGTGGCCCCGGACGGTATGGGCGCACCTGTCATGATGCGCACGGCGGTTCCTCGCGTGACAGTCTGCTCGGGGACGGTGCCGGCTGCCACACTGCCGATCAGCGACAGGGTGACGGGATTTTCGGGAGTGGCGTCCGCAACATCGTCAGCAAGCACGGCATACCCGTCCATGGCCGAGTTGTTGAAGGGGGGGATGCTGTCACCGGCGGTCACGCTTTCTGCCAATGCCCGGTTCAGGCCATCCAACAAGAAGACTTCCTCGGCAGGCAATGGGCGAATGTGCTCCAGAATAAATCCGCGTGCTTCGTCCACGCCAAGCAGCGATACAGCGCTATTCTTCACCAATACTCCCCTTCTGTGTCATCCTCAGAAACTCTGGTGAATTATAACATACTTCAGCCCGTAGTCAAAACAATACCCGCTCCAGGGGTATGACGCAGAAGTAAGGGCGAGGCATTCCCCGGTGATTGCGCTGGGGTGCTGCGCGGTATCCAGAACATTCGCCGTCGCCGCTGGAACAGGTACCAGGACCTGGCCGTCGGATACCGCGTCTCGCAGGATTACCGGTACGTGGCCATCGAAGCGCCCGACGCGCTGGCCGCAGGTTGGGCCGCTGCCGTTTGGCCATAAACGGCGTTTGCTTCGATTTCCTCAAATCACAATTCTGCGATATACTTTGGGTAGGCGTTTTTGGGCACAACAGAAAAACGGTGAACAAAACGCTACAACCGGTTCTCAATCTCTATAACTCGTCTACAGGGGAAACATGACAAACCAGATTCTCTATCGTGACGAACACCGGCTGCGCGCCGACATCGTGGAAATCGGCCGGCGTATGCACCGGCAAGGGCTGGCCGTCGCCGCCGATGGCAACCTCTCTGTGCGCCTGGGACCGGACCGCGTGCTGATCACGCCAAGCGGGCTGAGCAAGGGCTATCTCTCGACGGAGCAGTTGCTGGTCATAGACCTGGAGGGGCAGGTCGTGCCATCCTACCGCCCGGCGCAACGCGCCCTGCGCCCGTCGTCGGAGACGCCCATGCACCTCGAGGCATACCACATTCGACCCGATGTCGGCGCCGTGATCCATGCGCACCCGCCCATGAGCATCGCTTGCACCATCGCCGGTATCTCCCTGGCCCACTGCGTCCTGCCGGAGGTGATATACGCCTTGGGCAAGATCCCGACCAGCGAATTTGCCACGCCCTCGACGTCCGAGGGAGCCGACGCCATCCGCCGGCTGGTCCGCGACCACGATGCCATCTTGCTCGATCATCACGGCACATTCACCGTCGGAGCCGACTTGTTCGAGGCCATGATGCGGCTGGAACAGGTGGAACATGCCGCACACATTACGATCACTGCGCATCAACTGGGTCAGGTGCGGATGCTGTCCAAGGAAGCCGTGGACACGCTGGCCGAGATGCGCCGGCGAGCGCAGCGGGCCGCCGGACGTGACGTCTGCGCCACTTGCAACGTCTGCGAATGGGGAGAGGCTTTGGAATGAGGAACGTGGAACGACGAATGGCAACAGAAGGGAACACACTGGCCATGGGGAATAAGATGGAAATTCATGATCTGCATTTTTACTACGGATCATTTGAGGCGCTGAAGGGAATCAATCTGGAGGTCAAGGCGCGGCAGATTACAGCTTTGATCGGGCCGTCAGGTTGTGGCAAGTCTACGTTTCTGCGCACGCTCAACCGGATGAACGATACCATCGCCGGCACACGCGTGGAGGGCCGCGTGCTCCTTGATGACGCAAACATCTACGCGCCGGAGACCGACGTGGTGCAATTGCGCCGGCGGGTCGGTCTGGTCTTCCAGCGTCCGAACCCCTTTCCGCAATCGGTCTATGATAACGTCGCCTTTGGGCCACGGGTCCTCGGTCTGCACCGAGGTCGCGCCAATCTGAACGAAGTTGTCGAGCAAAGTTTGCGCGCCGCGGCTCTGTGGGACGACGTGAAAGACGATTTGCGCGTCTCGGCGCTGGACCTCGCCGGCGGACAGCAACAGCGGTTGTGCATTGCCCGCGTGTTGGCCGTAGAGCCGGAAGTCATCCTCATGGACGAACCATGCTCTGCCCTTGACCCCATGGCTACACTCAAAATCGAAGAGCTGATGCGCAAACTCTCCGACCATTACACCATCGTGATCGTGACGCATAACATGCAGCAGGCGGCGCGCGCTTCCGACTGGACCGGGTTCTTCTGGCTGGGTGAAATGGTGGAGTACGGAGCGACCGATATGATTTTCACCAACCCCCGGAACAAAAAAACCGAAGACTATATCACCGGACGGATCGGGTGATGTCGTGAAGCGTGAAGCGGAGAGCATGGCGCGGGCAAATGATGGACGGTGAACGCGGAACACGCAACACGCAACACGTTTCACGCTCCACACTCTATGTGCTGTGGGCATTCTTGGCCGTGTTGGGGTTGGCCCTGGCCCTTCGCTTCTACCGGCTCGACGCACAGAGCTTGTGGGCCGACGAGGGCACCAGTGTCGCTCTCGCGCCCCGTTCGTTGATCCAAATCGCGCGGGACGCCTCTCATGACATTCATCCACCGCTGTACTACTTTCTGCTCCACTATTGGGTACGACTATTCGGCACCACCGAAACGGCCGTGCGCAGTCTTTCGGCGATTGTGGGGACGATGCTCGTCGTGGCGACATACATGCTGGGGCGTCGTCTGTTCAGCCCGCGACTGGGCCTGACCGCCGCTTTCATCGCCGCGCTCTCCCCCATTCAGATTTACTACAGCCAGGAAACACGGATGTATATCCTGGCCGCGCTCTTGGGAACGGTCTCTTTTCTCGCATTGCTGAACTTCCTTGAACATCCGCGAGGCCGGCGCGGTGCGGCATGGCAGGCCGTCTACGCAGCCGTGACCATCGCCATGCTCTACACCCACTACTTTGCCGCGACGCTCCTGGTTGCGCACAACCTCGTGTGGGTCGTATGGCTTGGGGCAGAGGGTCGCTGGCGTCACCCCACCGAATGGCTGCGCTGGGCCACCGGCCAAATGGTGATCGTGGCAGCATTCGCCCCCTGGCTGTGGTATGCGCGCCAGACGTTACAGTCCTGGCCGGCAATTAACGCCCCCTTCAGCCTGACCTACTTGCTTGGCGAACTCTGGCGCGTGTTCAGCCTGGGACTGTCTGTGCCGGCGACGTTCTCTCCCCTGCTGGTTGGCTTTGCGCTGTTGATGGCGTTCGGATTTGCGTGGGCATTCCGTCACCGGCACGATCGCCCCGCTCTCCCTGAACCCTGGATGTTCCTCGCAATCTACCTGGCAACACCGATCTTGCTCACATACCTGGCCTCTTTGCGCAGGCCGGCGTACAACCCCAAGTTCTTGCTGCTGGCCACGCCGCCGTATCACCTCTTTCTGGCAGCAGGCATTATGGCCGGATGGGATCCTGCCCGCCGGATGGAGACACGTCGCCAATTGTGGACGGCGCTGGGCCTGGGATTCATTCTTTTGGCCAGCGCCTGGGCCTTGCGCGGAACCTACTTCGATCCGCAATATGCGCGCGATGACTACCGTACACTTGTCCGCTATGTTGAGGCCGTGGCCGGCCCGCACGATGCGATGCTCATCAACGCCCCCGGCCAAGTCGAAATCGTGGACTATTACGCGCGCGGCCTGATACCGGAGTACCCCTTGCCGCAACAACGGCCACCCAATCGCGCGCAAACCGAGACCACGTTGCGTGACCTTGCCGGCCGGTATCACCACATCTACGCCATCTTGTGGGCCACGGACGAAAGTGACCCGCAAGGAATCGTGACCGGCTGGCTGGCCCAGCACGCATATCCCGCTGGCGAAGTCTGGTACGGCAATGTGCGGCTGGCGGTCTACGCCATGCCCCAACACACCGAGGGAGACGCGCACGCCGTAGGTGCAGATTTCGGCCAACGTATTCGTCTGAAGAGCTACACCCTGTACACTCCCTCCGTGAGCACCGGCGACGTGGTGGAATTGAGCCTTGTGTGGCAGGGGCTGACCAAACTCAATCGCCGGTACAAAGTCTTCACCCACCTGCTGGACCCCGCGGATCACATCGTCGGCCAGCGCGACGCTGAACCGCTGGCCGGCACACGCCCGACCTCCACGTGGAAGCCCACGGAAGTGATCACAGATCGCTATGGTCTGCCGGTGATGGCCGGAACGCCGCCGGGCCGCTACCGCCTGGAAGTCGGCCTGTACGATGCCGAAACCGGAGCGCGGCTCACGGTGGCCGGCAATAACCGGCTTATCCTCGATACCGTGCAGGTTATTCGCCCGTCTGCCTTTCCGCCGCTCTCCGCGCTGCCCATCCACCACAGGCTGGACGAGAACGTCGGGGGCCTGCAGTTGCGCGGCTGGAACCTGAGCCGCCTGGGCAGCGACCGGCCCCTCGACGACCCCGTCAAAGCGGGCGAGCCGCTCGCCCTCGTTTTCTTCTGGCAGCGGGGGGAGACGGTGCAAGAAGCGGCCCCCCGTTTTTACGGGGAACTGGTTTCGGCGGGTCAGGCCGTGGCTACGTGGTCCATCGAGCCGCTCGACGGGCGCTATCCGCCGGCGCGCTGGGCCGCTGGCGAAGTGGTGCGCGATCCGCACACGCTGATCGTGCCCGCCGGGGTGCCGGCCGGCCGGTATGAGCTGCGCCTCTCGTCCGTGCCGGTGGGCGGCAAATCCCATGCACTCACCCTGCGCAACGTGACTGTGCGATAGTACGCAGATTGTCTCTCAGCCCCAGAAGTCCAACTTCTCAGAGAAGTTGAACTTCTTGCGCAACGCTCCCCTTGACATTAACCTTGCGCGAATCGCCTCGTTATGTTATACTGCAAAGGATGAAGATAACCACAAAATGGAACCCGTATATGAAATCTCAAGACATTTTGCCAGTGCTGCTTTCCATCGCCCTTATCATTGCGGTCGCCATTCTGGAAAAGCAGAGCAGGTTTGTGGCCTCCGTCACCGCAGTAATGCCGCTGACGGCCCCGCTGGCATTGTGGATTGTCTATTCCTCCAGCGGAGGAGAGCGGACGGCCACAAGCCAGTTTAGCCTCGGCATGTTGCTCGGTATTTTGCCAACGGTCGCCTTTCTGGCGGCCGTCTGGCTATCCGCCCGAGCCGGCCTGAAACTCGTGCCCATGATTCTGGTCGGTTACGGCGTCTGGGCCGTTGGGCTGGCGCTCCTGGTAGGCATGAAGCAAGTCTTCGGGTTGTAATATCGAGGAGACCGGTACGCAATGTTTACGTTAGTGCTCCAGGGAATTACGTTCGGCTTTGCTGCCGGTGTGCAGCCCGGCCCCTTCCAATCGTATCTGATTTCGCAGGCCCTTACTTCCGGCTGGCGGCGCGCGATACCTGTGGCCTTTGCTCCTCTGCTGAGCGATGGCCCGATCATTGTCTTGGCCTTGTTTGTCTTGAATCATGTCCCGCCCTGGTGGCAGCGCTTTTTCTATGTCGCCGGCGGCGTGTTCATTCTCTACCTGGCGCTCGGCGCGATGCGGGCATGGCGGCAATACGATTCGACCCATCTGGTCGAAACGCTATCAAAACGACAAACGATTTTTCAAGCGACCACAATCAATTTCCTCAACCCGGGCCCATATCTGTTCTGGGGACTCGTCAGCGGGCCGATACTGCTGGCTGCCTGGCGCACATCACCGGCCTACGGGATCAGTTTTATAACCGCGTTCTACATCACCCTGGTGGCCGTTACCAGTGGACTGGTGTTGCTATTTGGAGTTACCAGGCATCTCGGACCCAGAATCAATCACAGCTTGCTGGGGCTGTCGGCCTTTGCCCTGGCATTCCTTGGAGCCTACCAACTGTGGCTTGGCCTGTTCCACTGACCGTGCCACGCAACGCGAAACATGTTACACAATACATAGCGCGGCCTCCAGCCGCAACCAAAACATCAACGCAAGGGTGCAAAGTCGACACGTGGAACAGGCTTTCGAGCCTGTCAGCGACCGTGGGACAGCCTTTCGTAGGACAGGCTTTCGAGCCTGTCAGCGACCGTG
>CAYWAK010000150.1:0-7129 GCA_964455755.1 uncultured Ardenticatenales bacterium | reverse complement strand
CTCCACGTGTGGCTTTTGCTCCAATGCGAAATTTCATACAGTGTTCATCATTCATCGTTTCAGAGTCGCACGACACGATACACGTCCAGCACACGACGTGCCGCTTCGTCCCACGTGAACCGGCCGGCTTGCTGCGGCCCCCGGCGGGACAATGATTGGCGCAACTCTTCGCCGGCCAGCACCTGCCGCATGGCTTGGGCGATGTCTGCGGTGCTGCGCGGGTCGCAATAGACGGCCACATCGCCGGCCACTTCCGGCAGGGAAGAGACGCGCGACGTAACGACCGGCGTGCCACAGGCCAACGCCTCCAATACCGGCAGACCGAATCCCTCGTAGAGCGACGGGTACACAAGGCAGGATGCCATGCGTAGCAGCACAGGCAAATCTTCATCCGGCACGTAGCCGAGAAACAACACGTCATCATGTAGCCCCAACGCATCCACCAGGTGAAAGACTTCATCCACCAGCCAGCCGACCGCGCCGGAGAAGGCCAGCGGCGGGATCAATTCGCCGGCCTGTGCCTCGGCGCGCAAGCCGGCATAAGCCTGAAGCAGGCGTGCCAGATTCTTGCGCGGTTCCAGCGTGCCGAGGGCCAGGATGAACGGGCCGGAGAGGCCATAGCGGCCGCGCACCCGCTCGCTTTCGTGGTCATCGTTCGCCGGCCGGAAGCGCGGGTCAACGCCCGGATAGACGACGGTGATCTTGTGCGGCGGCAAGCCCAGCAGCTCGACCATGTCGCGGCGCGTGTTCTCCGAATCGGCCAGCAAGGCGTCCGCCCGGCACGCGGAACGGGGAACCGTGGCGCTCAAATAGCGCCGCTGTCCCGGATCGGCACATTCCGGCACACGCAGGAAACTCAGGTCATGGATAGTGAGTACGCCTTTGGCCCGCAGCAACGGCGGCAGGGTGAAGTCCGGCGAATGAAAGATGTCCACGGAACCGGTAAGCAGCTCCGCCCAGAGCGGTATGCGCAGGCGATGCCACAGCCAAATCAGCGTCCGTTCGGTCAGCGGCCAGCGGCGGAGTACGCTGTGTGCGGGCACGTCTTCGGGTGGCGGCGGGTCGCCGGCGTCGCGTGCCCAACAGAGCACGTACTCGTTTTCGCGGTCCAGGCGGGCCAGGGCACGGACCAACTCGCGCGTGTAGCGCCCGATGCCGGCGCCCTGGTGCAGTGCGGCCGTATAGTCAATGGCAATGCGCATAAGAGTCGTTCTTCACTTTCTGCTGTAACGCGCAATCTGTGTTCCGTCGCTCGACGCTCGACGCCCCACGCTCTCCGCTGCCGTTCGTCATCCCACATTCACCGTTGCTGCGTCATTCCGTCACCACGAACTGTACCGGTGCGCTTTCTACCCGATTTCCCCCCACGTCCACCGCCGTGACCCGAAAGGTGTGCGCGCCCAAGCGGAGCGGCCACAAGGTGCGGTAGGGCGCGTGACGCAGCACGGCGACGGGCCGGTCGTCCAACAGCAGGGTGACGACGACCGGTCGAAAGTCCCCGGCCGGGTGGACGGCCAGCGGAATCTGCTGCGCCTCGCCGGGCAGCGCCGGACTGAAGCGGAACTCGGCGTGCTGCGGCGGGTCGGTGATGACCATACCGTTCGCCTCAGCCAGCCGGCGTCCCTGGCCCAAAGGCCCGGCCGGTTCGGCGTCACAACTTTGCTCTGGAACCTGCGGGATGCCCTGGCGACGGGCCCACGCGCGGGCTTCCGGCGGAAAGACCCGGAAGGTTTGCTCAACCACGTGCTCCGGGCAGGCGGCCGATGCGAGCAAACCGCTCTCTGTGTCGATCTCTGCCATGCGGTACGAATCGTCGTACGCGGCGGGCGTTGTGCCGGCAATGAACCATTCCTGGCGGCGTTGGGGGCACAGCGGTGTGGGCAGCAGGCCGGACGCGACGCATATCTCCTCGCGTACCAATCCGTCGGGCGGGGTGAAGGGACGCTCCGGCTTGTTGGCCAATGCTTCCTCCATGAAATCGTGCCAGATGGGGCCGGCGCCGTCCACTCCGGAGATGCCGTACATCGGCGAGGAGTCGGCGTTGCCCACCCACACGCCGGCGACCAGGTCAGGCGTGTAGCCGACCGTCCAGTTGTCGCGCCAATCGCCGGTGGTGCCGGTCTTCGCCGCCGCCGGCCGGGACAGGCGGAGCACGCTGTATTCGCCAAAAGCGGGTGCGCGCGCCGTGTTGTCGCTGAGGATGTCGCTGATCAGGTAGGCGACTTGTGGAGAGACGGCCTGTGTGCCGCCGTCCGGTTCCCAGCGATAGAGCAACTCGCCGTCGCTGCGCACGACCTGCAGGATGGCGGCCGGTTCGTGGTGGACGCCGCCGGCGGCAAAGGCTGCGTATGCTGCGGTCAGCTCCAGCGGGCTGACTTCCGCACCGCCGAGGGTCAGGGCCAGGCCGTAGCGTTGTGGCTCGCGCCAGGAGGTGATGCCCAGGCGGCGGGCTGTGGCGGCCATGGCCGTGATGCCCACGTGATCGAGAACCTTCACGGCGATGACATTGTTCGATGTGGCCAGCGCGCTGCGCAACGAGAGGGGACCGTGATAGCGGCGGTCATAGTTGTAGGGCTGGTAGGGCGTCCCCTCGCGGGTCAGGAAGGTGGTGGGCACGTCGTTGAGCACGGTGGCCGGCGTATAGAGGTCGTCTCCGCTTTGGCTCGGGTCGAACGCCGTGGCATACGTGACCGGCTTGATGGCCGAGCCGGGCTGGCGCAGAGCCACTGCCGCGTTGAGGGCTCCGCTGATCTGCGGGTCGAAATAGTTGGGGCTGCCCAGCATGGTCAAGACCTGGCCGGTCTGCGGGTCCAGGGCCACGAGGGCCGCGTTGTGAATGTTGTGCACCGGTCCGGTTTCGTCGTGGCGGGACAGCCGTTCCAGGTGACGGCGGGTGATTTGGCCCGCTGCCTCCTGCAGGTTGAGATCGAGCGTGGTGGTCACGCGCAGGCTCTCGTAGAGGACGGCGTTCGGGCCGAAGCGCTCCTCCAGGTCGGCCAGGACGTACATCACAAAATGGGGCGCGCGAATGGGAAAGGGCACGGAAGAAAAGTGCAAAGGTTCTGCGGCGGCCAGACGAGCTTCCTCTTCATTGACGAACTCGTTCTTGACCATGAGCTGGAGCACGTCCTTTTGCCGGGCGCGGGCGGCGGGCAAATTGGCCAGCGGGTCATAGCGACCCGGCGCTTGCGGCAGTCCGGCGAGCAGGGCCGATTCGGCCAAGTCCAGCTCCCAAATGTGTTTGCCAAAATAGGTTTGTGCAGCCGATTCGGCGCCGAAGGCCAGGTGGCCGTAGTAGGTGTGGTTCAGGTAGAGGGCCAGGATTTCGTCCTTGCTGTAGGTGCGGCTCAGGCGAAGGGCGAGGATCGCTTCGCGCAGCTTGCGGCGCAGCGTGCGTTGGCGACGCTCGGCGGAGGGCAGCAGCAAATCGCGGGCGATCTGCTGTGTAATCGTGCTGCCGCCGGCGACGATGCGGCCGGCGCGCAGATTGGCCCAGGCGGCGCGCAGTATCCCGTGCGGTTCGATCCCCCGATTGTGGTAGAAGGTCGCGTCCTCGGTGGCGATGGTGGCCAGACGCAGCGTTTGCGGAAAGCGGTCAATGGCCAGGGGAGAACGTTTGCCTCCTTGCGGCGGGAGCACTTCGTAGAGCAATTGGCCGTGCCGGTCGAAGATTTTCGTCGTGGGGCCGGCCAACCCGCTTTGGATGGCAGCCGGGTCGGGCAGGTCACGCAGCAGCCAGAACCAGAGGGCCAGGCCAACGGCGAGCGCCGATGCGAAAAGAAGGACGTAGAGCGTGGATCGTCGAGAATTGAAAACGATTCCTACTCCTTTCCAACTTCCTCTCCATTTGACTTCGCTTGGGGGTAGGAGCCGAGCACACGCAGGAAGGAAGCGATCTCTTGCAGGTGGCGCAGCGCATTCTGGCAGCGTTCTTCGGTCATGTTGCCGGCGAAGTCCAGGTAGAAGAAGTACTGCCATGGTTTTCCTTTGAGCGGGCGCGATTCGATTTTGGTCAGGTCAATGTCGCGCAAGGCGAAGACGCTGAGCGCTTTGAAGAGGACTCCCGGCGCGTCCTTCAGGGCGAAGACGATGGAGGTTTTGGCGACGTCGTTGGGTACGACCGCCTCTCGTCCCAGAATGAGGAAGCGGGTGTAATTCTCGACGTCGTCCTCGATGCCGGCCGCGAGAGTGGACAGGTTGTACACACGCGCGGCCTGTGTGCTGGCGATGGCGGCGGCCCCCTGTTCCCCCGTCTCCTGCAACCGTTTTGCGCTGCCGGCGGTATCATACGTGGCTACCCTCTCGATGCCCGGCAGGTGTTCATCGAGCCAGTCTTCGCATTGGGCCAGCGCCTGCGGGTGAGAGTAGACCCGGCGGATGTCCTCCAGCCCTGTTTCGGGCAGGGTGAGCAAGTTGTGCACGATACGCAGATATTGTTCGCCGACGATCTGCAGATCGTGGCGCAGCAACAGGTCATAGTTGCGGTGGATGCTGCCGGCGAGGGAGTTCTCGATGGGCACAATGCCCCGTTCCCAGCGATAGCTCTGCACCCCCCGGAAGATATCGTCGAAGGTGGTGCAGGGAACCGGTTCAACCTTTCTCATTCCAAAGAAGTTGACGGCAGCGGCTTCACTGTACGCCCCGCGCTCTCCCTGGAAGGCAACGTGCAGCTTCTTAGGAACACTCATCGCGTACACCCAATTGGCTGCCGCAATTCTCGCAGAAGAACACGCGCGGCGGATTGAGCAGGCCACACGCACTGCAAATTGTGGGAGGCAAGTCTTCTTCAGCCGACTCAGTCAAGTTGTCTTTTTGTAATGCCGTCCCGCAAGCGTAGCAGGTAGTGCGGCCGGCGAGGTTGTTCTTTTGACAATGTGGGCAGCGAGCCATGAATACTCCCTTCGATTTTAGATTTTGGATTTTGGATTGGCGTGTTGCGTACTTCGTATTTGCGTAACATCTGGCGACTGACGACTGTGAACCGCGCTACGTCCGGTATTCGGCGTTGATGCTGACGTAATCATGCGACAGGTCGCACGTCCAGATGGAGGCTTCGGCTGCGCCGGCCCCCAAGTCGAGGTGCAGGACGATCTCCTCGCGTGCGATGATCTGCGCCGCGCGTTTTTCGTCCACGTCGTGTGGCCGGCCATGGCGAACGAGTTCAAGCGGCGGTTGGGCGGGTTGGCCGATGGTCAGGCTCAAGCGGGCCGGATCAAAGGGAACGCCGGCGCGGCCGGCTGCGGCGAGTATCCGTCCCCAGTTTGCGTCGTTGCCATAGAGGGCCGTTTTGACCAGCGGCGAGCTGGCGATGGTGCGCCCAACGCGACGGGCTGCCTCAAAGTCGGGCGCGCCGCTCACGCGAACGGTAACCCGTTTCGTCGCGCCCTCCCCGTCCCAGGCGATCTGGCGGGCCAGGTTCTGGCAGATGAGGGTGACGGCTTCCGTAAAGAGGGCGTAGGCAGCGCCCGTCGTCTCCTTGATTTCGGGCAAACCGCACGCGCCGTTGGCCAGGAGCAGCACGGTGTCGTTCGTGCTGGTGTCGCCGTCCACGGTGATGCAGCGAAAGCTCGTCTGGTTGGCGCGGTGCAACGCTTCCTGGAGGGGTGGGGGCGCAACAGCCGCGTCGGTGACAACGATGGCCAGCATGGTGGCCATGTCGGGATGGATCATGCCGGCCCCTTTGGCGATGCCGGCGACGGTGATCGCTGTGTCGCTTCCCGGCGGGGTGTACTGCACGGAGGCCATTTTCGGGCGCGTGTCGGTGGTCATGATGGCGCGCGCGGCGCCGGCCCAACCGTCGGGGTGGAGCTGCGCGGTGGCCGGCCCCACGCCCGACGCGAGTTTGCGCATGTCGAGTGGCGCGCCGATCACGCCGGTGGACATCACAAAGACCGAGTCTTCTTGTGGCAAGGCAAGCGCCTGGCGCACGAGACCGGCCGTTGTCTCTGCGTCACGCAGGCCCTGTTTGCCGGTGCAAGCGTTGGCGATGCCGGCATTGACTACAACGGCCTGCACCTGCCGGCTGTTGCGGGCCAGGAGCGCGCGGTCATGAAGAACGGGCGCGGCTTGCACCAGGTTCTGCGTGAACAGGGCGGCTGCCGAACAGGGCCGGTCACTGACCACAAGGGCCAGATCCGGCTCACCGGTTTTTCGCAAGCCGCAGTGAATTCCGCTTGCCCGGAAGCCGGGGATTGCATGGAGTGCCTCTTGTGCTTTCATGGCCCTTATTCTACCACATTCTCCGAAAAACGAGAAACGGTTGCGGATGAACAAGGTCTGTGATCGCCGGGCTTTCCTTAATAACGTTGGTTTTTTAAGGTTCCCCCCCTTGCACTTTACCGGCAACTATGTTACAATGTACCACATGCCGGAAGTCACATTTGGTGTTTCGCCCAAATGACAGTTCTATATTTAGGGAGTCACTGTCTGCCCTGGGTAATCACCGTGATTTGATAGGCACCTACACACAACTATCCACCGCACGTCACATATTCCAGGGGGAAAAGTTTCATGAAGTGTCCTTTCTGTGGCAATGAAAAGTCTCGCGTTATAGACACACGGGAGATGCCCCGTGGTGTTCGCCGGCGGCGTGAGTGCCAATCTTGTAAACAGCGATATACAACCCACGAACGTGTGGCCCCGATCAATCTAATGATCATCAAAGCGGACGGACGGCGTGAAGAATTTGACCGGGACAAGTTGTATGTTGGAATTGCCAGTGCCTGTGCAAAGCGGCCTGTTCCCACAGAAACCATCGAGAATATGGTCAGCACGATTGAATCAGAACTTTACAGCCTCGGAAGATCAGAAGTCTCCAGCCAGTTTGTTGGCGAACGGGTAATGGCCCGGTTGCTCAAGTTGGATGATGTTGCTTATGTGCGTTTTGCTTCGGTCTACCGGCGGTTCGCCGACATAGATACGTTGGCCGAAGAGATTCGCCAATTGAAAGAGCAAAAAGAGCGGCAAAAAGTGCTGGAGCACCAGCTTCGGCTGGCTATTTAAGGTAACTTTCGACAGCGGATCATCTCATCATTCTCTTCCTCTCCAATCCACAAATATCTCCCGCATATCACCATCGAAGCGGCTACGTGGCGTTTCGTGGCCAGGTGGGTGAGGAAGGCTTCGATTT